>NZ_JBEXNL010000015.1:0-118948 GCF_040611135.1 Tsukamurella sp. NPDC003166
CGCCTCGTCGGCATCCTCCACGGCTGCCTCGCCAGCCGAAACCGCTACAACGAGACCACCGCCTGGCGTCACCGAACTGAAATCGACGCACACGCCGCTTGACTCCCTACGCCCCTGGGATGTCTAGTCCTGACACACTGTTCGTGTGACTGGGGTGACGATCGTCGGTGCGGGTGTGATCGGTCTGTCGTGCGCGGTGCGCCTGCTGGAGGCGGGGCACGACGTGCGCGTGTACGGGCGGGCGCTCCCGCCGTCGGCGCCGGGAGCGGAGCGGGCGGGCCGCGTCGACACCGTGACCTCGGCCGTGGCCGCCGCAGTCTGGTACCCCTACCTCGCCGAGCCCCGCGACCGGGTCGGCGGCTGGTCGGCGACCGCGCTCACAGCATTCACGGACCTCGCCGCCCGGGGCGTCGACGGTGTCGTCATGACGCCGGGCACGGAGATCTTCCGCAAGCCCGTCCCGGAGCCGTGGTGGGCATCAGCGGTGCCGTCGGTCGAGCGGGTCCTCGAGCCGCGTCCCGGGTACGCCGAGGGCTGGAGCTTCGTCTCGCCGGTGATCGAGATGCCCGTCTACCTGCCCTGGCTCGCGGGGCGCGTGCGGGAGCTGGGCGGCACCGTCGAACAGCGCGACGTACGGTCGCTCGACGAGCTGAACGGGCTCGTCGTCAACGCGACCGGGCTCGGCGCGCGCGAGCTGGTCGGCGACGCGTCGATGGAGCCGGTCCGCGGGCAGGTCGTCCGCCTCGAGCAGGTGGGCGTCGACCGCTGGTGGATCGACGATTCCGCCCTGGACCTGGGTGTGACCACCTACGTGGTGCCGCGCTCGCGCGACATCGTCGTCGGCGGCACGGAGGACCACGGCGCAGAGGACCTCACCGTGGACCCCGCCACCGCCGACGCCATCCTCGAGCGGGCCCGGGACCTCGTACCCGAGCTGCGCGATGCGCGGGTGCTGGGCCACAACGTCGGCCTGCGGCCCTCCCGCCCGACGGTGCGCCTCGAGCGCGAGGGGGACGTCGTGCACTGCTACGGACACGGCGGCGCCGGGGTCACGCTGAGCTGGGGCTGCGCGGACGAGGTCGCGGCGCTCGTATGACGCCCGAGGTGCTCGCTCCGGCCCACCGCAGCTACTCCTCCCCGCCGCGCACGACGGACGAGCGGCGCGACCGGTTCGCGCGGGCGGTCGCCAAGTGGCTCGCCCGGCTCACGGCCGCGGCCGCGCTCGTCTCGCTCCTGACCCTGCTGTTCCACGGGCAGCACCTGTTCCTGGTGCTCGCGGACATGATCAGCGCGCTCGGCGTCCCGACGGAACCGAGCCTGTTCGTCGTCGCCCTGCTGACGCTGCTCAGCGGTGCACTGCGCCGCAGGCTGCGCGCTGCGCACACCGTGACCCTCGTGCTCATGGCGCTGACGACGCTGTCGAACGCGGTGGACCTCGTCGCGATCACCACCGGCGACACCCGGTTCGGGCGCGCCCCGCACCTGTTCGACGTGTACTGGTCGGTCCGCGAGTCCGCGTCGGGCGCGGCCGCGGCGACGCTGCTCGCCGGCGTGTGCTTCGTCGCGGTGGCGACGTCTCGGCGCGCCTTCCCCGCGCGGCTGACCGCGGGCTCGCGGGGCGCTGCGGCGGGCACGCTGATCGGTGGTTTCGTCGTCGCGTACGCGATCACCCTGGCCCTCACGGCGATGTTCCCGCACACGCTGACGACCCTTGCGGAGAAGGCGACGTGGGCGCTGCGCAGCACGTTCGGCGTGATCGTCCCGCCGGGTCAGGACTTCCTGCTCGACGGGCGGTCGGGGTTCCGCTGGGTGTACTCCGTCTCCGGCGGGCTGTCCGCCGCGGTGCTGGTACTCACGGTGATGGTGATCTGGCGGGCCTCGCGCGGCTCGGAGATGCTCACGGAGGAGGACGAGTCCGCGGTCCGGCGGCTGCTCCTCGAGCACGGCGAGGACGACTCGCTCGGCTACTTCGCCACCCGCCGCGACAAGTCGGTGGTGTTCGCGCCCGACGCTCGCGCGGCGATCACCTTCCGGGACGTCGGCACGGTGTCGCTGGCCAGCGCCGATCCGATCGGAGAGCGGCAGTCATGGCCCGCCGCGATCGACAGCTGGCTGGCGCACTGCCGCGAGCACAGTCGCTATCCGGCGGTCAGCGCCGCGTCCGTCGACGCCGCGCGCATGTTCGCCGGCGCCGGTCTGAAGACCCTCACGCTGGGGGACGAGGCGATCATCGACGTCGACGCCTTCACGCTCAGGGGCCGCCCGATGCGGGCCGTGCGGCAGGCCGTGACGCGGCTGCGCGCGGCGGGTTACACGATCGACGTCCGTCGGCACGCCGAGGTGACCGCCGACGAGATGGCCGAGGTCGTGCGGCTGGCCGAAGCGTGGCGCGGGCAGAACACCGAGCGCGGCTTCACGATGGCGCTGGGTCGGCTGGGCGACCCCGTCGACGGCAGGTGCGTGCTGGTCACCGCCCGCGACGCCGAGGGCACTCCGCAGGGCCTGCTGTCCTTCGTCCCGTGGGGAGCGCGGGGGCTGTCGCTGGACCTCATGCGCCGCTCGCCCGACGCCGAGAACGGCCTGATCGAGGCCATGGTGACCCACGTGGTCGAGCAGGCCCCCGCGATCGGGGTGCGACGGATCTCGCTCAACTTCGCGATCTTCCGCGCGGTCTTCTTCGGCGCCGACGACGTGGGCGCCGGCCCGGTGACCCGGCTCAGCGACGCGGTCCTGGGCTTCGCGTCGCGCTTCCTGCAGATGGAGACGCTGTACCGGTCCAACGAGAAGTACCGTCCCGAGTGGGTGCCGCGGCTGCTCTGCTACGACCCCGCGCTGACCGTCGTGCGAACGGTGATCGCCGTCGCGATCGCCGAGGGGTACATCCCGCACCTGATCCCGAAGTTCCTCACCGGGCCCGGCCGCCCCGACGACCAGCCGGCGCGGGACCCGCGGTTCACCGCGGCGCTCCTCGCCGACGAGGCCCGACTGCTCGTCCGCGAGGCGCCCGCGCCCCGGCTGTCCGAGCAGGAACGCGTCCGGCGCCGCAAACTGGACGCGCTGGAGGCGGCTGGGATTCCGGGCTACCCGAGGTCCGTGCCCCGGACGCACGGCCTCGCGGAGATCCGCGCGGCGCACCCGCGCCGCGAACCGGACGCGGCGTACGGCACCGTCGTCTCGGTGACCGGGCGGGTGCGGGCGCTGCGCGACTTCGGCGGCGTCACGTTCGCCGTGCTGGAGGAGGACGGCGCGCGCCTGCAGGTCCTCGCCGACCGGGCGGGCTCGCCCGCCGAGGCCCGCGCCGCGTGGCGGACCCTCGTCGACCTCGGTGACCTGGTGTGCGTGACCGGCGAGGTGATCTGCTCGCACACCGGCGAACTATCGGTGCGCCTCGACGAGTGGCGGATGGCGGCGAAGTGCCTGAGCCCGGTGCCCGCGTTGCGCGCCAGGATCGCCGACGGTACGCGCAACCGCCTGCTGGACCTCATCACCAACCGCGACGCGGTGGACCTGCTGTACCGGCGTTCGGCCGGCGTTGCCGCGCTACGCGCCGAGTTCGCGGCGCGCGGATTCACGGAGGTCGAGACCCCGATGCTGCAGGGCGTGCACGGCGGCGCAGCGGCGCGCCCGTTCACCACGCACATCAACGCCTACGACCAGGACCTCTACCTGCGGATCGCGCCGGAGCTGTACCTCAAGCGTCTCGCGGTGGGTGGCATGAGCCGGATCTTCGAGATCAACCGCAACTTCCGCAACGAGGGTGTCGACGCCACGCACAACCCGGAGTTCACCGCGCTGGAGGCGTACGAGGCCTACGGCGACTACGACGCCATGCGCGTGCTGACCCGCGAGGTGATCCTCGCCGTGGCCGTCGCGATGAACGGCCGCCCCGTGGCGTTGCGTCCGGAGGGCGAGGTGGACCTGAGCGGGGAGTGGCCCGTCGTGACGGTGCATGAGGCGGTCTCGCGGGCCGTCGGGACGGAGCTGACGTCGGGCTCGACCCGCGCGGAGACGGCGTCGGTCTGTGGCCGGTTCGGCGTTCCCGCGCCTGCCACGGCGAGCGCGGGGGAGTTGGTCGTCGCGCTGTACGAGGCGCTGGTCGAGAGGAGGACGACCCACCCCACCTTCTACTGCGACTTTCCGGTGGAGGTCTCGCCGCTCACGCGCCGCACCTCGTACGACCCGAACCTGACGGAGCGGTGGGACCTCGTCGGCTTCGGCGCCGAGTTGGGCACCGCCTACACCGAGCTCAACGACCCGGTCGACCAGCGGGAGCGGCTCACCCGGCAGTCGATGGCCGCGGCCGCGGGCGACCCGGAGGCCATGCAGCTCGACGAGGGCTTCCTCAAGGACCTCACGTACGCCATGCCGCCGACCGGCGGCCTCGGACTCGGTGTGGACCGGATCGTCATGCTGCTCGCGGGCGTCAACATCCGTGCCACACTGGCCTTCCCGTTCGTCCGGCCGCTGGTCGACGGGACCGCGTAGCGGCGGGGTGTGGTCGCGCTCAGCCGGCGGCGACACCCCAGTGCAGGACGCGCGCCGTGAACAGGACCAGGCCCAGGGACACCGTCGCCACGACGACCAGGCCGACGACGGCGACGGCGAGGGGCCGCCACCCCGTCCGCGCGATCTCGCGGAGGTCGGTGTTGAGGCCGACCCCCGCGAAGGTGAGCAGGAAGGCCCACTTCGAGAAGTTCGCGAGGCTCGCGAGGCCGCCCTTGTCGATCACGTGGAAGGTGGCCAGCGCCGAGACCGCGAGGAAGCCGAGCACGAACTTCGGGAACTTGTCCCAGACGAACCGCGCCTTCGCACCCACGCCGGGGGCGATCGCGTCCGCCTGCCCGCGGGAGGCCCAGTACACCGCGAAGCCGAGCACGACGAAGCCGATCAGCGCGTTGCGCGTGGACTTCACGACGACGGCGAGCTTGCCCGCCTCGTCGGAGAACAGATAGCCGGTGGCGGTGGTCTCGGCGGTGTTGTCCACTGCGAGGCCGGCCCAGAGACCGAACTCGTGGTCGGTGAGGCCGATCAGGTGACCGAGAGCGGGGAGCGTGAACAGAGACACCGCGCCCAGCGCGAGGATGGCCGTGATCGCGTACGAGACGTCGGAGTTCCGCGCGCGGATCGCGCCGCGGGCGGCGACGATGGCCGAGACCCCGCAGATCGAGGTCCCGATCGCGAGCAGGCTGCCGAGCTTGCCGGACAGGCCGAGCAGCCGTGCGACCAGCAGGATGATCGCGCCCGCGATCGTCATGTCGACCAGGATGAGCAGGAAACTCGTGCCGCCCAGCTTCGCGACGTCGCCGAGCACGAACCGTGAGCCGAGCGCGATGATGCCGATCTTGAGCCAGAACTCGTAGCTGCCGATCCCGGGCCGGAAGATCTTCGGGATCCCGACGGTGTTCGCCACCACCAGACCGAACAGGATCGCCCACAGGACGTACTCGATGTTCGGGAAGGTCCAGTGATGGGCCTTGACGGTGCCGTTCACCCAGGACTCGGTGACTTTCGCCAGCAACCCGATCGCCAGGAGCAGCAGGACCCCGGGCGCATAGGCCAGGAGTCGCTGCGGGCCGGGCGGCGCCTCGATGACGGTGTCACCCGCCGCAGTGTCCGCGGTCACCAGCCGATCCTCGGCAGCACGCCGGCGACGGCCGCCAGCACGATCACACCGGTCACGATGACAGACCACCAGTCGGCGTCGAGATTCTTCACGTGAGCGAGCCTGTCGGTGCCGTGTCCGGATCGGAAGGGTTCCGATCCGGCGGATTCGAACGTAGCGTGGATGCATGTGCCGCAACATCACTGAACTGCGCGGGCTCGAGCCCGCGGCCACCGACGAGGAGATCGAGGCCGCCGCGCGCCAGTACGTGCGCAAGGTCTCCGGCGTGCAGAAGGTGAGCGATGCCAATCGCGAGGCCTTCGAGCTCGCCGTCGCCAAGGTGACCGCCGCCACGGAGGAACTGCTCGACGCGCTGCCCGCGCGCCGGCAGCCGCCGAAGACGGTGCCGCCCCTGCGGCGCCCGGAGGTTCGGGCGCGCATCGCGGCGCGCGCTGCGGCCGCGGGCTGAGTGATCAGTCGCTGTGAGCTGTGCTGA
The DNA here is from genome assembly GCF_040611135.1 of Tsukamurella sp. NPDC003166. Lineage (NCBI taxonomy): Bacteria > Bacillati > Actinomycetota > Actinomycetes > Mycobacteriales > Tsukamurellaceae > Tsukamurella > Tsukamurella sp. NPDC003166. The sequence continues at coordinate 6,099 of NZ_JBEXNL010000015.1, forward strand.
CGTCCGTCCCCGCGTCGGCAGTGCTGTCGGCGGTCCGCTGCGTCCCGCCGCTCCGGGACAGTGCGTCGGACAGGATCGCGGCGTTCTCCGTCGCGACGGCGCCCGCCGCGTCCGCGCCGGCGGACACCGCCGCTGAGGGGTCACCCGTGCCCGCCAGCGTCGTGGCCGCGGCGTTCGCCGTCTGCGTCGCGCCGAGCAGGGAGAGCTCGGGGACGTAGAACGCCGCCGCGAAGAAGGTGTTCGTGGTTCCCACCACCGCGGTCTCCACCGGACCCTGCGGAGCGGGCGCGCTGCCGAACGGCGGCGGCGTGGTCAACGGCGGGGGAGTCGGGGCCACGGGCGGCAGCGGTTCCTGCAGGGCCGCCAGCAGATCCGTGCGCAGCGCGCCGACGGTGCCGGTGCCCTCGCCGATCCGCATCAGGTCGATCGTCCCCACGAGCACGCCGTTCTGGAACCGCGGCACGACCTGGTTCAGGTCGTTGCCGATGATGCCGGTCATCGCCGCGTTCGCCGGTGCCGACACGGCAGCGGCGCCGGCCCCGAGCGCGGCGAGCGGGGTCCGGCCCGCCCCGACGGCCATCAGGGCCGCGCCGGGCGCGGCGACCAGCCCGGCCGGCACCGTCAGGACGCCCTGCGCGGCGTAGGGGCAGATCGCGGAGCAGTTCTGCAGCTGGTTCCGCGCGAACTGCTGCAGCAGCGCCCCGGCGGGCGGGGGACTCGCGGACGGCGCGGCCGCGGCGGGAACGGCCGTCCCGAGCACCGCCGCGGAGAGTGCCGCCAGGGTCACGGGGATCCGGATACGCATGAGGGAAATCTACGCCGAACATGATGTGGATCACAGGGTCGGATCCACCCCGGTCTCCACCCGCGGGTGGATCCGGGCGCGGTCGCCGCAGGGCAGCGTGGGCGGCATGTCCACGGCACTCGAACTCCGATCACTGACCAAGACCTATCCCGCCGCCGACGGCGGTGTCATGACCGCGGTCGACACCCTCGACCTGACGATCGAATCCGGCGAGGTCGTCGCCTTCCTGGGCCCGAACGGCGCCGGCAAGAGCACCACCATCGACATGATCCTCGGCCTGATCCCGCCCGACGCGGGGACGGTCACCGTCTTCGGCGGGACGCCCGGGGAGGCGGTCGCGCAGGGCCGCGTGGCCGCGGTCCAGCAATCGGGCGGCCTGCTGCCCACTCTGACGGTGCAGGACACCGTCGACCTGGTCGCGGCTCTGCATCCCGGCTCGGACCCCCGCGCCGCGATCGCCCGCGCGGGCATCGACGGGATCCGCACGCGGCAGGTCGGGAAGTGCTCCGGCGGCCAACAACAGGCCCTGCGGTTCGCGCTCGCGCTGCTCGCGGAGCCGGACCTGCTGATCCTCGACGAGCCCACCGCGGGCATGGACGTCGACGCCCGCCGCCGCTTCTGGGCGTCGGTCCGCGCCGACGCCGGACGCGGCTCGACGGTCCTGTTCGCGACGCACTACCTCGACGAGGCGGACCAGTTCGCCGACCGCGTCGTCATGATCGCGCGCGGCTCGATCGTCGCCGACGGCCCGACCGCCGAGGTCCGGGCCGTCGCCACCGGCCGGCAGCTCTCCGCCGTCGTCGGGTCCGACGGTGCCTCCGCCCTCCTCGCCGCCGTTCCCGGCGTCCGGGTGGCCGAGGTGCGGGGCGCGCGCACCGTCTTTACCGCCGACGCGGAGGCCTCCGACGAGGCCCTGCGGTTCCTGCTCACCCGTACCGACGCGCGCGACGTCGAGGCCACGACGCACGGCCTGGAGGACGCGTTCGTCGCCCTCACCACGGAGCTCACGAAGGAGAACGCACGATGACCACCACCCTCGCGGGGCTCACTCCCCGCTTCCTCGCGCTCGACATCCGTCGACAGCTGCGCAACCGCCAGACGCTGATCATCACGACGGTGCTGCCGGTGATCCTCTACGTCGCCCTGTTCCGGCAGAAGGGGGTCGACGTGCGGTTCGCCCACGGCGACTTCGCGTCCTGGATGGCGGCGGGGCTCGCGCTCTACGGTGCCGCGTCGGCCGCCACCACGACCGCGGCGCAGGTGGCGGTCGAAAGGTCGACGGGCTGGGTCCGCACGGTGCAGCTGACGCCGCTGCGGCCCGCGGGGTACCTCGCGTCGAAGGTGATCGGCGCGCTCACCGTCGCCGCAGTGCCGGTGCTCGTGATCGCGGTGCTGGCGCTGGCGACCGGCGCGCAGGTGGAGACCGGCGCCTTCGCCGCGGCCCTGCTCATCGCCTGGCTGGGCTCCGCCGTGTTCGGCGCCCTCGGGCTGGCGCTGGGCCTCGCACTGCGACCCGAGATCGTGATGCACGTGCCGGGACTGTTGCTGACCGTGCTGGCCTTCGCGGGCAACGTGTTCCTGCCGCTCTCGGGCTGGGCGCTGACGGCTGCTCAGTTCACGCCGATGTACGGGGTCGCGACGCTCGCGCGGTACCCGATCACCGGCGGCTGGCAGTTCTCGGGGGCGCACGTCTCGCCGCTCGTCGCGGTGGTGAACATCATCGTGTGGTTCGCGGTGTTCGCCGGGCTCGGAGCCATCGCCTACCGGCGCAGCGCCGCCCGGTGAGCGGATTCCGCACGATTGTGAGCTGCATCACATCGGCGTAATCTGGGGGTATGTCCACTACCCGAACCACACCGAACCTCCTCGAGCGGGTGAAGTACCTCATGGGGATGCGCCTGCCCGACTCCATGCACGACTGGGTGGTCAACGACGCCACCGGCCCCGGCCACAACCGTCGCTTCTTCATCCGTGGGGCACTGATGTTCGTGCCCTTCCTCGTCGTCGCGCTGGCCCTGCCCTCGCCGCTGTGGGTCAAGCTCGCCCTCGTCGCGATGATGGCGCTGCCCGCCATCGTCTTCGTCGGCGGCCTGCGCTCGATCTACCTGCAGGAACTGCTCGCCGATAACGGCATCGACCCGCACACCGAGAGTGGTAGCCAGCTCGCCGAGCATCGTCGTCGCGCGGCGGTGTACGAGGAGAAGTACCGGCACCGGGCGGCGTAGCCTCGCCGGGTGACGGTAGAACGCTCCTGGGAGCCGGGGCACGTGCTGGACCTGCACGGCACCGTCGGCGTCCTCCGCCGGGGCGCGGGCGACCCGGCGTACGCCCGCACGCCCGACGGTGCGCTGTGGCGCGCCGTGCACACGCCCGACGGCCCGGGGACGCTGCGGCTGCGCCTGGCCGGGGGTGTCGTGACGGCCCAGGCGTGGGGGAGCGGCGCGCCCTGGCTGCTGGAGAACGCGCCCGCGATGGCGGGCGAGCACGACGACCCGTCCGCCCTGGTGCCGCGACACGCGATCGTCGAGCGAGCCGTCGCGGCCTCGCCGGGGCTGCGCCTGACCAGGTCGAACCGCGTATGGGAAACCCTGGTACCCACCGTTCTCGAACAGAAGGTCGTCGGCGCCGAGGCGTTCCGGGCGTGGCGTTACCTGCTGCGGCGGCACGGCACCGTCGCGCCCGGGCCCGACGGGCGTCCCGACCTGCGGGTCCCGCCGCCGCGGGAGGGGTGGGCCGCGATCCCGGATTGGGAGTGGCACCGGGCCGGCGTGGAGCCGGTGCGGATGCGGACGATCGTCGGTGCGAGCGCCGTCGAGGTCGAGCATCGCCCGGGGCGGCTCGGGGCGCTGCCGGGGGTCGGACCATGGACCGTCGGCGAGTTGCTCGGGCGGGCCTGCGGCGACCCCGACGCCGTTCCGGTGGGCGACTACCACCTGCCGCGGATCGTGGGAATGGGTCTGGCGGGCGAGGCGTTGGACGATGCCGGGATGCTCGAGGTCCTCGAGCCCTACCGCGGGCAGCGCGGCCGGGTGGTCAGGCTGCTCGTCCGGGCGGGGGTGGACCGCGAACGACGGGGCCCGCGCGTGCCGGTCCGGGACTACCGGGCATGGTGACGGCAACTCTTTTGACCATGGTGAGTTCAGCACGGTAAGCTGGGGAGCCGTGCCTGATGAACATCAGGACGATCTCACGTGTCTGTGCGTAGGCCGGGTGACCGGAACCGCCCACAGGTGCGCGACACGCCCGACCTCGGGGTACGTGCGGGGCGGGTAGCTACTTCCCGGAAACGGGACTGACCAGCGGAAACGGCGAGAGTCGTGGAAGCGGGTGGGGCCGCGCTGCGGAGTTCCGACCTTCGTTGAGGTCGGGGACTGCCCGGAGCTACAACCGCAGCAGTAGGAACACGTCGGCCGCACGGCCGACGAAGCCGAAGAACGTAAGGAAACAGCGCTTCTATGCCGACTATCAACCAGCTGGTCCGTAAGGGCCGCCGGGACAAGGCGTCCAAGACGAAGGTGGCCGCCCTCAAGGGCTCGCCGCAGCGTCGCGGCGTCTGCACCCGCGTCTACACCACGACCCCGAAGAAGCCGAACTCGGCGCTTCGTAAGGTCGCCCGCGTCCGCCTGACCAGCTCGGTCGAGGTCACCGCGTACATCCCCGGTGAAGGCCACAACCTTCAGGAGCACTCGATGGTGCTCGTCCGCGGCGGTCGTGTGAAGGACCTCCCGGGTGTTCGCTACAAGATCATTCGCGGCTCGCTCGACACCCAGGGTGTCAAGAACCGCAAGCAGGCGCGGAGCCGCTACGGCGCGAAGAAGGAGAAGGGCTGATGCCTCGTAAGGGACCGGCGCCCAAGCGCCCCGTCGTCAATGACCCCGTCTACGGCTCGCCCGTGGTCACCCAGCTCGTGAACAAGGTGCTCCTGGACGGCAAGAAGTCCACCGCCGAGCGCATCGTCTACGGCGCCCTCGAGGCGACCCGTGAGAAGACCGGCACCGATCCGGTTCTCACGCTGAAGAAGGCGCTCGACAACGTGCGCCCGTCGCTCGAGGTCAAGAGCCGCCGCGTCGGTGGCGCCACCTACCAGGTGCCGATCGAGGTGAAGGCCGGTCGCGCCAACACCCTCGCGCTGCGCTGGCTGGTGACCTTCACGCGGCAGCGTCGCGAGAAGACCATGATCGAGCGGCTCGCCAACGAGATCCTCGACGCGAGCAACGGTCTGGGCGCTTCGGTGAAGCGTCGCGAGGACACCCACAAGATGGCCGAGGCCAACCGGGCGTTCGCGCACTACCGCTGGTGACTTGATCTCGGGCCGGCCGCCCCACGGCGGCCGGCCCGGGTCACCGGAGTTCCACCCATCCTTCAACGAGAACGAGGCTTACCACCGTGGCACAGGAAGTGCTTACCGACCTCACGAAGGTCCGCAACATCGGCATCATGGCGCATATCGATGCCGGTAAGACCACCACTACCGAGCGCATCCTGTTCTACACCGGCGTGAACTACAAGATCGGTGAGACCCACGACGGTGCCTCGACCACCGACTGGATGGAGCAGGAGAAGGAGCGTGGTATCACCATCACCTCCGCCGCCGTCACCTGCTTCTGGAACGGCAACCAGATCAACATCATCGACACCCCCGGGCACGTCGACTTCACCGTCGAGGTGGAGCGCTCGCTCCGCGTGCTCGACGGTGCCGTGGCCGTCTTCGACGGCAAGGAGGGCGTCGAGCCCCAGTCCGAGCAGGTCTGGCGTCAGGCCGAGAAGTACGACGTCCCCCGTATCTGCTTCGTCAACAAGATGGACAAGCTGGGCGCCGACTTCTACTTCACCGTGCGCACCATCGAGGAGCGCCTCGGCGCGAAGCCTCTGGTCCTGCAGCTGCCGATCGGTGCCGAGGATGCCTTCGACGGCGTCGTCGACCTGATCGAGCAGAAGGCCATCACCTGGCGCGGCGTCGTCGAGACCGGTGCCGAGCCGACGATCGAGGAGATCCCGGCGGACCTGGTCGACAAGGCCGCCGAGTACCGCGAGAAGCTGCTCGAGACCGTCGCCGAGTCCGACGAGGCTCTGATGGAGAAGTACTTCGCCGGCGAGGAGCTCTCGATCGAGGAGATCAAGGGCGCCATCCGCAAGCTGACCGTGTCGCGTCAGCTGTACCCGGTGCTGTGCGGCTCGGCGTTCAAGAACAAGGGCGTGCAGCCCATGCTCGACGCCGTGATCGACTACCTCCCCAGCCCGCTCGACGTGCCCTCCATCGAGGGCCACGCCGTGGGCGACGAGGAGAAGATCCTCTCGCGCAAGCCCAGCAAGGACGAGCCCTTCTCGGCTCTGGCGTTCAAGATCGCCGCGCACCCGTTCTTCGGCAAGCTGACCTTCGTCCGCGTGTACTCGGGTCACATCGACTCGGGCACCGGCGTGCTCAACGCCACGAAGGGCAACAAGGAGCGCATCGGCAAGCTCTTCCAGATGCACGCCAACAAGGAGATGCCCGTCGAGGATGCGACCGCTGGTCACATCTACGCGATGATCGGCCTGAAGAACACCACCACCGGTGACACGCTCTGCGATCCGGCGAACCCGATCGTCCTCGAGTCCATGACCTTCCCGGACCCGGTCATCAACGTCTCGATCGAGCCGAAGACCAAGTCCGATCAGGAGAAGCTGGGCGTCGCGATCCAGAAGCTCGCCGAGGAGGACCCCACCTTCTCCGTCGAGCTCGACGATCAGACCGGCCAGACCGTCATCGGCGGCATGGGCGAGCTGCACCTCGACATCCTCGTCGACCGCATGCGTCGCGAGTTCAAGGTCGAGGCGAACGTCGGCAAGCCGCAGGTCGCGTACCGCGAGACGATCCGCAAGTCGGTCGACAAGCACGAGTACACCCACAAGAAGCAGACGGGTGGCTCGGGCCAGTTCGCGCGCGTCATCATCAAGCTGGAGCCGCTGGAGGACGCCGAGGACGGTGTCACCTACGAGTTCGTCAACGCCGTGACCGGTGGCCGCGTCCCGAAGGAGTACATCCCTTCGGTCGACGCCGGCGCGCAGGACGCGATGCAGTACGGCGTGCTCGCGGGCTACCCGATGGTGAACGTGAAGGTCTCGCTGCTCGACGGCGCGTACCACGACGTGGACTCCTCCGAGATGGCGTTCAAGATCGCCGGCGCGCAGGCGTTCAAGGAGGCCGCTCGCAAGGCCGGCCCCGTCATCCTCGAGCCCATCATGGCTGTCGAGGTCACGACCCCCGAGGACTACATGGGTGACGTGATCGGCGACCTCAACTCCCGCCGTGGCCAGATCCAGGCCATGGAGGAACGCAGTGGTGCCCGCGTCGTCAAGGCGCAGGTCCCGCTGTCGGAGATGTTCGGCTACATCGGCGACCTCCGGTCGAAGACCCAGGGCCGAGCGAACTACTCCATGGTTTTCGACTCGTACGCCGAGGTTCCGGCGAACGTGTCGAAGGAGATCATCGCGAAGGTGAACGGGGAGTAGTTCTCCCCGCTCTCCGGAGCGTGGCGCTTCCCGGCTCCCGCCGCGGCGTCAGACCCACGGCCCCGGCCGTGGCGTCGAGAACAACTGAAGTAATCACACTCGCTTGCTGGGCACCCGGCCTTGCAAGCACCTACGTCCAGGAGGACATCAAGTGGCGAAGGCGAAGTTCGAGCGGACGAAGCCGCACGTGAACATCGGCACCATCGGTCACGTCGACCACGGCAAGACCACCCTGACGGCTGCCATCACCAAGGTTCTGGCCGAGAAGTACCCGGACCTGAACGAGGCCTCGGCCTTCGATCAGATCGACAAGGCGCCGGAGGAGAAGGCTCGTGGTATCACGATCAACATCTCCCACGTCGAGTACCAGACGGAGAAGCGTCACTACGCTCACGTCGATGCGCCGGGTCACGCCGACTACATCAAGAACATGATCACCGGTGCCGCGCAGATGGACGGCGCGATCCTGGTCGTGGCCGCCACCGACGGCCCGATGCCCCAGACGCGTGAGCACGTGCTGCTCGCCCGCCAGGTCGGCGTGCCCTACATCCTTGTCGCCCTGAACAAGTGCGACATGGTCGACGACGAGGAGATCCTCGAGCTCGTCGAGATGGAGGTCCGCGAGCTGCTGGGTTCGCAGGAGTTCGACGAGGACGCCCCCGTCGTCCGCGTGTCGGGCTACCAGGCCCTGCAGGGCGATGCCAAGTGGACCGAGTCGATCCTCGAGCTCATGAACGCGGTCGACACCGCGATCCCGGATCCCGAGCGTGAGACCGACAAGCCCTTCCTCATGCCCGTCGAGGACGTGTTCACGATCACCGGTCGTGGCACCGTCGTCACCGGTCGCGTCGAGCGCGGCATCATCAACGTCAACGAGGAGGTCGAGATCGTCGGCATCCGCGAGAAGTCGACGAAGACCACCGTCACCGGCATCGAGATGTTCCGCAAGCTGCTCGACTCGGGCCAGGCGGGCGACAACGTCGGTCTGCTGGTCCGTGGCCTCAAGCGCGAGGACGTCGAGCGCGGCCAGGTCGTCGTGAAGCCCGGCACCACCACTCCCCACACGGAGTTCGAGGGCCAGGCGTACATCCTGTCGAAGGACGAGGGCGGCCGCCACACCCCGTTCTTCAACAACTACCGTCCGCAGTTCTACTTCCGCACCACGGACGTGACCGGCGTCGTGACCCTCCCCGAGGGCACCGAGATGGTCATGCCCGGCGACAACACCGAGATGAGCGTCAAGCTCATCCAGCCGGTCGCCATGGACGAGGGCCTGCGCTTCGCGATCCGCGAGGGTGGCCGCACCGTCGGTGCCGGCCGCGTCACGAAGATCATCGCCTGATCTTCGGTCACAGCTGAGAACGGCGTCTCTCCCTTCGGGGAGAGGCGCCGTTTTCGTATATCGGGGGCTCTCGGGTGCGGTCATCCGGGCCCGACGATGCCCTGATCCGGACCACTCCGGTACGCCCGGATTCGGGATGGACGACTCGACGACGGGCCGATCCGGATGTCCCGATCCGCTCCGGCTGCGTGTGCACACCGCCCGGAAGGCGCTCGATCGTCGATCGCAGACGGTGGATGGTTCCACCGGTCACCGGGTTTCGAGGCGAGCGCAGTAGCCCGACCCGCTTCCGCGACCGACATGAATCCGGTTGTTGCGCAAGAGGATTCGAACCCCCTCTCTCTTCTTCGGTCGTTTTGAGAGTGCTTCGGGCCGCGGCGGGGGCTCCGTCGCGCGAAGGCTCGGCAGCCCGGCGGCGTCAAGCCGCCACTCCGGCGATCGCGACAGTGTGAGCGAAAACACGTTGCCATCAGTCGATAACTCGCCGCGAGACATTTAGTCTTGCTAGTGGATCGAGAAATAACGATCCGGAACAGAAGATACGGGGCTGCCGTCGCATTGGTGGTGGCGTCGAAAATTGTCACTAGTCACTTGTTAATAGTTCAATGGAGGGACTGTCCTCATGAGCAGAAGTCTCAGGCTGCTTACGTCTCACAATCTCAGCCGCTCAGCCGGTCGTACATCACCCGAACGGTGAACCCCCGTGGACTCCGACTCGGACGATCGCTCACCGACCGTATTCGGAATCCGCACCTGGCAGGATGTCCGGATTTTCCTGCACGCCACGGCGCCGGCCGCATCGCCCTTGCTACTGACCGTGTCGACCTTCAGTGACCGTGCCGCGCAGCTCATCACCGCGGTCTGTGCGCTGATCGTCGCCGTGACCGACTCCAGTGTCTCCGCCCTGAAATCGCCGGAGCGCTTGAGGTACTGGATCTATCCGGTGCTCACCGCGCTGGGCTCGGTCATCGTCGTCGCGGGGCTCGTCACCGAGCATCAGTGGGCCATTCTGGTCGCGTCCGCACCCATCGTCCTGGGTGGCACCGCGGCGCGCGCGAACGCGCTCGAATCGTCCGTGCGCAGCAGGAATCCGGAATCCGGGTACCCGGCCGAACAATCGGACGACCCGTCGAATTCGGATATCGAATAACACCCTCATGAAGTAAGGAATATTTGTCATGCCCAATATCAATACGACCGATATCGATGCCTACAAGCGTCGGCTCCTCACCCCCACCAATCTCGCGGAGCTCGGGATCACCCCCGACTCGGTGGGCTCGATCCTCAATTCGGACCGGCTGAAGCTGTCGTTCCTGAAGAACGGTGATGTCGTGACCGTTCGACCCACCGGGCTCTCCATCAATTCGGTGGTCTTCGGTGACTATTCGGGTCCGTCGGCCGCGACGCTCGGATACAACGCGTACATGAACATCGGCGCGCCGATCGTGGAGCAGAGCGCCGACATCGTCCAGCCCGCCGCCGATGTCCTGTCGCTCCGTGCCTACGAGAACCGCGCCGGCGCGGGAGTGGCCAGGAACTTCTCCGACACCGTCGAGTTCACGATCTCCAACAAGCTCACGTGGAACCTCGAGGGCACCACGGAGATCACCTTCACCGATGAGGAGACCTCGGAGCAGTCGGAGACCGAGGAGCGGGAGATCACGGTCGAACTCGAGGCCCGTGCCGCGAACGCGTTCACCGTGCACAACCACAAGGACAACATCGGTACCGAGAACGAGACCACTCTCGAGGCGGCGGTGACCGATGCCGTGCGGGAGATGGTCGGCGCCACCTCACTCGGCAGCTCGATGATGGGCATGGAGCTGATGTTCGGGATCACCGGCTCGATCGGTGGAGAGCTGCTCACCACGTGGCGCTCGTCGTCCACCGTGTCCGGCGACATCCCACCGAGCTCCCGCGTCCAGACGATGGCGACCCAGCGGCGACAGCTCACGCAGTTCACCTACGAGCTGCCGATCACGTTCGGCGGCTTCGTCGCGCTGCAGTACCCCCAGGAGGTGCCGCTGCAGCAGGTACCGCCGCAGGCGAAGCAGCCGACCACGGCCCGGGTCATCGCGCAGGACATCGCCACTCTCGGGTTGATCGATCCCGATCTCACCTACCGGCCGAAGGGGATCGCGGAGATCGTCTCCAGCCTCGCCGTCGACCACACGGTGTTCGCGGAGGAGCCCATGGGCAACAAGAACCAGTCGTTCAGCCGCACGCGCGAGCACTACGTGTAGCCGACGGACGACCACTGAACAACTCACCGACTGAAGGAACTGACATCATGATCTTCGAAACCATCACCGAATTCGCGACCAAGCTCTCGCAGACCGCCGGCACCACCGAGGGCGGGATGTCGAATCTGCTGCCCACGGAGCGGGCCGAGACCACCCACGTGCCGCCGCACGATCCCGCGCTCCCGTACGAGGTCGGCGTGCAGGACCCGAAGGTCGTCCGCGAGACGATCCCGGCACTGCGCAACGTGTTCGACTACGTGGGCGGGGTGACCGGCGGGATCGCCGGCGCGGTGGCGTCGCAGTCGAGCGCGCTGAAGGATCCGACGTCGACGACCGACGCCGCGGGCGCGATCTTCAAGCAGGGCGCCGAGACGACCTCGAAGGTGCCCGAGAAGGTGCAGAAGCCGTCCGTCGACCAGTCGCCGGCCCCGACCGTCCCGACCGCGCCGAAACCCAACGCCTAGCGCACCGGCCCGCCCCTTCCCCGTGGAGGGGGCGGGCCGCGCTCGGCCGACACAGGAGACCGCGACATGGACACCCTGTTTGCCGATATCAGCGAGTGGCAGCCGCCGCTCGATGACTCGTACCCCTACCGCGTCCTGTCGATCCGCTCGAACGACGGCACGCACAGGGACGACAATTTCGCGCACAACTACGACCTCGCGACCGAATGGCTGGACCAGGGCCGGCTCGAGGTACTCATCGTCTACGTCGTCATCCGGCAGAACTGGCAGGACTGCGTCCGCACCCACGTGCAGATGCAGGGCGACGACCGACCGGGCGTCGTGAGCATGGTCGACGCCGAGTCCTGGAACGGGCGGATCGCGGGCGACAACTCGGAGGCGTTCAACGGCGCCGTCCGGCAACTCTCCGTATGGCGCGCGGGTCCGGGGGCCGGGCAGCTCGACCGGCCACGCCGGGTGATCGGCTACCTCAATCCGAACGATGCGGCGATCTGGCCCAGTCGGCCGCGGATGAGGTGGATCGTGCCCGCGTACGGCGCTCTTCCGAGATTCGGCCCCGACACCGTCGACCTCGCCGACGGGATGATCGCGCACCAGTACACCGACGGATCCGGGTACGGCGGGGGACTCCCCGAGGGCTACGGCGACGTGCGCTGTGACATGAACTCGGCGGACGGTGCGTCGGTCCGGATGTTCGCCCAGCAGCTGGGGGTGTGACGGATGCTCCCGTCCCATCCTCCCGCGGCGAAGGCGCCACCGATCGTGGTGGGGAGGTCCGAGCCGCGCTCCGAGCTCCGGCGGGTCCTCGACACGGTGGCCTCGACCGGTACCTCTGCGCCGCAGGTGTGCGTCGTGCGGGGGCTGGACGGCATAGGCAAGACCTCGGTCCTGCGTGCCGTGCAGTTCGAGGCCGAGACGCGCTTCGCGATGTGCACCCTTCGGGCCTCCCTGCGGTCCGGCACGCCGTCGGACGCCCTCGCGGCGGCCGCACGGCGGCGGTGCGGGGAGGCGGCGGTGGTACCCGTCCGCGGGCGGCGTGCACACCGCCCCGCCTCGTGCCAGGCCCACGACATCGAGGCTCTGCTGCGGTCCGTCGCGCGGCGCACCGTCGAGGAGAGGCCGGGAGGTCTCGCCGTCTTCCTGGACGATGCCGACGGTGCGGACCCGGCCGTGCTGCGCACCGTCGCCCGTGTGGTCCGGAGTTCTCGGGAGGGGCGGGCGGGCGCGCCGGTCGCGTTCTTCATCGCGGCCGCCCCGGGCCGCTTGAGCGTGGACTCGGTCTCGGCGGACGAGGCGCGGTTCGAGACGCACGATCTGGAGCGTCTCGACGCGGACGCCTCGCGGCGGTTCCTCGCCCTGCCCGCCGCGAGCGGGGGCGTCGAGTGGGAGGAGGAAGCGATCGACCGCGCGGCCGCGTGGGCCGCGGGGTTCCCGGCAGCGCTGCAGGTGATCGGTGCGCATGCGTGGGCGGCCGCGCTGACGGCACGCAGGCCGGCGCGCACGATGTCGAAGGCGCACGTCGACGCGGCGACGCGGCCCGCGATCCGATCGCTGGGCCCTCTGTACGTCGCCGCGCTCAAGCAGGTCACGGAGCCGCGGGAGCGGCGATTCCTCGACGCGCTCGCAACGCTCCCGGGCGGGACGGCCACGCAGGCGGACGTCGCCCGCGCGATGGGAGTCCCGGGGCGCACTCTGACCGCCGCCCGGGCGCGACTGACGCAGGCCGGAGTGCTCGTGGCCGCCGAGTCCGGCGGACTGGCGTTCGGGATGCCGGGCCTCGACGCCCACCTGAGGTTCGCGTCGCGTGCCGCGGAGCGTAGGTGATGACGGTGCACCGTCACCCGCCGCATCCACCCCCGCCGCAGCTACTGCTGGACGACGAGGACGAGCCGCAACTGCTGCCCGACGAGCAGCTGCTGAAGGACGAGCCCGACGAGCAGCTGGACCCCGAACCCGTGCCGCCGCCGATCGTGAACGCCGGCGTCATCGCCGCCGCCTGCGCGGCTGCGGGCGTCGCCGCGAGGACCGGGTCGAACAGCATCAGCGAGGCGACGCCGAACAGCGCCGCGCCGTAGGCCGCCGCCTGGGGGCCGTAGGTGCGCATCGAGGGTTGCAGGCGCGGATGCAGGTGGGCGTTGCGCTGCCGGGCCGCCTCGAGTTCGCGCCGTCCCGCCGCGGTGCGCCGGCGCGTGCGGAACGCGAAGTACAGGAACAGCGCGCCCATCGCGAGCATCGCGAGGACCAGGAATCCGACCGGCCTGCCGTTCGCCAGCCCGGCGCCGAGTCGGGCGAAGCCGAGGATGATCACCGGCAGGAGCAGCAGCGCCGACCACGCGCTGCGGGGCTGCCGGCGCAGCAGGCCGTCGCGTACGAGGTCGGAGCGCAGCTGCCGCAGCGGCGTCTGAAGGTCCCTGACCAGGGACGTCGACCCGCTCGCGATGCGCTCGCCGACGGATCGGACGAACCAGTCCAGGGTCGTGCGATCCTCCCGGGTGATCGCGCGCACGGGCGTGCCGTCCGCGTCGATCACTCCGGCGACGCGCAACTGGGCGATCGCGGCGAGTACCGCGTTCCCGTCGGAGACGAGCATGCCGACCTCGACCGGGCTGAGCACGGCGATCCGTCGGCCGCGATCGCCGCTCGCGCCCCGCGCGATGAGCGCGATGCCCACCGAGAAGAAGCACAGGACGAGGTAGAGGAGCAGGAACTCCCCGCTCGCGATGCCCCAGGTCTCGCCCGCGGCCAGGTAGTGCGTCATCGTGATCCACCCCTCTCGTCGATGCGCTCAGACTGGCGGTGAATCGGCGATCGCGCCACTGCGGGAAGGGCTTCGAGGCCGATCCGTGACCGATCCCATGGTCGGCTCTCAGGTGGCGGCGCGGCGGCGCGGCCGTCGAACGGCGGGCGGTTCGACGGTGCGGTGCCCGGCCCACCGCCGGGACGTGCGGGAATCGTCACGCGGACGACGGCGATCGGCGATAATCGTCCGCACGTGGGGCGCGGCCCCACCCGACGGAGGTGAGCGGACGATGTCGAAGCTGATGAGGGCGATGGCGGCCGGAATCGCGGCGCTGGGTGCCGCAACACTGGTCCAGGCCCCGGCCCACGCGGACGGTCGGCTCGACCAGGGCCGGTTCCTCGTGGTCACGAGCAACATGCACGACTTCGTCAAGCCCTTCGGGAACCGCACCACCGATGCGCAGATGCTCCGGTTCGGCTATCAGGCCTGCGCCGCCCTGGACCGCAACCCCGCGAGCACCGTCGCGGCGACGCAGTCGCTGTACCGGCAGGCGGGCAACCCCGAGTGGGAGCGTCAGCAGGTGGTGTTCTACGCCGCGCAGTATCTGTGCAACCGGAACTGGGACCGGTACAAGACCTACCCGTGACGGCGGTTCAGCGGGCCAGGTAGCGGGCGAAGGTCCACGCGTACACCGCGGACTCGACATCGTGATAGGCCGCGGAGAGTGTGGCCTCGACGAGCGCGCGCTCGAGGAGACGGTCGCGGAGCGCGGCACCGTCGGGCGGCCCGCCGCCGGCCGTGAGCACGCGCGGTGACGTGCGGGTGAGGCTGAGGACGTCGGCGAGCGCGTCCTGATCGAGGCGCAACTGGGTGAGCACGTCCTGGGGCACGGGGTGCCCGCCGGACAGGTACCGCCGGGCCTCGGTGCGCGCCTCGTCGACACCGATCGCGTGCGCGGGGTCGACGGTGACCCGCTCCAGGTCGCGCAGGAGCGCGCGGGTCTGCCGGGCGGCCTCCTCGGGGTTCATCGCCCGGATCTGTTCGATGCGGGCGGGGGAGGCGACGACCTCGAACCGGGTGGTGCGACGGGGCAGGACCGGCCCGGGGTGGCGCTGCCCGACGAGCTTCCAGGGCCCGTTCGGGATGTGGTGCGCCCGGCTGGGATGCGTGGTCGCGACCGCGCGGATCGTGTAGCCGCCCTGCTCGGCGAACTCGATCAGCTGGCGCACGGGATCGTCGACGGTGGCCCACGCCGCCGCAATGGGGACGTTCCAGAGGACCCGCACGTCGGTCGGGACGACGGTGCCGCGCGGCAGCCATCCGGCGTCCGTGGTGGTGGCCACCAGGAGGGGCTCGGCGCCGCGGGTGAGGTAGGCGACCGCCCAGTTCAGCCCCGACTCGGGGAGGTGCGGGCCGCTGCGCAACGAGCCGAGGATCGATGCGACGACGGCGCGGACCTGTTGGACCTCGGGACTCTCCGATGGGGGTGCCCCGGGCGCCTGCGGACGGCCGACGGGGATGGGGACGAGCAACGGTAGATCGATCGTTCCCGCCTCCTCACCATCGTCCCTTGCGACCGCAATTCTAGCCGAGGCTCAGCCGACGGATTCCTCCACGCCCAGCTCGTGGAGCAGCCTGCGGCGAAGGTCGCCGAACCCCGGGACGCCCCTGCGCCGCGGCCGCGCGAAGGGCACCGCGAGTTCGGCCCCGATTCTGCCCTCCTGCAGGACCAGGACGCGGTCCGCGAGCAGGATGGCCTCGTCGACGTCGTGGGTCACGAGGAGCACGGCTGGTCCGTGGGTGCGGCACAACTCGGCGACGAGGGCGTGCATCCGGATGCGGGTGAGCGCGTCGAGCGCCGCGAAGGGCTCGTCGAGCAGCAACAGCTGGGGCGCACGGACCAGCGCCCGGGCGAGCGCGACCCGCTGCGCTTCGCCGCCGGAGAGCGTGCTCGGCCAGTCCTTCTCGCGCCCGCCCAGCCCGACCTCGGCGAGCGCCGTAGCCGCGGCGGCCCGCGAGCGACGGGCCCCGGACACGCCGAGGAGGACGTTGTCCGCCAGGCGTTTCGACGCGATCAGCCGGGGTTCTTGGAAGACGACGGTGCGTTGCTCGGGAACGAGAACGGTCCCGTCGTCGACGGTGTCGAGGCCCGCGAGGGCGCGCAGCAGGGTGGTCTTGCCGCTTCCGCTCGCACCCAGCAGCGCGACGAACTCGCCCTCGGCGATGTCCAGGTCGAGGCCGTCGAAGATCGTGCGCTCGCCGAAGGCCTTGCGCGCATTCGCGATGCGCACGGCGGTCCGGGTGTCGACGGTGCCGCCGGGTACCGATGCGGGCGGAGTCGGCGCCTCGGGGGGTACGGGGGTCGTGGGTAGGGTCGCGGTCATGCGCGGGCGGCCTTCCGATAGGGCATGAGCAGGCGTTCGAGGAGCCGGACGACGACGTCGACGCCGAGTCCCCACAGGGCGTAGATGATGATGCAGAGGACGAGCACGTCGGTCTGGAAGAACTGCTGAGCCGAGGTCATGAGGAAGCCGATGCCCTTGGGCGCGTTGGACTGTTCGGCGACGATGAGCGCGATCAGCGAGACCGACAGCGACACCCGCAGACCCACCAGGATCGACGGCAGCGCCTCCGGGATCACGACCTGCCGGATCAGGCCGACGCCGCGGAGCCCGAAGGTGTGCGCCGCCTCGATGACCTTGCCGTCGACCTGGCGGACCCCGCCGTGGGTGTTGATGTACAGCGGGAACATCGCGGCCGCGGCGATGATGATGATCTTGGGTTTCTCATCGATGCCGAACCACAGGATCAGCAGCGGCGCGATCGCCAGGAACGGGATGGTGCGCAGCATCTGCACGGTGGGGTCGAGGAGCTGATCGCCGAGGCGGCTCAGCCCCGCGGCGACGCCCAGGACGAGGCCGAGGCCGCCGCCGATCGCGAAGCCGACGGCGGCGCGGCGCAGCGACACCGTGGCGTTGTCGGCGAGCGTCCCATCGCCGACGAGCCGGGTGAAGGCGTCCCACACCGCGGCGGGCGACGGGAAGGTCTCGGGGCCGAAGACGCCGCGGGCGGCGAGCACCTGCCAGAGCGCCAGCAGCGCGACGGGCACGCTGGCGCGGAGGACGAGGTCGACCCATCGCGGCTGCGTCCGGCGCCGTCGCCCCGCGGGCCGCACGAGGTGGCCGGTGTCCGCGGTGCCGCTCGCCCCGCGCGGGGCAGGCGAGGCCGCCGGATCGTTCAGGGTGGCGGTCACTTCCCGTTCACCCAGGCGTTCACGTCGAAGGCGCCCGAGACTTTGCCGGTGGCGACGAGGAAGTCGAGGGTGCTCCGCACGGTTCGCACGCCGTCGGGGTCGGCGGCCTGGGAGCCGAAGCGCAGCAGGTTCGCCTCGCGGATGGCCTGCTCTGGGGCGCCGGTGACCTCGGACTCGAAGCGTGCGTAGCCGTCCGGGTCGGCGGCGATCTCCTTGTTGCCCGCCTCGATCGCCTCCCAGACAGCCTGGCGCACTGCGGGATGCGCGGCGACGAAGGAATCCGACGCCAGGGTCACCGAGGTGGCGAGCAGGTCGGGGTTGTCCTGACTGGCCTTGGACAGGATCGGGAAGGGGGTGCGCTGACGCCAGATCCCGGCGGTGGTCGCGGGTACCGGGACCGCGTCGATGTCGCCGCGCTGGAGGGCGGGGAGCGCGTCGGCGAACAGGAGGTTGACCAGCTCGGTCTGCTGCAGGACGCCCGCGCGTTCGAGCACCGCGCGGCCGTACTTGTCGAAGTTGGATCCGAATTGCAGCGCGACCTTCTTGCCCGCGAGCTCCTTGATCGATTTCACGCCGCCGATCTTGGTGAGGAACCAGATGTCGTTGGTCGGGCGGTCCACGACCAGCGCGGACAGCTTGAGGCCGCTCCCGCGCGCCTGGACCGCGGGGGTGTCGCCGATCTGCCCGATCTGCAGGCTGCCGGCCGAGAGGGCCTGTGCGACGGGCGGGCCGTTGTTGAAGGAGACGTAGTCGCCGTACTTGAAGCCGTGTCGCGCCAGGATCGGTTGGACGACGCCCTTCTTCAGGCCGAAGCCGATCGCGCCGACCGACGCGGGCTTCTTCCCGGCGGTGCCGTTCCACGGAGCGCCGAACTTCAGCTCGACCAGCCCGGCCGAGGCGGACGACGGGGCCGCCCCGTCGGCCCCGGAGCCGCAGCCGGCGACGAGCGCGGCCGTGACGGCGACGGGCAGGGCCAGGGTGAGCAGGCGGGAGCGGAGCATGTGGATCCTCGTACTTTCGAAGTGGGATGTTCAGCGGTTCAGTGGTAGTCGGGCCGGGCGACGGCGGCGCGGGCGGCGCCGTGGGTCCGCCGCCAGCCGACGCGGTCGCGGTAGAGGCCGAGCATCCCGGCGGCGCGTAGCGCGGGCTCGTCGCGGGCGGGTGCCCCGTCGGCCTCGGGGGTGCGCGAGGGCGAGACGTAGATCGCGTCGGCGGGACAGTAGGCCTCGCACTGGAAGCAGGTCTGGCAGTCGGAATGCCGGGCGATGACGGGGATCCGGCCGTCCACCCGATCGAAGACGTCCGTGGGGCACACCCGCACACAGATGTCGCAGGCGGTGCAGAGGTCGGCGCTGAGGATCTCGATCACGACGCCGCCTCCGCGTAGTCGCGGGTCCCGGTGACCGGGAGCTCGGGGTCGGGGTGTACCCAGACGTCGTCCAGGCCGCCGGCGAGCAGGCGGTGCGTCTGGGCGGAGTCGGTGTCGGGATGGTCGGTGCGGGTGTGCATTCCGCGGGTCTCGGTGCGGTGCGCCGCGGTGTGCACGGACCAGCGGGCCATCGCGAGCATCGCGCCCGCCTCGCGGGCGCGCACGGCGTCCCGTCCGGCGCCGGGGGCACCGTCGGATACGTGTGTCCAGAGGTCGTCGAGCTCGCGCGC
Organism: Tsukamurella sp. NPDC003166; assembly: GCF_040611135.1. Classification (NCBI taxonomy): domain Bacteria; kingdom Bacillati; phylum Actinomycetota; class Actinomycetes; order Mycobacteriales; family Tsukamurellaceae; genus Tsukamurella; species Tsukamurella sp. NPDC003166. The sequence goes on from NZ_JBEXNL010000015.1 coordinate 25,097, forward strand.
CGCGGCGGCGAGGCCCGCGGCGTCCCGGAATCCGGCGCGGTCGACGGGCAGGGTGCTCCGCTGTGTCGTCGAGACGACGGCGCTCCAGTCGACGGGGCGCGCGCCCCGGGTGCCGACGGTGCCCGCGGGGGCGAGGTCGCTGGGGCGGGCGCGGCGCTCGCCCGAGGCGGCAGCGGCGGACCGTCCGGCCCAGGTGCCGGTGGCGACCGCCCAGGCGAGGTTGGGACCGCCTGCCCCCGTGGCCGATCCGACGATGCGGTCGCGCGCCGCGACGTCCCCTGCCGCGTACAGCCCCGGCACGCCGACGGTGCCCGATCGGTCGAGCACGTGCAGTCCGCCCGTGCCGCGGACGGTGCCCTCCTGCACCCAGTCGATGGGGAACCGGTCGCGGAACGGGTCGACGCCGAGCTTGTCGGTCACCATGAAGAAGTTCGGCATCGCGAGTCGCATCGCTTCGCGGCGCTCGGGCGGGGCGGTGAAGCGGGCGGTGATGGTGCCGCGGAGCGAGGCGGCGAGCAGCTCGGCGCGGGATTCGTGCAGGTCCCGGTAGGGGATCGGGGTGCCGGTGTGGTCCCAGTACTCGGCGTCGATGAAGAAGCCGTTCTTGTCCATGCTGGTGCCGAGCGGGACCATGCCGTAGAAGTTGGAGAACTCCATGCTGGACAGGTGCGCCCCGACCTCGGCGGCCATGAGGTGACCGTCGCCGGTGTTGACGTCGCCGCCCAGGGAGTGGCTCTTCCAGGTGGTCCCGCCCGTCGCGAGGACGACGGCGCCGGCCGTCACCACCCAGTCCCGACCGCGCTGCCGCTGGTGCCCGCGGGCGCCGGCGACGGCACCGTCGGCGGTCACGAGGAGCTCGAGGGCCGGGCTGTGGTCGAGGATCGTCGCCCCGCCCTTCTTCACTCGGCCGCAGAGGAAGCGCAGGTAGTCCGGCGCGCGGCCGAGGAGGGTGCGGCCGCCGGCCGAGGACGACGGTGCGGTGTCCATGCCCCACTCGGGAAGCAGGGCGGTGCGCTCCCAGGCCTCGTCGAGGACGGCGTCGGTCCAGAGCCGATCGGTGAGATAGCCGCCGCGCCGTTCACGGAGCGTGATCTCCTGGTCGCGCCGCGCGGGATCGGGCGGGACCAGCCAGTGCCCGACGCCCGCGGTCGCGGCGACACCGCTGCTGCCGCAGTAGCCCTTGTCCGCCAGGACCACCGCGGCACCGCGCTCCGTGGCGGCGATCGCGGCCCACGTGGCTGCCGGTCCGCCGCCGAGGATCAGGACGTCGGCGTGCAGGAGGAGGTGGGTGTCGTCGTCGACGGCCGTCTCGGGTGACGGCGCGCGGCGGGGGCGGCGGGTCATGGTCCGGAACGCTAGGGCGTTCACTGTAAGCGGGCAATGGTCCGGTTAGCCCGCCGGGCGCGGACCCGCAGGTCGCAACGGCTGCCCGGCTTCCGTTCAGGGCGCGCCAAACTCCTTGCCCGGCGGGCAATTACAATGACCATTGGTAATCATTCGCGGTGGCAGGCTGCGCGCCGGCCCGGGAACGACGAATGCACACGCCCCTGTCCGGGTGCGTGCATTCGTGGGTGCTGCACTGAGGTCGTGCTGAACCGCTATCCGCTCTTGCGGCGGAACTGCTGCTGATGGCTCTCGGAGCCGTGGGGCGCCTGGCCCTTCGCCGAGCCGTCCAGATGCGCGGCCCCCTTGCGGGTGGCGGCGTTCTTCTTCTCCAGCGCTTCCTTGAACTTGTCGGCGACACCGTCGGCGGTCATGCTGTCTCCTCTCGTCGAGTACCACCACCCTAATCCGGACGAATCGACGGGGCATCCGGATTTCGGGCCGACGCGGCGCTACCGTGAGCGCATGGGAACGTACGTTGTCACCGGTTCGGCATCCGGAATCGGCGCAGCCACCGCCGATCGTCTGCACGCCGCCGGGCACGGGGTGATCGGCGTCGACCGGGCGGGTGCGGACGTCGAGGCGGACCTCGGGTCGCCGGGCGGGCGGTTCGAGGCGGTCGCCCGGATCGGGGAGCTGGTCGGGAACGGTGCGGTCGACGGTTTCGCCGCCTTCGCCGGGATCGGGCCCGGTGCCGGCCGGGCCGGGTCGTCGCTCGTGGCGGTGAACTACTTCGGCGCCGTCGATCTGCTGGTCGGGCTGCGACCGCTGTTGGCCCGCTCCGCGGCGGCGTCCGCCGTCCTGGTCAGCTCGAACTCGACCACCACGCAGCCCGGCTGGCCGATGGAGCTGGCGGAGACCTGCCTGCGCGGCGACGAGCACGACGCCTACGACCTGGCCGATTCGTACGGCGAGTACGGTTCGGTGCTCGCCTATCCCGCGACCAAGGCCGCGCTCGCCTACTTCGTGCGCACGCACGCCGCCGAGTACATCGCCGACGGGATCCGGCTCAACGCCATCGCCCCCGGCATGATCGACACCCCCATGACCCGTGACGCCGACCCCGACATCGCCGCCGCGATGAAGGCCTTCCTCGAGCTGGTCCCCGCCCGTCGCGCGGGGCGGCCGGAGGAGATCGCCGCGCTCACCGACTTCCTCCTGGGGCCGGACTCGCGCTACATCGTCGGCTCGGTCATCTTCGCCGACGGTGGCCTCGACGCCCAGCAGCGTCCGCTGGACTGGCCCCGGCCGGCGGCGCCGGAGGAATGATCGGCCCGCAACGTCGTTCAGATTCGGACGCGTGTCTCAGGGCCCGAACCTTTAACGAATCGGGTCGGGTGACAGCGGGTATGGCGACCGACCTTGTGTTCGGGGGCGAACCCCGCTCGCGCGGGGAGCACGTCGCGCTGAACGTGTGCACGGATCCGAAGGTTGAACCCCCACTCGCGCGGGGAGCACCCACATGACGCATCGACCCCTTGGGGCGGGGGGACCATCCCCGCTCGCGCGGGGAGCACGCGATCATCATCCCATTCCCCTCGACTGACGCAGAACCATCCCCGCTCGCGCGGGGAGCACCCGAACCGGTTCCCAAGGCCCGTCGGTGCGACGGGACCATCCAGCTCGCGCGGGGAGCACCGCGCCTTGCGCTGCGACGCCCAGCCGGACCTGGGATCATCTCCGCGCGCGCCGGGAGCATGACTTGTCGGTGGGTCACTGGGCGCATAGGGCCGGACCATCCCCGCTCGCGCGGGGAGAACCGCTTGTCGGAGCCGCCGCGCTCGAGGCGCTTGGGACCATCCCTGCTTGCGGGGAGAGAGAACGCGCGCCAACAGAGCTGCACGCGCACAGTGGGGGACCATCCCCGCTCGCGCGGGTAGCACCGATCGCCATGTCAGCCCTCAATTCTCCGCAAGGGACCATCCCCGCTCGCGCGGGGAGCACGTGCCCGGCTGCTGGTAGGCCCCCAGGCCCGTAGGGACCATCCCCGCTCGCGCGGGGAGCACCCGATCGCCTCCTTCACCGCGTTGCCGCCCGACGGACCATCCCCGCTCGCGCGGGGAGCACGGGGGAGGCGCGGTCTCGGCGCCGGTGCTGCCGGGACCATCCCCGCTCGCGCGGGGAGCACGAGGCTGATCCGGATGCGGAGGTGAAGCCCGCGGGACCATCCCCGCTCGCGCGGGGAGCACGAGTCCTGCCGCAAGACCCTTTCCGCCGCCCGGGGACCTTCCCCGCTCGCGCGGGGAGCACGGGAACGACCGATTCAACGCCGACGCCGAGCTGGGACCATCCCCGCTCGCGCGGGGAGCACCGCCATGCTGGTCAGGAACCGGTGCCGGACCCGGGACCATCCCCGCTCGCGCGGGGAGCACCTACAACCCTCCCGGAGCGAGCACGATGGACAGGGACCATCTCCGCTCGCGCGGGGAGCACCCCGACGAGTTCTGCGCCGCGCTCCTGCCCGCGGGACCATCCCCGCTCGCGCGGGGAGCACGCCCTCGGCATCACCGGGATCCCGGACAACCTGGGACCATCCCCGCTCGCGCGGGGAGCACGGCCTCACGCTCCTCGACACCCTCCAGAGCCAGGGACCATCCCCGCTCGCGCGGGGAGCACCCCGTCGGGCATCGTCTCGGTCGTCTCTGACACCGGACCATCCCCGCTCGCGCGGGGAGCACTCCAGCTCGATCTCGGCGGATCGGATCGCAGACGGACCATCCCCGCTCGCGCGGGGAGCACTGCCCGGTTCCGGTGAGCAGTGCGGCACCGTGGGGACCATCCCCGCTCGCGCGGGGAGCACAGCGCCGTAGCCCTTACCTCCGACCTCGATCACGGACCATCCCCGCTCGCGCGGGGAGCACCTTGTGACCGTCAGGGGGTTGGAGTGAGCCGTCGGACCATCCCCGCTCGCGCGGGGAGCACCTCTGGCTGCGCCAATTACCTACGGCGCGTTCGGGACCATCCCCGCTCGCGCGGGGAGCACCCCTGGTCAAGCGAGGCATCCAGCTGTCCAGGCGGACCATCCCCGCTCGCGCGGGAAGCACAGGCTGGCCCCATGCGCAACGGCAAGATGGCGCGGACCATCCCCGCTCGCGCGGGGAGCACACGATCAGCGCGACGTCGTCCTTCCCGACGCCGGGACCATCCCCGCTCGCGCGGGGAGCACTCCCTCGCCGAGGTGGAGCTCGACGACTGCTACGGACCATCCCCGCTCGCGCGGGAGCACACGTTGGTCGACGCGTACCCCCGTTGGCGCAGGGGACCATCCCCGCTCGCGCGGGGAGCACCCAGGTCCGCCACTCTTACCTATTTGGCAGTTGGGACCATCCCCGCTCGCGCGGGGAGCACTTCCTCGAGGACATGGCCCGCGGCGACCGCCCGGGACCATCGCCGCTCGCGCGGGGAGCACCAAGCGGCGGCCGCCGAGCTCATCGAGCATCTGGGACCATCCCCGCTCGCGCGGGGAGCACGGGGACAGTGGGAGAGTGACGACGATGTGCCGGGGACCATCCCCGCTCGCGCGGGGAGCACAGCCGCTGAATTTCAGCGGCGAACATGTTTCCGGGACCATCCCCGCTCGCGCGGGGAGCACTGCACCGCCCCGGTCCGACTTCGGCTCGTCCCGGGACCATCCCCGCTCGCGCGGGGAGCACTCACCAACGACGGGGTGGAGGTCGGCCGGGCCGGGACCATCCCCGCTCGCGCGGGGAGCACCTCGAGCGGCGCGTCACCACCGCGCTGCAGGCGGGACCATCCCCGCTCGCGCGGGGAGCACTCGTACAGCCGCAGTTGCGCATCCTCGACGGTGGGACCATCCCCGCTCGCGCGGGGAGCACTTCCTGTCCACGAAGTCTGAGACGACTCACCAGGGACCATCCCCGCTCGCGCGGGGAGCACGGAACCCTCGTCGGCACCGAGGCAACCGGCACCGGACCATCCCCGCTCGCGCGGGGAGCACCGACCTGTTGACCAGTCTGGGAAGTAGGTCGGGACCATCCCCGCTCGCGCGGGGAGCACACGCCGCGGTCGACCGCGAACGTGCTGCGCCAGGGACCATCCCCGCTCGCGCGGGGAGCACACCTTCGGGGTCCTCCCGAAACGCATGGCCGACGGACCATCCCCGCTCGCGCGGGGAGCACACGCCGCGGTCGACCGCGAACGTGCTGCGCCAGGGACCATCCCCGCTCGCGCGGGGAGCACACCTTCGGGGTCCTCCCGAAACGCATGGCCGACGGACCATCCCCGCTCGCGCGGGGAGCACCCGATCATCAAGCTCGGCCACACCGACCCGCGGGGACCATCCCCGCTCGCGCGGGGAGCACACCTTCGGGGTCCTCCCGAAACGCATGGCCGACGGACCATCCCCGCTCGCGCGGGGAGCACTGAATCAGCGGGGCCTCCGCGCTCGGCTCCCAGGGACCATCCCCGCTCGCGCGGGGAGCACACCGCTGTGCCCGTGGGCGCGCCCCGTCGCGGGACCATCCCCGCTCGCGCGGGGAGCACGCGCTGGCCGCGGCGACCGGCGGTGTGGCGCACGGACCATCCCCGCTCGCGCGGGGAGCACGCCGCGAAGGCTGCGGCGGCGGGCTGCCAGCAGGGACCATCCCCGCTCGCGCGGGGAGCACTACGGCGGTGGTGCCGCTGGCGGCAAGGCGGTGGGACCATCCCCGCTCGCGCGGGGAGCACCCGTGTTGCGACCAGCCGTCCGGCTCGGCGACGGGACCATCCCCGCTCGCGCGGGGAGCACACGCCCACCTCGGACGGCGGCCGCGTGCAGCAGGGACCATCCCCGCTCGCGCGGGGAGCACCATGACTTGCCGCCCGTCGTCTTGTGCTTCCAGGGACCATCCCCGCTCGCGCGGGGAGCACTACGGCGGTGGTGCCGCTGGCGGCAAGGCGGTGGGACCATCCCCGCTCGCGCGGGGAGCACCCGTGTTGCGACCAGCCGTCCGGCTCGGCGACGGGACCATCCCCGCTCGCGCGGGGAGCACCTCGCCGGTCGGGTGCTCGACCAGATGAGCCCGGGACCATCCCCGCTCGCGCGGGGAGCACTCGTCGGTCATCGCGATCATTGTCGCGGTCGCGGGACCATCCCCGCTCGCGCGGGGAGCACAGCGTCTTCGCCGTAGGCGTTGATGCCGCCTTGGGACCATCCCCGCTCGCGCGGGGAGCACTCGATCACGGTGAACGCGCCGTATTGGGCGATGGGACCATCCCCGCTCGCGCGGGGAGCACACGGGGGCAAGAGGACCGGCGAGGTGGAACGTAGGACCATCCCCGCTCGCGCGGGGAGCACCCGACCACGACCCGTTGCCGTTGGGGATCGCTGGGACCATCCCCGCTCGCGCGGGGAGCACCCTCGCCATCCCGCAGGGAGCCGCCTGATGCCGGGACCATCCCCGCTCGCGCGGGGAGCACGAGCGCGCGCCCGGACTCGATGCGGAGGCGGTGGGACCATCCCCGCTCGCGCGGGGAGCACACTTGCTGACCAGCAATGATGCTACAGGAAACGCGACCCAACTATGTTTTGCTGAGCGTAAGATTGTTGATCGGGTTCCGTCATCGCCGCCTACGGCGATGAGAGGCGGTGCTCCAGCCACGCTGGGTACGGGCTCTCGCCGTTTCGTTGTCAGCCGGACGCCGGATGAGATTGATGCCGTCGAAGTCGACGGGATCCCACTCGTGGAGATGCGTCTTGAATGCCAGACGCTGTTCGCTCTGCGATTGGTGGATCATGATTGCCTTGCCGCTCTTGACGTTCTCGACGACTTGAAGCCACAGGTGTTCACGGACGCGCGAGGAGACCGAGCCGACGTAGACTCCGGCGCTCACTTCGAGGAGCCATCGGGTGAGATGCCCACGCAGTCCTGCGGGGCACGCGGTCAGCACGATCACTCGAATGGCGGCACCCCATCATCCTCGAAGTTCGTTCCACCCGCGACATTTCCGCGGTGGTCGTCCCACAGTTCAATCACGTCGGCGTCGACCTGGGACTGCTCGCCGTCGACACCGGGCAGCAGCAGGTGGTGAATGTCCCGGACACTACGGGCGAGAATCGTTCCGGATTTGAGTGCGTCACGTACAGCCCTGCGAGTAATGCCGCCGACGTCGGTCTCATCGAGGTCCTCTTCTTCGATTCGGGCCGCCACGTCGAACGCGACAGGGATCGTTACGTCGGCCTTGTAGAGGTCCGCGATGTCGTAGACGAATGATCTGTCGTGCCCGGTGTGGACGATTCCCAGCCCTGGGCTGCATCCAAGGCCGACGACGACAGAGTGAACCACGCCGTACAGGCACGTATGTGCCGCTGACAGAGCTTGATTAACGATGTCCGAGCTCGCGAAGTCTGCAGGATCGTATTCCCTCCTGAGCCACGCAATGCCGGTCCGCTCCGAGTGCTCCCGATACAGGCTGCGGACACGCGCGCCTTCACGGCCGCGGAGCTGTTGCATTGAGCATTGAGTCACGTCCTCGCCGGGGAAGCGCATCGCGTACATCTCGCGCGCAACGGCGATACGCTCCTTCTTCGAGGAGACCGCCCGCGCCTGGGCATCGAGCAGCCGACTCGTTCGACCGAGCGGGCGGCCGTGCGCGTAATACCTGACACCGTGCTCGCCTACCCAGACTGTCGTAGACCCGCTGTCCGCCATGAGAAGCATCGCTTGGTGCGTGACTCGCGTTCCCGGGCCGAGGAGTAGTGCGCCGAGCGTTGCCGCAGGAATGTGCACCATGCCGCGTTCATCCGTGACCGTGATGGCGTTGTCGTCCCGACCGATCGTCGCGCGCTCGACGTAGATGAACGTGATCCGGTCCTGCACGCGCACCAACTCTGACGGGCGGGCCGGCCGCATTTCATGACGTCGGTAGCGGCAGCACCGTCAAGAGGCCGCAGCCGTAGCCCTTCGCCCTACCCAGCCCGTGTCCCAGCGTGTGCCGGAACGCATCCGCATCCGTGACGGTCAGGGCGCCGTCGTAGGTGGTGGTGGTGAGAGTCACCCGGGAACGATTACGAGTGAACGATGAGTGGTCCCGGTCGGAGAGAGTGAGTGCAGGGGCTGTGATACCGCCGACCGTCGAGGCTACACTGGGGAGGATGGTGAAGCCAGCCTCCTCTGACTTCTCCACCAGCCAATTACGTTGGTGTTCAACGGTCTTATGGCCTACGATCTGCTTCGTAGTCCCAGTGGTGACGCGGTGTGTCGGATTCGCGGTCAGGCGGAAGGCATAGTTGGCTCCGGCCTCGATGGTCGTGAGAAACGGTGCGTACTCGCGTGTCGCCCAAGTATTGTCGGTTGACCATCCGGCCTGCTCGGCGATGTGCGCCAGACAGGGGCGCTCCGGGCTGACAATGAGGAGATCCACGGAATGGTCGATTCGGTCGACGCGCCACAGCACACGCCCGTTCTCGGATTCGGTCGGTGTGCCCGGAGCGAACGATGACATCACTGCCGCGTGCATCGCGTGCCGGTTGGCGAGGAGCTTCACCGCTCCTCGCCGGCGCGAGTTGATGGCTATGCGGGACATGAACATCAGCTACCTCCCAGAGGTGCGAGCCAATCCGGAGTGCGGCGCCGGGACTCCGGGTTGTGGAAATGGGCCCAGTCGTAGACCACGTCCCGCCAGCCGTATTTGCGGTCAGTGGGATCGAAGCTGAGCGGCACGTCGCGGATCGATTCGTCGATCGGCTCGCCAGGCATCGCGTCGCGGGTGATGGGCAGATTCACCGACGTCGCCTGCTTCCGACGGTGCGTGAGGGTCGCGATCCAGGGCTCGGCCTTCAGGCACTCGATCGCGGATTCTTCACGAATGTGCGCCCGCAGGGGAGTACTCGGCGGGCACGACCGCCGTCCGAGGTAGAGCGGAAAGGTTGGTCGTGCCAATGATTCCTGTAGACCCAGGAGTAAGTCATCCGGCCCCTCGACGGCGGCGAGGAACTTCGCGTCCGCGAGGTAGTAACGGTGCGACAGCGGCTTCGCCTTGCCGCTGCGCCAGTCGATCGCGGTTTGGAAGTCGCGCTGCAACTCGCCCGGTTGATCGGTGCGGACCGCGAACGTCAGCGCCGCCAGGTCCTCGATCGGATCGGTACGCCGACGACCCTGCGCGGCTCCAAGTAGGCCGATGATCCCACTTTTGGTCGGTTCCCGTCGGGTTTTACGTTCAACGAACCGGCTCGAGTCGCCCCACGACTGCATAGGGGCGCTCAGGGGAATCAGCAGGGCTGTCACGAGGATTCCCCTACACGGGCGCAGGCGTCGGAGGTGACGCGCTCGATGAGGTCCGGAAGGTTCACGGCGGCCGCGTAGTCGGTGTTCGTCGGGAAGCCCGGGGTTCCGACCACGAGTGACAGGATCGGGGTGAGGCCGTACGCCGTGTCGGTATCCACAGCCCGTTGGAGGAGAAGCTCGGCGGCGGCGCGGGCGCGGTTGCCGGGAGTTTCGATGGCATCCTCGAACGCGGAGGCAAGATTGATGGGCTGGTCATCGCGCACACTCACGAGGACGAAGTCGGGCAACGTCCGGTTGGCGAACGTGTTCTGCTTGCCCGTGGGCATGGAGGTGATGAATGATCTTGTGAAGGCCTCAACGCCGCGGGCAGTGGCCTCGCCCGAGCCGAGGGTCTCATGCAATGCTGAGACGTTCACCGTGGCGTACCGATACAGCGTCGACGCGTTGAACTCGACGGTGCCGATCATTCCGGCGCCCGCGTTGTCGTCGTCCTGACGGTCGTCCACCGCGGTGAAGTAGTCGAACTCGGAGACCAGGGGATGAACGCCGATCGCGTGCGCGACCTGCGCTGCGGCATCGACCTTGAGATCGGGTGAGTCCGCGATCATTCGCCCGAAGAGCGCGAGGTCGATGGAATGGCCGCGCGCGAGAACGTTCTTCGCGTCGGCCGCAGCGATCTTGCCGTCGGGGGCGTCCGCTGCGAGCCGCGCGAGCTCGTCGATCTGCGGGTTGCCGAGGAACAGAAGCGCGCCGGTCTTGGTGTAGACGACCTCGGAATCCTTGCGGGGCTGGGACTTCTCGGTCTTGATTCCGGCTGCCTTCAATGCTGCCGCCGCGAGGTCGTCGGCCGCGTCGCCCGTGATCTCCGGGGTCCGCTCGGTAATCCGCTGGGCGATGTCGGCGACGAGGCGAAGCGACCGTACGCCCAGCTCGGAAACATCGAGATGGTCGGCGAAGTCGCGGCGTATCGCGCGCTTCCAGGCTTGACTCGAGACCCGTGCGCGGCGGGTTCCACCGAACGTCGTTGATTTCGGGCTGCCATCCTCGTCGCGGTTGATGTTGGCAGGTGGAACGGTCTGGATGACGTGGTAGTCGATGTAGATGGACATGGTGTCTCCCTAGTGGGTCGTGGTGGAATCAGCGGAAGGGACGGACGGTGTGCTCGCGCGTTTCGACGGTGCGGGCCGGCTGAAGTCGCGCGCCCAGGCGAGCTGAACCCGCTCACGGCGGGAGCGTTCGCCCGAGAACAGGTCTGCGAGGTCACGGGCGAGCCGGCCGTAGTCGAGTGCAAGATTCGCAGCCCGGAGCCGCCCGACCAGACCGCGCACGTGATGGATCACTTCCGTGTCGTGGTCGGCGGTGGCCAAGGCATTGAATCGGCGGACCACTGCGCTATCCGGTTCGATCGTGCCGTTCTCCTGTGCCAGCCGACGTATCGCCGTACCGAGGCCGTAGCCGCCGGGCGACGACTGGGAGACCCGGTGCATGTGCTCGGACTTCGACTGCTGGTGATGGCTGAACAGGCATGCTGCTACGTATGCGGCGCGTTCCTGATGGGTGGGGAGTTCGCCCGTCTGGTACTGCTGCGGGAAGCCCTCGAATACGACCTGGTAGACGGACGGATCCGCAGTCGGGTCATTGAGCGGGGCGCGCCGGAGTCGGGCCAGGGTAGTGACTGCTCCCGCTCGGTTCTTGAGCGCACCGTCCTGCAGGCGCGCGATGACGGTGCGGACGTGGTCGGTCAGTGGATCGGGGCTGCTCATGCGACTCCTCCCTCGTTCTTCGATTCGGTGGGTAGGTAGTGATAGAGGTTGCGCCGGAATCGGTGCTGCGCCGTGCCGATGGACACGAGATGGCCGTCGCGTTCGCGTAGGCCGCGGGCGGCCGGCGGCGCATCGGCGGTGAGCTCTTCAGCGAGTGCGATGAGAGTGTCGCGGGCATGGTTGGTCCAGATCGACAGTCGCTCTTCGGTATTGGTGTTGTTCACCGTCGGTAACCAGCGGCCGAAGTCTTGCTCGAGAAGGTGATAGGCGCGGTCTCGCGCGGTGCTCATCGCTGGTTCGCGCTCGCCGCCCGCCGCCACGGCGAGGTCGGCGCTGAAGTTGCCGACCGCGCGGGCCGCACCGTCGGCACGGTCGAGCGCCGTGCGGACCGCACTGTGGCTCGCGCTGCTCGGGTCGGTGACCGTCGGGTGCATTTCGAGTGCGTCGGTGATGAGCTCACCGTACGAGCTCATCTGCGCGCCGTACTCGAATCCCACTCCCGACGTCCGGATGAGGATGTCCTCGGGTAGGAGGCCGAGCGCGACGCGCCGAGATAGCTCGTTGAGGGTGTGCGGCGGCAGGTGAAGGCGATCGCCGGCCTTGTCGCGGGGTGCGTCGGTGCCCCACGGAAGTAGCCTGCCCAGGCCACGCCACAGGGCGCGGGACTTATCGTGAGCGGCCGGCATGTAGACGGGCGTCGTGGACTTCTGCTTCTTGCGTTGGGCATCGCTGAGGCGCCAGGCAGACATCGGCTCGCGGGTGTGTTGGCGCCAGTAGTCGAGAGGGTCGCCGTTGCAGACGAGCACACCGGTGACGGATCGATCGGAGTGGAAGAGCCTGATGCGGCGGATGGGCCAGGTGAACAGGGCGAGCGGACCGAACGGGCCGGCGTCACTGGCGCGTCGGGGAGCTGAGGTGAGCGGGGACAGCTCCCAGATCGGTGCGTCGCGGTCGTCGGGCTCCTTCGGCGCGACGAAGTTATGGAAGAGTGTCTCGGCCACGTTGTCGCCCTCGACGATCAGGCCACCTAGCCATCCGGCCCAGCCGACGCCGATCGGGTATCCGCGGCCACCCTTCACCCGCTCATCGCCGACCGCACCGGACTTGATCCCGGTGTAGTCGAAGGCATGGCAGTGGATCAACCACCGGGCGGCGGTGGCGGCGTCGAGGTAGTCCAAACGCTGGGCCATGCTGAACAGTGCTCCCTCGCCCGGTGATCCGGAGACGAGGAGCTCCAGCCCGCGGACCTCATCGGACGCGAGGTGCAGATCCGCCACCTGCAGGAACGGGTGCTCGGGGTGGAACAGATCGAATCGATGGTGCCACTGATCCAGATAGCGGTCGATCGCATGAAGTGGCGGCCCGTCGTTCCACAGCGCGGCGATGTCGACGGCGTCGTAGTCGCCGCTCGCCTCCTCGAGGACCGCTCTGTAGTAGATCGCCAACGCGACGCGGAGCACCGCGAAATCCTGCGTGGCCAGGTCGCCGTGAATTCGGGAGATCCTGTGCGCGCCGTGGAACAGCTCGCGCAGGCCGACGGTGGCGGCTGCACCGTCGGCCATCCGAACGACGATCCACGGCTCGTCGACGAGGTTGAAGGTCATGATTCTCCTCGGTAGTCGACGACGAGGCCGAGGGCATCGTCGTACTCGAATTCGTGATCGGCGAGCCGGGCGCGGGCGTCCGGTCCGAGGATCAGCGGCAGCGCTCCTCGTAGCCAGCGGGATTGCTGCCACGTGTCGATGAAGCCCTGGCGTTCCAGCGCGTCGATCAGCAGGTCTCCTCCGCGGCCGCGACCCAGGTGAGCCGGCAGCCGCACGGTGTCCTGGGCCAGGCGGCGCGCCAACAGATCTTCGACGACGGTGCCGAGATCGACCTGTTCACCACGGATCTCGGTGTCCCAGCGGGGCGCGATCAAATGACCCGAGGCGTCGCGTTCGATCAGCACGACCTCGATCGCATCGTCTGCGTCGCGCACCTGAGCCAAGCCCTTGAGCGTGCTGGGATCGGCTGCCAGTGCGCTGGGCCAGCCGACCAACGGTTCCTGCTTGGGACGATCGATCGTGAAGTCGCCGGCACGTCCGACCTGCCGCGCCTCGCGAATCGACGCGTTGTCCGCCGCTTCGGCCCACGAACCCTCCCAATCCGCCGGTGGTGGCAGCTCGTCCTGGTACGCGCTGGTCACCAGGGAAGCGACGTCGTCCGGTGAACGAATCGCACCGAGGGTGGCGCGGTGTTCGTCGAGGACGGCCAGGGAACGGAGCAGCGCCGCTGACCCGTAGACCGCGGCACACCCGCGATCGATGTCGGGTGCACCGTCGGGACATCGCGCGAACCCCGTCAGCACCAGGCGAGGTTCGCGCATGGTTGCCGGCCGCTCGTCATCCGCCCTGGCGTGCCGATGCAGCCGACCAGCACGCTGGATGAGGAGGTCGATCGGGGCGACGTCGCTGAACATGAGGTCGAAATCGAGATCGAGCGACTGCTCGATCACCTGGGTGGCGACGACGATCAGAGCGTCGGATGCCACGCGAGGTGCACTCGGGGCGGGCCCCAGCAGATCGCGGAGCTCTTCCTCTCGTTGCCGCCGGTCGGGCCCGAGGAAGCGCGAGTGAAGGAGCTTCACGGTCGCGTCGCTGTTCGCCGACACGAGGCACCGGGTGACGTTCTGCGCGCGGGACACGGTGTTGCAGACGATCGCGATGCGGCCGCCGGCGGCCGCGGCAGCGACTGCGGCCGCGGCGATCTCGGCCTCGTGACCGGGCAGCTCGTCGATCATGATCTGCGCGGTCCGCCCGGACGGTGCGAGAGGGATCGATCGGCTCCCATCGGGATCGCTGGTCGTGAGGATCGGGTACACCGGGCTCCCACTCGCCCGAGTGCGGCGCTTCTTGCCCTGGTTGTAGGCATCGAGTAGCGCGGCCCTGCGTGCAGGCGGCAGCGTCGCAGAGAGGGCGATGACCGGCACGTTGTAGGCGCCGAGCCACATGAGCGCTCGCTTGAGGTACTCCGTCATATACGAATCCGCAGCATGCACTTCGTCGAGGATCACCACCTTCCCCGACAGGCCCAGATGGCGCAGGACCACATGCTTCGCCGCGAGGCCGGCGACGAGAACCTGGTCGATCGTGCACACGACCACGCTCGACAGTGTCGCGAGCTTTCCACGTCCTGACAGCCAGTAATTGGCCACCGCGGTGCCCTCGTGGCGTCGGTGCTCGTCGTCATGGATCCCTGACGGACGGAGGAGATCGTCGTACTCCGGGTTGAACTCCGCGGTGCCGTGCACGAGCGAGACGGTGACGTCGTCGGTCTCGAGAGTGCGCGGTAGCCACCGGCGCACCTCCGAGAACACCGCGTCGGAGGTGGCCCGCGTGGGGAGCGCGAATACGACCCCGCCCAGGCCGAATCGTGCGCACAGGATTTCGGCCGCCGCGAGTGCGGCTTTCGTCTTCCCCTCTCCGGTGGGAGCTTCGACGATCATCAGCTCGGGTTCGGGCAGCTCGCGGGCGAGCTGTGCGAGCGTCGTCTGCACAGGCCGTGGCGCTTCGAGTGCGTGTCGGGATCGGAACAGCTCTGTGTCGAGGTCAGGAGGGCGCGGTTGCCACGGCTTCGGCAGCGCGAGCCGTCGCATCGCGGCGTCCGCGCGGGCAAGGGAGTCGCGGCGATCGGCGAACGGGAACAGCGACTCCGTTGAGGCGAGCCAGTCGCCCACGATCACGAGAGCGGTCACGACGATGGCGGCCGGTTGGCTCAGCCGGACTGATCGGAGCGCCGCGAAATCGTCGGACGTCATCGCGGCGATGTCGGCGGCGTAGGTCAAGAGCTCGTCCTGCGCCCCACGCCAGCGGTCGTCGCCCATCCGGCGGTCGTCGCCGGTGACGCTGCTGAAACTGGGAAAGCGTCCATGGTGCCCGCCGGGGACCGCGGCGAGGTAGGCGGCCTCGTTCTTCGTCCACCCGTGGTGAAGTTGCAGCCAGGTGCTGAGTGCGCGATAGCCGGCGAGCGAGTGGGGAAACTCTCGACGCTCCTGTGGGGAGATCGTGGGGAAGCTGAGCCCGGTGTCCCGGATCTGTTGATCAAGGCCGACGCCGGGCATTGCTGCGAACACCGGGCACGCTTTGCCAACGTCGTGAGCGGCGGCAAGGAATGCGATGAGGCGCTGGGCGAGGCCGGCTGACCTGACGGCCTCCGCGATCAGCGACTGGGTCGCCGCAGGCAGGAGTGCGTCCCAGAGTCGACGCGTGATCGCGGCTGCGTCGGCCATGTGCCGCCACAGCGGGAGGTGGTTCCCGTCCTCGTTCCGAGACTTCGCCCACATCGCCATGGCCGGACCCGACAGGTCGGGCGTAGGCCCGTTCGTGTCAGTCCCGTGTGATGTGATCTGCGTCATATGAATGAAGCTAGGTTGCGCCGAATGAAAAATCAAGCTCGGATATCAACTCTGTACTGTTTAATTCAATATGCTCAGCATCCCCGCTTGCGCGGGGAGTGCGCCGAGATCAACTCGGTACTTGGATCATCCCTTGAGAGGGAGGCTGAGCATGACAATGATGGACGGTTGCGGCTGATATGTCGAGGGGCTCTGGTCGGTGTGGTGAACGGGATGGAGTAGGTGTTGGGCGACGCCGACCGTGGTCGGACTTCGGTGATCCGCCTCGCTTGTCCATCCGGCGAGCGAGCCGGTATCTCGTTGTCGAGTCCAAGGAGGCGTGGCATGATTGATCTAGCCCCTCGCGCTAAGCCTGTGGGAAGTGAGCCCCGGACGCGGCCGGACGACCGTGCATCGGGGCTTCGCGCTTTCTCGGGATGAGTCGTGAATCGGACCCTGTACCTCGATGAGGCAAAGCGACGGCGATACGTGGTTGTTGTGGTCATCGTTGAGGATGGAGACCGGGCGACAGTTGAGCGCGCCGTGCGAGTCCATGTGCTCCCGGGGCAGCGCCGCATTCACATGAAGAGCGAGAGCGATCGACGCCGGAAGGTGCTCGCTGACGCTACGGCGCGGATGCCTGTCGTTGCGCACGTCTACGTGGGGCGTGAGGGCGAGTCGGACAAGGCCTCGCGTGATCGAATTCTTCGCCGGGTGTATGCGGACGCGGATGGGCGAATCGTTCTGGAGCTGGACGAATCGATGCTGCGGTGGGACGGAATCACTCTGAACTCGGCGAAGTCCGCACGTCCGAAGGGGTCAGCTCCGATGTGGGCTCACCGGCGCGCTCACGAAGACCTACTCCTCTGTGTGCCGGATGTTATTGCATGGTGCTGGACCAGAGGTGGTGACTGGCGCCGAAGAATCGACCACCTCGTTGCCGAGGTGGTCGAGGTCTGACTGGAAGCAGTTCAGAACCGGATCACCTGGCGGACGGCGGCACCGTCGGCCAGGGAGTCCATGCCCTCGTTGATCTGGTCCAGGATGATGACGCCGCTGATCAGCTTCTCCACCGGCAACTTGCCGGCGCGCCACAGCTCGACGTAGCGCGGGATGTCGCGCTGCGGCACGGCGGATCCCAGGTAGCTGCCGATGATCGTGCGGGCCTCGGCCGTCAGCACGAGCGGGCTGATCTCGGACCGCGCAGCGGGATTGGGCAGTCCGACGGTGACCGTCCGGCCGCCGACGGCGGTCGCCGCCACCGCGGATTCGAAGGCGCGAGGATGCCCGGCGGCCTCGATGACGACCGGTGCCCGTACGCCCGCCTCCGCCAATTCCGCTGGGGTGTAGGCGAGATCGGCACCGAGGGCGCGCACCGCGTCCAGCTTGGCGGGCTGTGCGTCGACGCCGATCACGCGGCCGACGGCACCGTCGGACTTCAGGGACAGGGCGGTGAGGACGGCGGCCATGCCGACCCCGCCCAGGCCGATGACGATGACATCGTCGCCACCGGAAGGCATTCCGGCGTTGAGCACGGCGCCGCCGCCGGTGAGCACGGCGCAGCCGAGGACGGCGGCGATCTCCGGCGGGACGTCGGCGTCCACGCGGGTCACGGAGCGCGCGTCGACCACCGCGTGCGTGGCGAAGCCGGACACCCCGAGGTGATGATGCACGTCCTGCCCGGAACGGGAGAGGCGTCGGCCGCCGCCCAACAGCTCGCCGGCGTTGTTCGCGACGCTGCCCGGCGTGCACGGGAGTTGGCCGTCGGTACGGCAATTGGCGCACTCGCCGCAGCGGGGGAGGAAGGCCATCACGACGCGGTCGCCGACCGCGACACTCTCGGTGCCCTCGCCCAACGCCTCCACGATGCCGGCGGCCTCGTGGCCCAGCAGCATCGGCACGGGGCGGACGCGGTTACCGTCGACCACCGACAGATCGGAGTGGCACAGGCCTGCGGCTTCGATGCGCACCAGCAGCTCACCCGGGCCGGGCGGCGCGAGCTCCAGCTCGCCGACCGAGATCGGCGACGACTGCGCGTACGGACGCGCGCGCCCGATCTCCTCCAGCACGGCTCCGCGGATGCGCATCAGTACTCGACCTCCAACTCGGGCGACGTGGGCTTCGCCTGGCACCCCAGAATGTAACCGTCCTCGGCGTCGTCGGGGTCCAGACCGTCGGTCACCGCCATCTCGACGGTGCCCTTCGTCAGCTTGCACAGGCAGGTCGCGCACTCGCCCGACTGGCAGGAGTACGGCACGTCGTGGCCGTTATTGATGAGCACGTCCACCAGCGACTCGCCCTCCGGCCACGGCACGGTGAAGGTCGCGCCCAGGTTGTGGACGGTGACCTGCGGCGAGTCGACGGTGACCGCCACCTCGTGGGGCACGATGTCGGCGAAGGCGTCGCCCGTGAGCGAGGCGTAGATCTCCTGGTGCACCTGCTCCCGCGGGGTCCCGATCACCCGCGCGGCCTCCTTGCAGGCGGCCATGAACTCGTCGCGGCCGCACAGGTAGGTGATGCGCGAGTGATAGGGCGTGAGCAGCGCGGACAGCATGTCGGCGTCGGGGATGCCGCGCTCGGACTCCATCCACCAGATCACGGTGAGCCGCTCGTGCTCGGCCTCCAGCGCGGCGATCCGCTCGCGGAAGATCGTCGCCGCGGGGGCGGCGTTGGCGTACAGCAGCGTGACCGGCTGCGTCCCGGCCGTCAGCGCGGCGGACAGGATGGACATGATCGGCGTGATGCCGCTGCCCGCCGCGAGCAGCAGCAGGGGTACGTCGAGGCTCTCGGGGACGAACACGCCCGCCGGCGGCAGGACCTCCAGCTCGGAGCCCGCGGTCAGGTTGTCGCACAGCCAGTTCGACGCGTACCCGTCGACGGTGCGCTTGACCGTCACGCCGGGCCTGCCGGCGTCGAACGGGGAGGTGTACAGGGAGTAGGACCGCGCCACGGACCCCGTCAGCTCCGACGGGACGCGGACGGTCACGAACTGCCCCGGCCGGTAGTCCCACTCGACGTCGAAGACGAAGGACTTCGCGAGCTCCGTCTCGTCGATCACCTCGGCGACGGTGACGATCTGGCTGCGGCTCGAATGGGGGGTCAGGCTCATGCGTCCAGGTTATCGGCCGGACGTGTGGCGGATTCTGCCCGCCCAGCGGGCACTATCCACCACTCCGCGCGAGCCAGGCGGCGTGCTCGCGACCGAGCTCGGTGGACGGCGGGTCGCCGTAGATCCACTCGCGGCAGATGCCGTGCCAGTCGGCGGTGGCCTCCAGCCCGCCGATCATGCCGAAGGTGAGCAGCTCCGCCCGGCGGGAGAAGGTGTGGGCGGCGGGCAGGCGGAGCGGGGGATCGCACTCGGGCGGCGAGGTCGCCACCGCGACGGCCCGCTTGACCTCGGCGGGTGTGATCGTCGCCGGGCCCGGCCGCAGGTGCCACGGTGCCGACAGCCGGAAGTAGCGCAGCAACGTGTCGGCGCCCGGCCCGTCACCGCGGAGGGCGCCGGCGGCGCGCAGCAGCCCGACGAGGTCGTCGCCGCGGTCGGCGACGGCGGCGCGGAAGCACGCCCGTTCGAACGCCGCCGACTCCGGGCCGAGTGTCTTGTAGAGCCCGTAGTCGAGGAACGCGAGCCGTCCGTCGTCGCAGGCCAGGACGTTGCCCGCGTGCGGATCACCGCAGAACTCGCCGTCGCCGAAGACGCCGCCCACGTAGAACCGGTGCAGGATCTCCCCGGCGCGGTCGCGCACCCCGGGCGGCGCCGACCCCAGCGTGCCGAACCGCGCACCGTCGACGAACTCGGTGACCAGCACGCGCGGCCCGGACAGCTCCGGCAGCGGCGCGGGCACCCGGACGAACGGGTGGCCGGCGTACCGTCGGGCCACCCCGGACTGCGCGCGGCACTCGCCCGGGTAGTCGAGCTCCGCGAGGATCGTCTCGCTGATCTCGGCGAGCACGGCCTCGGTCCGGACGGCGGAGGCGCGGCGGCCCCGCCACACGGTGAGCAGCAGGGCGAGGTTCTTGAGGTCGGCGCGGATCGCGGCGTCGACGCCCGGGTACTGGACCTTGATCGCCACGGCGCGACCGTCGGCGGTGACGCCGCGGTGCACCTGGCCGATGGAGGCGGCCGCGATCGGTTCGGGATCGATATCGGCGAAGGCGCCGCGCGGACAATCCGCCTCGATCACGGGCAGCACCTCGGAGAACGCAGCGCCGGGCGCACGATCGGTGAGCGCCGTCAGCTTCTCCTGGAAGGCCGGCAGGGCGTGCTCGGGCACCAGTCCCAGGTCGACGGTGGCCAGCGCCTGTCCGACCTTCATCGCCGCGCCGCGCATGGACCCCAGCACGGCGACCAGGCGGTCGGCCGCGCGGAGTGCCGCCTGCTCCTCGGCCTCCGCCCGCTCCTCGGGCGTGCGCGCGCGGGCCCGGGCGACGGTGCGGTCGACCGCCTGCCGGGCCACAGCGCCGCCCAGCTTCGCGCCGCGCCGCAGGCGGGTGGACGGATCGTCCTGGGTCATGGCATCAGGGTATCCGTCCTACACCGGTGTAGGTTTGCGATGGAACTGACGTTTCGTTCATCGAAGGGGCGGGCATGGCACACGACGTGATCATCGTCGGGGCGGGATTCGGCGGCATGGGGGCCGCGATCGAGCTGCGCGAACGCGGCATCGACGACCTGGTGATCCTCGAGCGCGAGGACGACCTGGGCGGGACGTGGCACGTCAACCACTACCCGGGGCTCGCGGTGGACATCGCCTCGGTGACCTACTCGTACTCCTTCGAGCCGAACCCGGGCTGGTCGAGGCTCTACGCGCCGGGATCCGAGCTCAAGGCGTACGCGAGCCGGGTGGCCGGCAAGTACGGCCTGCGCCCGCTCATGCGCTTCGGCGTCGACGTGCGGGGCGCCCGATGGGACGCCCGCGCCGACGAGTGGGAGGTCACCGTCGTGCGCGACGGCGGCCTCGAACAGAAGCTCCGCACCCGCTACCTGATCACCGCCACCGGCTTCCTCAGCCAGCCCAAGCTGCCCGACATCGAGGGCATCGAGGACTTCGCCGGCACCGTCGTCCACAGCGCGCAGTGGGACGACGACGTGCCGCTCGCCGGTCGGCGGATCGGCGTGATCGGGACCGGTGCGACCGGCGTGCAGCTGGTCCCGGAGCTGGCGAAGGTCGCGGGGCATCTCACGGTGTTCCAGCGCACGCCGATCTGGGTGGTGCCGAAGGTCGACTTCCCGGTGCCAGGCCCCGTCAAGGCACTGTTCCGGAGGCTGCCGGTCACGCAACGCGCTGCGCGCCTGGCGAACTCGACGGCGCTCGAGGTGCTCAACACCGTGGGCGTCCTCAACTACAAGTACGGCCACCGGTTCAACGACGTGGCGGCACTGCTGGCCAAGGCGCACATGTTCGCCCAGGTCCGCGACCCGAGGACGAGGGCGGCGCTCACCCCGTCGTACTCCTTCGGCTGCAAGCGGCCCACCTTCTCCAACACCTACTTCCCGGCCTTCTCCCGGCCGAACGTCACGCTCGAGGCCGCGTCGATCGCGCGAGTGCTGCCGCACGGCATCGAGATGGCCGACGGCACCGTGCACGAGCTGGACGTGCTCGTGCTCGCCACGGGGTTCTCGCTGTGGGAGAAGAACTTCCCGGCGATCGAGGTCACCGGCCGGGACGGCCGCGACCTGGGCGAGTTCTGGCGCGAGGGACGGTTCCAGGCCTACGAGGGCATGGCCGTGCCGAAGTTCCCCAACTTCTTCAGCCTGCACAGCCCGTACAGCTACACCGGGCTGTCGTACTTCTGGACCATCGAGGCGCAGATGGTGCACCTGCGGCGCGTCTTCGACGAGATCGACCGGCGTTCGGCGCGCACCGTCGAGGTCACGGAGCAGGCCAATGCGCGGTTCCTGGAGACCATGAGCCATCGGCTCGAAAGGTCCGTCTTCCAGCGGGGCTCGTGTGCGGGGAGCCGCAGCTACTACTTCGACCCGCACGGCGAGGCCACGCTCCTGCGTCCCAGCTCCGTGCTCGGCGCCCGCCGCGACGCCCGCACGTTCCCGATCGACGACTACGCGTTCAGCTGATCGAGCAGCGCGATGATCGCGTCCGCGGCCTTCGCCGGGGCGCCGGACTTCGCGGGTGCCAGGTCGTGCGCCGCGGCGACCTCCACGATCGTGATCGGGCCGGTGATGAGTCCCGCGGCCTCGGCCAGCTCCTCCGGCGCGGCGAAGGGGTCGCGCTTGCCGTGGACGAGCACCGTCGGGATCGTGATGTCCGGCAGGTGAGCCGTGCGGGCCTTCTCCGGCCGCCCGGGCGGGTGCAGGGGATAGGACAGGAGGACCAGTCCGTCGGGACCCTGCTCGTCCGGGCCGGGGCCCTCCGCGACGGCCATCGACGCCATCCGACCACCGTAGCTGTGCCCGCCCCACAGGACCGGCCCGTCGATCTCCAGGAGCCGGGCCGTCTCGGCGAAGGATGCCCGGTCGGCCGCCTGGCCCGACGGTGACGGCGGGCCCTTCGGCCGCTGCCGCCGGAACGGCAGGTCGATGCGGACGGTGCGCACGCCGCGCTGCGCGAGCTCGTCGCCGAGCAGCCGCAGCATCGCCTGGTCGCGGTTGCCGCCGGCGCCGTGGGCGAGAACGAGGGTCGCGCGAACGGCATCGTCGGGATCGTGAATCGAGAGCCAGGTCACCCGTCCAGCCTACGGGCAAGTTAACGTGCATTCATGACTGATTCGAAGCAGGGTCCCCTCGCGGGACTGAAGGTGGTCGAGTTCGCCGGTCTCGGCCCCGCCCCGCACGCCGCGATGCTCCTCGCCGACCAGGGCGCCGACGTCGTCTCCGTGCAGCGCCCCGGCGTCGGCGTGGCCGGTCTCACCGGCGTCCCGTCGGGCGTCAAGCGGAACCGGACCATCGTCGAGGCAGACCTGAAGAACCCGGACGACATCGAGACGATCCTCGAGCTCATCGACCGCGCCGATGTCGTCGTCGAGGGCTTCCGCCCCGGCGTCATGGAGCGCCTCGGCCTCGGCCCCGACGTGGTGCTCGAGCGCAACCCCCGCATCGTCTTCGCCCGGATGACCGGGTGGGGCCAGGACGGCCCGTTCGCGCAGCGCGCCGGCCACGACATGAACTACCTCTCCCTCACCGGCCTACTGCACGCGATCGGCCGCCAGGGCGAGCGCCCGGTGCCGCCGCTCAACCTCGTGGGCGACTTCGCCGGTGGCTCGATGTTCCTCGTCTTCGGCGTGCTCGCCGCGCTCTACGAGCGCAACACATCGGGCAAGGGGCAGGTCATCGACGTCGCCATGGTCGACGGTGCCTCCCTCATCGGCCAGATGCAGTGGGACTTCCGGGGCCAGGGCATCTGGAGCGACGAGCGCGGTGTCAACACGCTCGACGGTGGCGCGCCCTTCTACGACACCTACGAGACCTCCGACGGCAAGTACGTCTCCGTCGGCGCGATCGAGCCGCAGTTCTTCGCGGAGCTGCTGGCCAAGCTCGACCTCCAGCAGGACGACCTGCCCTTCCAGCTCGATCAGGCCCGCTGGCCCGAGCTGCGCGCCGCGATCGGTGCCGCGCTGAAGACCCGCACCCGCGACGAGTGGGCCGAGGTCTTCTTCGACTCCGACGCCTGCGTCGCGCCGATCCTCACCTTCGAGGAGGCGCCGAAGCACCCGCACATGGCGGCGCGCGGCAACCTGCGGGAGGTCGGGGGAGCGATGGCGCCGATGCCCGCGCCGCGGTTCTCCCGCACCCCGGCGGGCACGCCGGCCGCACCGTCGGCCGAGACCACCGATCCGGCGACGCTCTGGCGCGACTGATCGTCGGGCGGTATGCCGGAAACCGTCGGTGGCGGCCGCTAGGATCCGTGCATGTCGATGCAGGCCGGTGAGGAATTCGCCGGATTCCGGGTGGTCCGTCGGTTGGGCGCGGGTGGGATGGGCGAGGTGTACCTCGTCGCGCATCCGCGGTTGCCGCGGCAGGAGGCACTGAAGATCCTGCCGCAGGACCTGTCGAACGACCAGTCCTACCGGGTGCGGTTCAACCGCGAGGCCGACCTCGCCGCCACGCTCTTCCATCCGAACATCGTCGGCGTCCACGACCGCGGCGAGTGCGACGGCAAGCTCTGGCTGTCGATGGACTACGTCGCGGGCACGGACCTGGATCAGCTGATCCGCGATCGGTACCCCCGTGGCCTGCCCGTGGCGGATGTCGTGTCGGTGATCACCCAGGTCGCGTCGGCGCTGGACCACGCCCACGGCAAGGGCCTCATCCACCGCGACGTGAAGCCGGCGAACGTCCTGCTCGCCGAGTCCGGCGGCGACGCCGGTGGCCGGGTCCTGCTGGCGGACTTCGGGATCGCGCGGCGCATCGACGACGATGCCGGGCTCACCGCGACCAACATGGCCGTCGGCACCGTGACCTACGCCGCGCCGGAGCAGCTCGCCGACGAGAACGTCGACGGCCGCACGGACCAGTACGCGCTCGCCGCGACGGCGCTGACCCTGCTGACCGGCAGGAGCCCGTTCGCCGGCACCACTCCCGGCGCGGTGATCAGCCGCAAGATGCGCGGCGAGGTGCCCCGCGCCGCGCAGGCCGATCCGCGCCTGGCGCCGCTCGACCGGGCCCTGTCCGCCGCGATGTCCGCCGATCCGGCCCGGCGGTTCCGCACCTGCGCCGACTTCGCCCGCGCGCTCGAGACCGCGGCCCGGGCGGTCGGCTCGGGGCCCGTCGCCCGTCCGACTGTGGCCGCTCCCGCGCCGGCGCGGCAGTACACCCCGCCGCCCGCGATCCCGCAGACGCCGCCCCCGTATCCGACCGGCGCCGGGCAGGTGCGGCCGCCGGGTACGCAGCAGCCGGCGAAGCTGCCGTGGCAGGCGATCGTGTCCGCGGTCGTCCTGATCCTGTGCAGTCTGTTCGGGCTCCTGCTGGGGATCTCCGGATTCGCCGACAAGGACATCGGGGTGCCGCTGGGGCTGCTGTGGATGGTCAGCTCGGTCGCGGGCCTGGTGGGCGCGGTCCTCCTGTTCGCCAAGCGGACCCGCACCGCGCTGATCGTCGCGACCGCGACGGCCGTCCTCCTGGGCGCGACGTGCACCGGCCTGATCGCGACCGTCGCTGTGCCGCTCCTGCTGTGGGGATCGAAGTCGGCTCGGGCCTGGTTCGCCGGATAAGGCACGAGGCGTTCACGCGACACTCGGATCCTGTCCGATCCGGACAGCGTGTCCGAACCGGACGGAATCCGAGTGCGGGATGATCGGGCAGGTGCTCGGCCCTGCCGGGCCGCTCGGCCCGGCAGCCCGCTGCTACCCGACGACGAGCGAGGTGCCGCTCGCGCGGAGGGCGGAGCCCAGGTCGTAGAAGAGGGAACCGTTGCGGCGCAGCGGACCGTCGAAGGTGGCGGCGCGACTGGCGATGCCGAGGGCGGCGTTGTCGGAGGTACGGATCAGCGGCCCGCCGCTGTCGCCGACCTGCACGGGGATCGTCGTGGCGATGTATCCGCCGTCGACGCTCACCACGGAACCGCAGCGCCATCCGGACGAGACGCCCTGGCTACAGACCTGGTCGCCGGCCCGCGCGGTGCCGACGGTACTCGGACGGATGCGGCCGCCGGGCGCGGCCTTCGCCAGCTTCGGGTCGAGGGCGAACACGCCCCAGTCGGGCGCGTCCGGCACGACGAACAGATCGGTCTTGGTCAGGCTGGGTGCTGATGAGCCGGTGTTCACGCCGACGATGCGGCCGTCGACCACGACCTGCTGGCCCTGGTCGCCGCAGTGGCCGGCGTAGAGGCCCACCCGCGAACCGTCGGGACGTTGCCCGATGAACCCGACGGTGCAACCGCGACCGTCGGCCACGTTCCCGACGAGCTTCGAGACCGTGAGCACGGAACTGCCGGGGACGATGGTCGTCACGGGTTCGGCCTGGGCCGAGCCGGGCACGAGCGCGACGACGGTGCCCAGGACGGCCATCGTGGCGGCCGCCCTACGGGCGACGGACGCGGCCGCGGAGCGGGGCGTGGTCACGGTGGTACGGCGCATGATTCTCCTCGGGCCGGGCGCAGGACTGTGCGACGGTAGCGTGCCACACACCACACCGCCTGTAAACCGAGTGAACCCTGTTAACGCACGTTGCCAGTGGTGTGTGAGTTGCAGAAATCGGTCACTTCGAGGGCTTGGGTGTGACCCAGGTCGTGATCCGGGCGTGCACCACCTCGGTGCCCTTCTTGTCGCGGACGGCGATGTCGACGGGGACCTCGCGACCGGTGGTGATCGCCTCCCAGTCGACCTCCTCGGTCAGCGTCGCGGTCGCGACGAGCGAGGACTCGGCCTTGGCGAGGTAGTCCACCGTCATCGACTTCGGCAGCCAGCGGTGGGTGCCCGGCGTGGAGGCCTCCATGACCATGCCCATGCCGACCTCGGCCAGGTTGCACGCCGCGATGGCGTGGAAGGTACCGATGTGGTTCTGCACGAACCACCACTTGGGGCCGTGGACGACCGCGCGGCCGTACTCGATCTCCGAGATGTACGGGGTGACCGATGCGAAGTACGGGGCCTTGAGCGAGGCGGCGGCAGAGAAGGCCAGCTTGCCGAGCGGCTTGTCGCTCAGTGTGCGCCACATCTTCAACGTGCTGGTGTTCGTCATGTCGCTATCTTACCGCGGGGTAAGTTCGTGTGCGCGACGCGACCGGGTTGCCGGGGGTAGCGTGATCGCACACGTCAGCGAAGGGGAGAGATCAGTGACCACGAACGACCCGTACGGCCGGAATCCGCAGGATCCGCAGGGGCAGCAGCAGAACGGCGGCCTCCCTCAGTACCCGCAGCAGCCCTACGGCCAGCCGGACTACTCGCAGCAGCCCTACGGCCAGCCGGACTACTCGCAGCAGCCCTACGGTCAGCCCGGCTACGCCCAGCAGCCCTACGGTCAGCCCGGCTACCCGCAGCCCGGGTTCGGTCAGCCCGGGTTCGGCGGCCCCGTGCCGACGACGCGACCCGGCACCGTGCTCGCCGCGGCGATCGTGCTCCTGGTGCTCGGAGCGGGCGTCCTCGTGCTGCAGTTGGTCAGTCTGGGGCTCGGCGCGTCGGCAGGCATCGACGACGGTGCGGTCATGGCGGGATACGCCGTCGGCCGGGTCCTCGGATTCGTGCTCGGTGTCGCGGGCATCGCGGCCGGTGTTCTGCTGCTGCTCAAGCGCACGAAGGCTGTGCAGATCGTCGCCACTGTCGTCGCGGCGTTGATGATCCTGACCTGCTGGGGCATCGTCGCCACCATCGCGGTCCCGATCCTGCTGTGGGCGTCGGAGTCCTCGCGCCGCTGGTTCACCGCCTGACCGAACCTCACCGAGGCTCGCGGATCAGCGCGGCGGATTCGCGGCGAGGGCGTCGAAGCCCTCGTTCGCGAGCCGCACGATCGTCGCCTGGATGCGCGGCCAGTACGGCGATCGGGTGTTGACGGGGGAGCCGTGATTGGCACCGTCGAGCTGGACCAGCAGCGACGGTGCGCCGAGCGCCTGCGCCGCGGCGACGAAGGCCACGGACTCCTCGTCCGGTACGACGGTGTCCTTGGTCCCGTGGATCGCGACGGAGGGCATCGTCGGGTCGATGCGCTGGATCGGGTTGGCCAGGGCGTACCGCTCGGGCACCCGGTCGGGCATCCCGCCGAGCGCGGTGCGCACATGGTCGTTGAGGCGCGAGCTGGTGCGCATGTCGAGCACGCCGGCCATGGCCACGAACGCGCGCGGGGTCACCGTCGGGCCGGCGCCCGCGGGCCAGGTCACTCCGGGTGACCCCGGCGGCAGGATGCGCCGCGAGGCCGCCCACGCCGCGAGCTGACCGCCGGCGCTATGGCCCACGAGGATCACGTTCGTCGGATCCAGCGCGGGCGCGGACTCCGCGAGGGCGGGCACGTGGTCGACGGCGTAGCCCACGTCGGTGAAGGTGGTGGGCCAACCGCCCCCGGATCCCACGCGCCGGTACTCGATGTTCCAGACCGCGAGGCCGGTGGCCTGCAGCGCCCGCGCGACCTCGGCCATGTAGCCGGCGCTGGAGCGGTTCTTCCACCCACCCCCGTGGATCAGCACCACCACGGGGACCGTGTGCGGAGCGTGCGCGCCCCGGGGGAGGTAGAGATTGCCGTAATTCTGCCGGGGGTCGGCGTTCGGCGCGGGGTAGGTGTAGCGGACGGCGTCGTCGCGCACCGTGGCGGCGGGGCGCGCGACGATCCGGGGCTTCGACGCGGTCGCCGAGCCCGACGGTCCGCCGCGCCCGGCCCCCGGCTCGACCGTGCAGCCGACGAGCCCGGCGCCCAGGGCCCCCACCAGGATCAGCGCGCCCAGCTTCGGCGCGACGCGCTGCTCGGTCATGGCACACATTCTTCCAGAGCGCGCTGGCCGCGGAGTGTGACGCGAATCGCATCGACCGGATCCATCGGTTCGATTTGAAGAAGCGGCCCGAGCAGTGCATACTGGTCGGGTTGCCTTGTCGGGCGGCGCGGTCTCGTATGACGTCTTCGTGATGCGGGCCGGTCGGCCACTCGATGACGGTATCGACCCGGCGCCCCTCGCGGGAGCCACCGGAACACACGGCGGAGCATGAGCGCCAGCGCGACACGCCCGACCGCGTGGACCGGAGCAATTTGACACATGAACAGCGTCGATCGACTTCAGGCGGGATACGTTCCCGCAGGTGATTCAGCTGTCCGTGTGTCTAGCAATACGTTTGAACACTTGACGGAAGAGGACACAGCGTGGCGGGACAGAAGATCCGCATCAGGCTCAAGGCCTATGACCATGAGGCGATCGACGCGTCTGCTCGGAAGATCGTCGAGACCGTGACCCGCACCGGCGCCCGCGTGGTCGGTCCCGTGCCGCTGCCGACGGAGAAGAACGTGTACTGCGTCATCCGTTCGCCGCACAAGTACAAGGACTCGCGCGAGCACTTCGAGATGCGTACGCACAAGCGGCTGATCGACATCCTGGACCCGACGCCGAAGACGGTCGACGCGCTCATGCGCATCGACCTGCCGGCCAGCGTCGACGTGAACATCCAGTAAGCGGCTGCGGAGAAATCGATATGACTGAGAACAAGATCAAGGGAATCCTGGGCACCAAGCTCGGCATGACCCAGGTCTTCGACGAGAACAACCGGGTCGTCCCGGTCACCGTCGTCAAGGCCGGGCCGAACGTGGTCACCCAGATCCGTACCCAGGCCGCTGACGGCTACGACGCCGTGCAGCTCGCCTTCGGCGCGATCGACCCCCGCAAGGTGAACAAGCCCGTCTCGGGCCAGTTCGCCAAGGCCGGTGTCACCCCGCGTCGCCACATCGCCGAGCTGCGGCTCGCCGACGCCGGCGCCGCCGCTGACTACGAGGTGGGCCAGGAGCTGGGCGCCGACGTGTTCGAGGCGGGCAACTTCGTCGACGTCACCGGCATCAGCAAGGGCAAGGGCTACGCCGGCGTCATGAAGCGCCACGGCTTCGCCGGTCTCGGCGCCAGCCACGGCGCGCAGGCCGTGCACCGTGCCCCCGGTTCGATCGGTGGCTGCGCCACCCCGGGCCGCGTCTTCAAGGGCGTCCGGATGGCCGGCCGCATGGGCTCCGACAAGGTGACCACGCAGAACCTGTCCGTGTTCAAGGTGGACGCCGACGCCGGCGTCATCCTGATCAAGGGCGCCATCCCCGGCCGCAAGGGCGGCCTCGTGATGGTCCGTAGCGCCGTGAAGGGTGGTGCTCGCGCATGAGCAAGCTGACTCTCGATGTCAAGACCGCCGACGGCAAGGTCGACGGCACCGTCGACCTCCCCGCCGAGATCTTCGACGTGGAGCCCAACATCGCCCTGATGCATCAGGTCGTCGTGGCCCAGCTCGCCGCTGCGCGTGCCGGCACCCACGCCACCAAGACCCGCGGCGAGGTCCGCGGCGGTGGCCGTAAGCCGTACCGCCAGAAGGGCACCGGCCGCGCCCGTCAGGGCTCGACCCGCGCGCCGCAGTTCAACGGCGGTGGCACCGTCCACGGCCCGCAGCCGCGCGACTACAGCCAGCGCACCCCGAAGAAGATGAAGGCCGCCGCCCTGCGCGGTGCCCTCACCGACCGGGTTCGCGAGGACCGTATCCACGTCGTCACCGAGCTGGTGGCCGGCCAGGAGGCGTCGACCAAGACCGCCCGCCTGTTCCTGGCCGCCCTGTCGGAGCGCAAGAAGTTCCTCGTGGTCGTGGGCCGCGAGGACCTCACCGCGCAGCGCAGCGTCCAGAACCTGCCGAACGCGAAGTGGATCTTCGCCGACCAGCTCAACACCTACGACGTCCTCGACGCCGATGACCTGGTGTTCAGCCGCGAGGCTCTGGGTTCGTTCATCGCGAGCGCCACGAAGACCGAGGAGGCGAACGCCTGATGGCAACCGCAACCATCCCCGCCGACCCGCGGGACATCCTGCTCGCGCCGGTGATCTCCGAGAAGGCCTACGGCCTGATCGAGGAGAACACGTACACCTTCGTGGTGCACCCGGACGCGAACAAGACGCAGATCAAGATCGCCGTGGAGAAGGTCTTCGGCGTCAAGGTCGACAGCGTCAACACCTTGAACCGCCAGGGCAAGCGCAAGCGCACCCGTGCCGGTTACGGTCAGCGCAAGAGCACCAAGCGCGCCATCGTGACCCTGAGTGCCGATAGCAAGCCCATCGACATCTTCGGAGGCGCGAGCTAAATGGCTATCCGCAAGTACAAGCCGACCACTCCCGGTCGTCGCGGCTCGTCGGGCTCGACCTTCGACGAGATCACGCGGTCGACCCCGGAGAAGTCGCTGATCCGTCCGCTGCACGGCCACGGCGGCCGCAACGCGCACGGCCGCATCACCACCCGGCACAAGGGTGGCGGCCACAAGCGTGCCTACCGTCTGATCGATTTCCGTCGTCACGACAAGGACGGCATCAACGCCAAGGTCGCGCACATCGAGTACGACCCGAACCGCACCTCGCGGATCGCACTGCTGCACTACTTGGACGGCGAGAAGCGCTACATCCTCGCCCCCAAGGACCTCAAGCAGGGCGACATCGTCGAGTCGGGCCCCAACGCCGACATCAAGCCGGGCAACGCCCTGCCGCTGCGCAACATCCCCGCCGGCACCGTGGTCCACGCCGTCGAGCTGCGCCCCGGTGGCGGTGCCAAGATGGCCCGCTCGGCGGGTGCCAGCATCCAGCTGCTGGGCAAGGAGGGCGCGTACGCGACCCTGCGCATGCCCTCCGGCGAGATCCGTCGCGTCGACGTGCGCTGCCGCGCCACCGTCGGCGAGGTGGGCAACGCCGAGCAGAGCAACATCAACTGGGGCAAGGCCGGCCGTATGCGGTGGAAGGGCAAGCGCCCGACCGTCCGTGGCGTCGTCATGAACCCGGTCGACCACCCGCACGGCGGTGGTGAGGGTAAGACCTCCGGTGGCCGCCACCCGGTGAGCCCGTGGGGCAAGCCCGAGGGCCGTACCCGCAAGAACAAGGCGAGCGACAAGCTGATCGTGCGTCGCCGCAAGTCCGGTAAGAACAAGCGCTAGGAGGGAGTTAGAGAATGCCACGCAGCCTCAAGAAGGGCCCGTTCGTCGACGACCACCTCCTCGCGAAGGTCGACGTCCAGAACGACAAGGGCACCAAGCAGGTCATCAAGACCTGGTCGCGCCGCTCCACCATCATCCCCGACTTCATCGGTCACACCTTCGCCGTCCATGACGGTCGCAAGCACGTGCCGGTGTTCGTCTCGGAGAACATGGTGGGTCACAAGCTGGGCGAGTTCGCCCCGACGCGGACGTTCAAGGGCCACATCAAGGACGACCGGAAGGCGAAGCGCCGCTAATGAGCAACGACACAGCAGCAGCGACCTCGGCGTCCGCCACCGCGCGGTTCGTCCGGGTCACCCCGATGAAGGCGCGGCGGGTCATCGACCTGGTCCGCGGCAAGGACGCCGAGCAGGCGCTCGCCATCCTGCGGTTCGCGCCGCAGGCCGCGAGTGAGCCCGTCGCGAAGGTCCTCGCCTCGGCCATCGCCAATGCGCAGAACAACCTGGGTCTCGACCCGCGCACTCTGGTGGTCTCGGAGGCGTACGCCAACGAGGGCCCGACGATGAAGCGCATCCAGCCGCGGGCCCAGGGCCGCGCGTACCGGATCCGCAAGCGCACCAGCCACATCACCGTCGTGGTGGAGTCGCTGGACGCGAAGAAGCCCGCCGCCAGCCGCAACAGCCGGAAGGGAGCGTAAGCATGGGTCAGAAGATCAATCCCCACGGCTTCCGCCTCGGCATCACCACGGACTGGAAGTCCCGCTGGTACGCCGATAAGCAGTACTCGGAGTACGTCAAGGAAGACGTCCAGATCCGTAAGCGCCTGACCGACAGCCTCGAGCGTGCCGGCATCAGCAAGATCGAGATCGAGCGCACCCGGGACCGCGTGCGGGTGGACATCCACACCGCGCGTCCGGGCATCGTCATCGGCCGCCGCGGCGCCGAGGCCGACCGCATCCGCTCCGAGCTGGAGAAGCTCACCAAGAAGCAGGTGCAGCTGAACATCCTCGAGGTGAAGAACCCCGAGGCCGACGCCCAGCTCGTCGCGCAGGGCATCGCGGAGCAGCTGAGCAACCGCGTGGCGTTCCGTCGCGCGATGCGCAAGGCGATCCAGTCGGCGATGCGTCAGCCGAACGTCAAGGGCATCCGGGTCCAGTGCTCGGGTCGCCTGGGCGGCGCGGAGATGAGCCGCAGCGAGTTCTACCGCGAGGGCCGCGTGCCCCTGCACACGCTGCGTGCCGACATCGACTACGGCCTGCACGAGGCGAAGACCACCTTCGGGCGGATCGGCGTCAAGGTGTGGATCTACAAGGGCGACGTCGTGGGCGGCCGGCGCGAGCTGGCGGCACCGTCGAACGACGACCGTCGCGGCCCGCGTCGTGAGCGCCCCCAGCGCCCGCGTCGCAGCGGCGCGTCGGGCACGACCGCCACCAGCACCGAGGCCGGTCGCGCCGCAACGGAGGACACTCCGGTGGCGGCGGCTCCGGCTGCAACGAACCAGGAGGGCTGACGCCATGTTGATCCCCCGTCGCGTCAAGCACCGCAAGCAGCACCACCCGGGTCGCTCCGGCCAGTCCAAGGGCGGCAACAAGGTGACCTTCGGTGACTACGGCATCCAGGCTCTCGAGCCCGCCTACATCACCAACCGTCAGATCGAGTCCGCTCGTATCGCCATCAACCGCCACATCAAGCGTGGCGGCAAGGTCTGGATCAACATCTTCCCGGACCGCCCGCTGACCAAGAAGCCGGCCGAGACCCGCATGGGTTCCGGTAAGGGCTCCGTCGAGTGGTGGGTGGCGAACGTCAAGCCCGGTCGCGTGCTGTTCGAGATGTCCTACCCGAACGAGGAGACCGCTCGCGAGGCCCTGCGCCGCGCGCAGCACAAGCTCCCCTGCAAGACCCGCATCGTGACCCGAGAGGAGCAGTTCTGATGTCGAACACCGTCGCCGCTGATCTCCGCGGTCTCACCGCGGACGAGCTGGTGGAGAAGCTGCGCGAGGCCAAGGAGGAGCTGTTCAACCTGCGCTTCCAGATGGCCACCGGGCAGATGAGCAACAACCGTCGCCTGCGCACCGTGCGTACTGA
Source organism: Tsukamurella sp. NPDC003166 (assembly GCF_040611135.1). Taxonomy (NCBI): domain Bacteria; kingdom Bacillati; phylum Actinomycetota; class Actinomycetes; order Mycobacteriales; family Tsukamurellaceae; genus Tsukamurella; species Tsukamurella sp. NPDC003166. Next base: position 58,450 of record NZ_JBEXNL010000015.1, read on the forward strand.
TATCGCCCGGATCTACACGATCCTGCGCGAGCGGGAGCTCGGCCTGGCCTCGGGCCCGGAGGGTGACGCCGCATGAGCGAGAAGGAAAGCACCGTGACCACTGAGGAGCGCAACAGCCGCAAGGTGCGCATCGGGTACGTCGTGTCCGACAAGATGGAGAAGACCATCGTCGTCGAGCTCGAGGACCGCGTGAAGCACTCCCTGTACGGCAAGATCATCCGCACCACCTCCAAGGTGAAGGCGCATGACGAGGAGGGCGTCGCCGGTGTCGGCGACCGCGTCCGGATCATGGAGACCCGTCCGCTGAGCGCCAGCAAGCACTGGCGCCTGGTGGAGGTGCTGGAGAAGGCCAAGTAGGCCGCTCCGCACCACCGAACGAACAGCCCCCGGCACCTCCGCGAGGAGGGGCCGGGGGCTTCGTCGTGCTCGGAGTCAGAACGTGCGGCAGAGGGTGATGACGTCAGGACGACGGGCACACCCGCTTGACGGCCGTCGCGGCAGTGCCCAGCGCCTCGAACGCCGGGTTGCTCTTCGCCCAGGTGGCATCGCCCGAAGCGCGGGCCGCCTGGTCGACGCGCAGCGCGGCGCCGTAGGCGTCCAGCTTGGACTTGTAGTCGGTGATCGCGGTGAGGATCGACGCCGCGGGTTGGGCCGTGGTGATGACGCCGGGCAGCTTGCCCGACTCCGTGTCGATCGCCGCGAGCTCGGCGTTGAGCAGGGTGGTGATGCCGTCCCAGGTCCACTTCGGATCCTTGGTGAAGGCGACCGTGGCGCGGCTGGCGACGATCCGGATGTCGTAGCCGGCCTGCCACGAGGCGCACGCCGACTTGCCGGCCGCGGCAGCGGCGGCGGCGCGCGAGGCGGCGATCGTGCTCTGGTAGGCGGCCACGTCCTGCGGGTCGGCGGAGCCCGTGCCGGGTACGGATGCGCAGCCGGCCAGGGCGACCACAGCAGCACCCGCGGCGAGCGCCGCTGCGGCGCGTCCACGGAAGAGACGGGTCGTACGTGCGGTCATGTTCTTGCCTCCCCCGGCGTGCGTCGACGTGCACGCCTCCATCACTGCATTGTCGCGCATGAAGCGCCTCCGCGTTGCATCAGGGGTACCGCCGCGAGGACTGTGAGCGTCGGCACGTCCCCCTCAAGTATGCACGCTCGTGCGAACAGATTTGCTACGCTGGGGAACATGCGGGACGTTCATCGTGCCGCGCCGTCGTAGGGCTCCCGGGCCCCTGTCTCGCCGAACGCGGCTCGAGACCACCTCCCGGTTCTTTTCTTGCGGCGAACGGATGCGGCCACCGTCGCCTTCGCCACCCACCAGTGTTAGGTATCACCTGCCGTGAGCACCCCTGTGTCCACTCGTTCCTTCGCCGACCTCGGCGTCCCGTCGAACCTCATCGCCGCCCTCCACGACATGGACCGCAGCACCCCGTTCCCCATCCAGGCCGACACGCTGCCCGACACCCTCGCCGGCCGTGACGTCCTCGGTCGCGGCAAGACCGGCTCGGGCAAGACCCTTGCCTTCGCGATCCCGCTGGTCGCGCGCATCGCCGGCCATCGCGCCCCCGCCGGCAAGCCCTCCGGCCTCGTGCTCGCGCCGACGCGTGAGCTCGCCACCCAGATCACCGCGACCGTCGAGCCGCTGGCCCGCGCGGCCGGCCTGCGGGTGACCACGATCTTCGGCGGCGTCAAGCAGGGTCGCCAGGAGCAGGCGCTGAGCAACGGCGTCGACATCGTGGTGGCCTGCCCCGGTCGCCTCGAGGACCTGATGCGCCAGCGCATCGTCGATCTGTCGCGCGTCGAGGTCACCGTGCTCGACGAGGCGGATCACATGGCCGACCTCGGCTTCCTCCCCGTCGTCACCCGGATCCTCGCCGCCACCCCGGCGGGCGGCCAGCGCATGCTGTTCTCCGCCACGCTCGACAACGGCGTCGACAAGCTGGTCCGCAAGTTCCTCACCGACCCGGTCTCGCACTCCGTCGACCCCGAGAACTCGCCGGTCGTCGACATGACCCACCACGTCTTCGAGGTGAGCGGCAAGGACGAGAAGAGCGAGCTGGTCCGCGTCCTCGCCTCCGGCACCGGCCGGCGGATCCTGTTCACCCGCACCAAGCACCAGGCGAAGAAGCTGGCCAAGCAGCTCACGGCGCAGGGCATCCCCGCGGTGGACCTGCACGGCAACCTGAGCCAGCCGCAGCGCGACCGCAACCTCGAGGCGTTCAGTGCGGGCACCGCGCGGGTGCTCGTCGCGACCGACATCGCCGCCCGCGGCGTGCACGTCGACGACGTGCAGCTGGTCGTGCACGTCGACCCGCCCGCCGAGCACAAGGCCTACCTGCACCGCAGCGGCCGCACCGCCCGCGCCGGCAGCTCGGGCACCGTCGTCACCGTGATGACCCCCGAGCAGCGCAAGGACACCCAGGTGTTGCTGAAGAAGGCCGCGATCTCCGCGCGTCCGACGTCGGTCACCGCGACCTCACCGGTCGTCGTCGATCTGGTCGGGGAGACGGCGCCCTATGTCGAGCCGGCGCCGGTCGCGCCGCCGCAGCAGCAGCGTCGGGCCGGTGGCGGGCACGCCCCGGGGCGTGGTCGCGCCGGGCGCGGCAAGGGCACGGGTGCCCGGTCCGACGGTGCCGGGCGCGGGCAGGGTCAGGCCTCGGGTCGCGGCCACAGCGCCGGTCAGGGCACCGGGCGCGGCCAGGGCGGTCAGCGCTCCGGGCAGCAGCGCCAGGCACCGTCCGGCGGACGGGCGCAGGGCCAGGGACGCCCGCAGGGGCAGGGACGCGCCCAGCAGCCCCGCCGCCGCGCCACCCGCCCCGCGGGCTGATCACCACCACCGCAGCAGGCATTCCGGGTGTGAGGACCGGACATGGACAGGCGTTCGGGGTGTGACGGTGGCGGTGGCCGTGCATGTCGGGTGTGAGAGCCACCCGGAGGCAGGCACAAACGGATGTGAGGACCGCCGCGCCGGGCACAACTGGTGTGTGGGCACCGAGACGGCCGGGCGCCCGACGCCGACTACGCCATGCGGGTCGCGCGGCCGAGGAGCAGGTACGCAGCGGGCAGGACGCCCGCCGAGTTGACCACGCCGAGGCCGAGGCCCCACAGCTTCTTGGGGCCGCGGACCGCGGCGTCGTCGCGTCCGGCCAGGTCGGCGAGGGCCCAGGCCCGGAGTCCGGCGTCGACCGCGGCGGTCGCGACGATCGCCGCTTTGGCGCGCGGCGACAACTGGCTCCAGCTGATCTTCTTCCGGCTCATGTCGTACTCCTTCGTGCGATGGCGAGGACCTCGTCCTCAGTGGGCGGACTCGCGGCGTGATGCGAGAGGCACATCGGGGCGTGCAGGCGCACCGTCGACGCCCCGGCCCCGAGGTAGAAGTCGCCCGGGCCGAGCCCGCCGATCCCGTCGATCCGGCCCCCGCGGGCGGAGGCCAGGTCCTTGGCGGCCTGGATCTGCACCGGCGCGTTGAGCTTGCCGTAGAAGTGCGTGGCGCTGTTGCCGACGATCTTGTCGTGCAGGCCCTTCGGCGCCTGTGTCGCGAACACCAGTCCGAGCCCGTACTTGCGGGCCTGCGAGGCGAGCAGCAGCGTGGACTCCGTGGACGGCTTCACCGATCCCGACGGCGCGATCTGCTGCGCCTCGTCCATCACCAGCAGCGCGCCGAGCGGTCGATCGCCGGCCGGATGCCGCTTGATCCACGAGAACAGCGCCAGCTGCAGCTGCGCGACGAAGGTCTGCCGCTGCGTCTCGTCGGGCAGGCCGATGAGGCTGATCACCGAGATCCGCGCGCGCTTTCCCGCCGACGGCGTCAGCAGCGTCACCGGGTCCACCGCCTCGCCGCGACCGCCGAGCAGCGGGTTGTTGATGAGCGCCGCCTGCAGGTTCTCCGCCAGCTCGGGGGCCAGCTTGTCGGCGCTGCCGAGGCTGCTGCGCGTCGAATCCCACTCCCGCAGGAAGTCCGCGAAGCCGCGCACGTCCGACCGGTCCACCCGCCGGCCGTACGCGTCGAGCGCCTCGCGCAGGATCGCGCGCTGCTGCTCACGCCGCATGCCGCCGACACCCACGTGCTGCTCGAGCGCGCTCGCGCACGCTTCCACCGCCATCGCGAAGCCCTCGCGGGCCTCCTGTGCGTCCGTGCTGTTCGGGTCGCGGGCGTCGTCCATGCCCGCGCGCAGTGCGGCGAAGTCCGGGATCGGCTGCAGCACGAGCGGTCTCGCCGATTCGCGGTTCGGCGTCCAGACGATCACCTCGGTGTCGGCGAGGTAGCGCTGCGCCCGCTCGGCGTCGCCCTCCCACCAGCCCGACGGCGCCTGCGGCCACGCCTCGCCCAACCGGGAGAGGTCGTTGTTGGGGTCCAGCACGATCGCGGAGACCCCGCGCAGCGCGCATTCCTCGATGAGGCGGCGGATGAGCACCGTCTTCCCCGAGCCCGAGCCCGCGAAGATCGCGGTGTGCCTGCGCAGCTCGGCGAGGTCGAGCAGGACGGGCGCCCGGTCGCCGGTCGTGCCCACGGGAACGCTCCCGGGCTCCGACGGTGCCGCCGCCGAGGCCTCCGGCGCGGGGGCGGGCCCGGGGCGCGGGGCGGGCGGCCCGCCGAACATGACGTCCGCCACGGCGCTCGACAGCCCGCCGACGCGGCCCACGGCGTCGCCGGGGATGAGGCTGCCCGCCCGTCCCGAACCCGGCCCACGCCGGTGCGCGGGCGCGGTGCGCTCGCTCGTCGGTGCCGTGCGCGCGAGGCCCGCGAACATCCGCAGCCCGTGCGCTGGACGGCGGGCGGTCAGCCACTCGTCGAGCCCCTCCGGGGAGTTCGCGATGATCCGGCTCAGCGCGTCGAGGGTCGCGAGATCGCCCTCGTCGAGGGGGAGGAGCTCGGCGCCGCGGTCCACGGCATCGGCGATCACGGCCGATGCCTTCGGGCTGGTGGGCCAGGGCGTGGAGCGGAGCAGGAAGAGCTTGCGGCGGTCCATGCCCGCGGCGACGCCGGCCGCGGTCGCGGCGCCCTGCACGCGGTTGGTGGCGGCGACGGGGTGTGCCGCCGGGATCGCCCGGAAGGCCCAGTGCTGCTCGTCCTCGACGCGGCCGGGCAGGCGCCGCCGCAGCCGGCCGTCGAGCTGCTTGTTGCCGCGTTCGATCGAGAAGCCCTCGCCGCCGTCCTCGCGGGTCCAGGCCCGCAGGCCCGCCTCGATGAGCGTGCCCATCCGCTTGTCGGCGACGTTCTGGTCCGTCGCGACGTCGCCCACCTGGGCGCGCAGGCGCAGCGCCTCGAACTGCTCGTCGATCCGGGCCAGCACGTCGACGGGCGCGTCCGCGGGAGCCGGGACGGGCACCGTCGGCGCCGGTGCCGGGACCGACGGTGCCGGACGCGGCGCACCGTCGTCGAAGGAGGCGAGCTCGAAATCCGAGCGGGTGGACACGCACGCCCGGATGTGGGCGTCGACCTTGGTGAGCAGGTCGCGCGGGGTGTGGTGCACCGCCGAGGCGAAGGCCTCCGGCGCGACGGGCCACGTGGGGTGGGGCGGCACGAAATGCTTCGCCCGGTACGCGGCCGTCAGGCGCCGCTCGACGATCGCGCGGGCGATGGCACCGTCGGGCAGCGACTTCAGCGGACCGACCACCCGGAACCGGGCCGCCACGGACGCGGTCGCGCGGCTGGACAGCGTCTCCCACGCCGTCGGCAGCATGCAGGCGACGGTCACGGTGCGGTACAGGCCCTGGCGCAGCGACATCAGGCCGTGGCCGACCTGCTCGATCACCTCGGACTCCGCGGCATCGGGGGAGGTCAGCGTGGCCGCGGACTGCGCGAGCAGGGTGTCGATCTGGTCCACCGCGAACACCGTGGCCGCGGTCTCGGCCATGAACGCCGAGATCGCGCGCACCGTCTCCACCGCGGGGAAGCCGTGGGCGGGCAGGCCCCAGTGCAGGCGCTCGGCGGCCGTCTCCTCGACCTCGATGTCGTCGAGGAAGGCGGAGCCGAGATCGGCGAGGCGGGTGTCGGGAGAGCCGAGCAGCACCAGCGCGCGCAGCACGCCGTGGTATTGCCGAACCTGCGGGCGTCGCTTGCTCATCGCCGCGACCAGCGCGTCGAGGCCCGCTGGGGTGGGCACCGCGTCGCCGGAGAACTCCCGACGGTGCGCCCGCGACAGCCCGGCCTCGTCCGAGAGCAGCCACAGCAGCTGCGCGAGCTGGGTCTCGTGGTCGCGGGCCGGGCGCAGCAGGGAGCTGCGCAGCGAGGTGAGCGCCGCGCGCCAGAAGTCGGACGCGTCGAGCAGCTCGAGCAGGACGAAGTAGTGGCCCGCCGACTGCACATCGGCACGGAACCGGGTGAGCAGGTGGGTCTTCCCGGTGCCCGCGTTGCCGGTGATCACCAGTCCGGTGGGGGAGGCGCCGGTGGACGCGACCGCGTCGCCGAGCGCGTCCTCGAGGTCCTCCCAGACGTCGGTGTGCAGGCCGTCGACGTGGTGGTACTGCGCCTCCTCGGCGGTGTCCCAGACCTCCTCGTAGGTGGGCGCCCAGCTCAGGCGGACGGAACGCAGCGCGGTGCGCTGTTCGTCGGACAAGGTCATCTGGTGATCCGTATCGCGTGCAGGGGCCGGCCGCCGAGGTGCAGCGCGGCGGCGCGGTCCTCGGCGGTGAGGGCTTTGAGATTGTCCTCCGCGACGATGTGCACGCCGGGCTCGGGGTAGAGGTCGCGCAGGGCGTCGTCGAGCTCCGCGCGGGGCAGATCGGGCAGCGCCGCGCGCAGGCGGTACAGCGCCACCCACGCGCCGGGCGCCGCGATCCGCCGGTACGCCGCGCGCACCCGCTCGACGGTGCCCGCGGGCTCGGGCACGGGCGGACCGTCGGGCCGGGGGACGGAGGCCGACGGTGCCGGGCCGGGGGCCGACGGTGCCGGCCCCGAAGTGCCCGGCCCGGGCATCATGACCTCGCCGAGCGCGAGTGACTCGCGGCGCAGGTAGCGGCCGATGCCCGCGGTGAACGTGAGCATCGCGCGCAGCTGCGGGGTCGCGCGCGGCGGGGGAGGGGACTCGAGCAGGGCGGCGGCGGCGGCCCAGCCCCGGTCGGTGAGGGAGAGCACGAGCGCGCCGCGGGATCCCTTCGCCACGTCCAGGAGTCCGCGATCGACGAGCCGCCGGCGTGCGGGCGCCTCGAGCGCCGGTCCGAGCAGCTTCAGGTCGGGATTGCGGACCGGTTCGACGGCGGCCGCGAGGACCAGCAGCACCGTCGTCTCCGTGCCGGTGAGACCGGCGATCGACTCGCTCACCCGACTCGCCCTTCTGTCATCGCGTTCCCGACAGCACCAATGTACGGATGACGGCCATCGACTCGGCGAGGTCTCCCAGGATCCGGGCGTTGGTCAGCCGCAGTACGTGGAAACCGGCGAGCAGGAGGTCGGCGTCGCGGCGCCGGTCGGCTTCGTACTTCTCGACGCAGCGATGGTCCGGGCCGTCGATCTCGACCACCAGCCGGGGCTCCGGGAAGAGCAGATCCACCCGGACGGGCGGGTGCAGCGGCCCGAGGTCGACGGCGTAGTTCCAGTAGCGCGCCGCTGCCCACTCCACGCGCGCCAGCCCCTGCTCCAGGTACTTCTCCGCCGCGCTCGCCGGATGCGGCCTGCCCGCGACCGGCGGGTAGACCGGGGCGGGCTCCAGGCCCACCGTGTGCTCGGTCGGCCGCGCGTCCTCGTCGTCGGGGACCGGCGGACCGTCGACGAGGGGGAACCGGTCCAGCGGTGCCGCACCGGGGCCTAGCAGCCAGACGGCGCAGCCGCCGCGCGCCAACCACTGCGCGCCGACGGCCAACGCGTCGGCCTGGTGCGGGGCGATCAGCCGGTCGACCACCAGCGCCAGGGCGGCGCGCCGGGCGCCGTAGCTGTGGGTCAGTGCGTACTCGACAGCGCTGCGACGGTCCGCCGCCGGCAACCGGGTGAAGGCGGCGATCGACTCGGGGCGCAGGGCCGCCGTCGCGAGCGCACCGAGGGCCGTGCCGAGCCCCGCGGCGCCGTCGTGCCGGTGACTGAGCGAGCGGACCGCGAACCGGTCCAGGACGCCGTCGGATTCGGGGGCGCCCCCCGTGCCGTCGGCGGCGGGCAGCCACGCGGGGAACAGCTCGAACGCGACCGCGGCGGTCCGCGCGAGCACGTCCTCGATGACCGCGCTCGGCGAGGATCCCATCGGCTGCGTGAGCCCCGGGAACACCACGATCGGGTCCTCCGGCCCGCGGCGCTCGGCAGCGGCCGCCAGCGCGAGCGGGGACGTGGCCCGCAGGCGCGTCACCCCGCCCGGCGGGAGGTCGGAGAGCTGCACGTCCTGGAAGTTACGGCATACCGGTCGCGGCGCACAGCAGCGTCATCCGAATGGCTGCCCGGTCGATCGTGGCGCGCGGTGGAGCAGAGTTATATAGTTGGTTGTATAGAACTGAGGGGGTGGACCCATGACGGTCACTAGCGTCGATCTCGATCCGCGTCTCCTTGAGCGCGCCCGGGAGCTCTCCGGCGAGCGATCGAACCGCTCCGTCATCGATCTCGCTCTCCGACGTCTCATCGCCTCGAAGCAGAAGGGCGCGATGATCAACGGCATCGCCGGGCTCTCCGGCCTTCCAGAAGGCCTCGGTGCACCCGTGGTCAGCCCGGCCGAGACGCCGTGACGGACTACCTCGTGGATAACTCGGCGTGGGCGCGGCTCGTGGCCGGGGATGAGGCGATCACGGAACGTCTGCGGCGGATCGAGCGATCGCCGTCCGACTTGTTCGTCACGTGTCCGCCGCAGGTGCTCGAGTTCTGTCACAGCGCGCGGACGCCCGACGAACACCTGCGGTATCGCGAACAGATGTCCCAGGGATTCCCGCTGGAGAACGCGCCCGAAGAGTCGCTCGTCCTCGATATTCAGGCCGGCTTGTGGTCGTCAGGGCTGGTCCGCGCCGCGGGCCCTACCGACATCCTCATAGCCGCGTACGCCATCGTCAACGACGCGACCGTGCTCGCGGCCGACCATGACTTCGATTACATCGCCCGTGTGAGCGACCTGCGGCACGAGTACATCGCGCCAGGGTGAGCGGTCGGACCTGACGGTTGTGGTGCGCATCGCGCGGTGGGCGCGGAGCGCTACGCGATCGCCCCGGCGATCGCCGTCATGATCGGCGTGAACAGGGCGGTGTTGTTCGCGTCGCCCCCGCTGAAGCTCATCCAGTACCAGAAGTCGCCCTTCCCCGCGAGTACCGCGTCCGATCCGGCGACTACGAGTCCGGCCTGGATTTCGGGCCATAGATCGACGGTGGGAGGGGCGACGTCCTGGTAGATCCTGGACGCCGAGCTGAAGACCTGCTGCGCCGAGCTGCCGCCGAAGTCGCCGCCTTTGTCGTAGACGCCGACGTGGCCGTGATGGTTGTCCATGTACCGATACGTGGTGATACGCAGGGGGCGCTCGGGTGCCAGCTGGTACGTGCAATCCGCGGTGTCGGTGTCGCCCGGCGCGTTCGTGCCGCGGGAGGTGACCGACGTCGTCGACAGCGACGAGCCGGTGATCGACAGGATCGTGTCGTTCGAACGGAGGACACGCCGGGTGGGCGGCGCACCGTCGGGCCTGGGCGGCTGGGGCCGAGCGCACGACCGGGCGTGATTCGACAGCGACCTGCGGTTTCCTCTATCATGGAGCGGTTGCCTGCGGCCTCGTGTCACAGGTGGCGGACCGCGCGTGTTCGGGTCGGTAATCCGGCGCGCATGAAAATCCAGGTCTGAGGAGATCAGCTAGTGATTCAGCAGGAATCGCGAGTGCGGGTCGCCGACAACACGGGTGCTAAGGAAATCCTCTGCATCCGCGTGCTCGGTGGAAGCTCGCGCCGCTATGCCGGCATCGGTGACATCATCGTCGCCACCGTCAAGGACGCCATCCCCGGCGGCAACGTCAAGCGTGGCGAGGTCGTCAAGGCCGTGATCGTGCGCACCTCCAAGGAGCGCCGCCGTCCGGACGGCTCGTACATCAAGTTCGACGAGAACGCCGCTGTCATCATCAAGAACGACAACGACCCTCGTGGCACCCGCATCTTCGGCCCCGTCGGCCGCGAGCTGCGTGACAAGAAGTTCATGAAGATCGTTTCGCTGGCCCCGGAGGTGCTCTGACATGAAGGTGCACAAGGGCGACACCGTCATCGTGATCTCGGGCCCCGACAAGGGCGCGAAGGGCAAGGTCGTCGAGGCCTTCCCGAAGGCTGAGAAGGTCCTCGTCGAGGGCGTCAACCGGATCAAGAAGCACACCAGCACCTCCGCCACCGCGCAGGGCGGCATCGAGGTCCGCGAGGCCCCGATCCACGTCTCGAACGTCATGGTCGTCGACTCGGACGGTAACCCCACCCGCGTGGGCTACCGGACCGACGAGGAGACCGGCAAGCGCGTGCGGATTTCCCGCAAGAACGGGAAGGACATCTGATATGAGCACCGCTGAGAAGACCCAGCCCCGGCTGAAGGCGCGCTACCGCGCCGAGATCAAGGACGCGCTCAACAGCGAGTTCAAGTACGACAACGTCATGCAGATCCCCGGCGTCGTCAAGGTCGTCGTGAACATGGGTGTCGGCGACGCCGCCCGTGACGCGAAGCTGATCAACGGCGCTGTCAAGGACCTCGAGCTGATCACCGGCCAGAAGCCGGAGATCCGCAAGGCCCGCAAGTCGATCGCGCAGTTCAAGCTGCGCGAGGGCATGCCCATCGGCGCGCGCGTCACCCTCCGTGGCGACCGCATGTGGGAGTTCCTCGATCGCCTCACCTCGATCGCGCTGCCCCGTATCCGCGACTTCCGCGGCCTCAACGGCAACCAGTTCGACGGCAACGGCAACTACACGTTCGGCCTGAACGAGCAGTCGATGTTCCACGAGATCGACGTGGACTCCATCGACCGCCCGCGCGGCATGGACATCACCGTCGTCACCACTGCCACCAACAATGAGGAAGGCCGCGCACTGCTCAAGCACCTCGGCTTCCCCTTCAAGGAGAACTGAGCCATGGCAAAGAAGGCGCTGGTCAACAAGGCCAACAAGAAGCCGAAGTTCGCCGTCCGCGCGTACACCCGGTGTAACAAGTGCGGCCGACCGCACTCGGTGTTCCGCAAGTTCGGCCTCTGCCGTGTGTGCCTGCGCGAGATGGCGCACGCCGGCGAGCTCCCCGGTGTGCACAAGAGCAGCTGGTGAGTGATTCCCGGGCCTGACCGGGACACCGTCCGGGCCTGACCGGACACGGACATCACGGGCGCGCATCCCTTCGGGGATGCGCGCCCGCTGTCGTTTCGAGCGTTTTCCGTCACGAAACGGCGTCTGGATTCACAGAGTTACCCGTCCGTTAACTATGCTGTCATCTCATGTTGGTGCGTGCAGACTTCGCGCTCCCGCGGGGTCCACGCGGGGAGCATCCCCGCCACGGCTGGGGACAACGGCAATGGACCTGGGCGGTGCTCGGCGTCGTCGCGTTCGTCCTGGTGATCCAGGCCGCGGCGACGTACTACGGGCTCCGCGGGCCGGTGCACGGCCTCGTCTCCGACTTCGTCGGCCGCCCGGTCACCGGTGAGGTGAAGGTCGCGGCCCTCGCGCTGGCCCTGATGTGCATGCCCGCGCGGCTGCGGCTGCCCTTCCTCGGCGTCGTGGCCGGCGTGGAGGTGCTGTTCAACGCCGAGCGCCTGGCGGTGGGGTCGCCGCTGCACTTCGGCAACGGTGTGATGTGGGGGCTCCTCGCGCTCACCGTGTACGCGGGCACCCGCCTGACCGGGCCCGAGCGCGCTGCGGCGCTCAAGGCCGCCGGCGTCGCCGCGATCCTCATCGCCGCGAACGCCGTCTCCGCCGTCTGGCTGGGGCTGACGATGCAGGCGCTGCCCGAGGTCGCCGATCACTTCGTCGAGGTCGCCGACCGGGCGCTCGGCAGCCCGTCGTGGGTGATGGGCCGGTTCGTGCACGAGCACGGCTGGTACCTGTGGCTGATCACCAAGGTGTACACCTACCTGCCCGTCGGGGCGGCCGTGGTCGCCTACTTCCAGCTGCGGCGCAGCTCCACCGAGGGCTTCCCGCGGCACCACATCGTGAAGTCCTTCATCCTCATCGGAGCCATCGGCCCGATCGTCTACTTCCTGTTCCCGGTCGTCGGCCCCGCGTACGCGTTCGGCAACGAGGTGGCCGGCGCCGGCTGGATGAACGTCTGGCCGCACGTGGCGCCCACCTCGCTCGAGCCCGTCTCGGCCTACTTCAGCCAGCTGGCGCCGCGCAACTGCATGCCCAGCCTGCACACCGCCTGGGCCACCGCGATCCTCGTACACGCCCTGCGCGGGCCGCGCCTGCTCAAGCTGTTCGGCGTCGTCTGGTGGGTGTGCACGATCTCGGCGACCCTGGGCCTCGGCGCCCACTACGGAGTCGACCTCGTGGCCGGCCTCGTCTTCGCCCTCACGCTCGAGGCCGCGATGATCCGGCCCGAGGACGGCTGGCACCCGCGCCGCATCGTCACCGTCGTGGGCGGGACGGCGGCCTTCACCGCGATCCTGCTCGCCGTCCGCTACCTCAGCGTCCCGATGGCGCAGAGCGGCCACCTGGCCGCCGTTGCACTGCTGGGCCTCGTGGGCGTCATGGTGGTCGCCTACGCGCGGATCGCGCGGCCCCCGTCGCCCGACGATGCCGCCACCGCACCCCCGGTGGGGCAGCAGGCGCTCGCGGCCTGACGGTTACGCTGTCCGATGTGGGTGATTCCGATGCGTAGCGCGATCGCGGTGGCGCTCGGCGTCGCGGCCGTCGGGCTCATCGCCACGCGGTTCATCGGGCCGATCGGGATGCTGTTCCTGGCCGGCGGCCTGATCGTCGCGATGGTCGTGGTGCTCGCCGGTCCCGGCGATGCGGCGGCGGTGCGCCGGCCCGATCCGCTCCGGTTCGTCGACGCGCCCGCACCGGAGCGGCCGCGCGCGCAGCCGAAGCCGGCCCCGGCACCGCCGGGCAGGGCGCTGTGGGAGCGTGCGACGGGTCGGCACGACGAGGTCCTCTCCGAGTACGCGGGTTACGAGCTCGACCCGGAGATGCTGCTGCGTTTCCCCGCGATGTGGGACCTCAGCTCGCCCAAGGTCATCGCCTTCCACGACGCTCTCGAGCACGCGGGCGCCCTGCGCACCGACGAGTACCCCGGCGAGGAGTCCGCCGCGGAGTACGCCGACGCCGTCACCGACCTGCGCACCAGCTGGTACGCCGCCGATCGGCACGCCCGCAGCACCGGCACTGCCGGGCTGCCCGCGGAGGACGCGCGCGATCTCGACCGCGGCCTCAAGCTCTATCGGCACGCCTCGTCCAGCGCGGCCGCCGAGCGGGCGGCGTATCTGAACCAGGTGGTCAGCACTGTCGACCGCCTGGTCGACCGCGGTGTCCTGCCCGCGCCGCCACGGTTCCGCGCCGAGTTGGAGGCCGAGGCCCGCAAGGCCATCGAGAGCTGATCGGAACCGATCGCTGCGCGCAGAAGGGGTGCGGGAAGCCATCCGCACCCGCACTGCGCCAGCGCACCCGGCATGCAGGGTGCGGCTGCGCGAAACGGGTGCGGGAGGCCATCCGCACCCGAAACGCCCGTTGGTCCGCGGCGACCGCTGCCGCGCGCCGCAACACTTCCGTGACAATTGTTGCTTATGGTGTCAGTGTGACTGTTGTGACTCGACGGGTGCTGCTGGGTGCGGCCGCCGCTGCGGTGCCGGCCGCGATGATCGCGGCGCGGGCCGCCGCCGACCCCGGCTCCGGACCGGGGGCGGGCGGCACCGTCGGGCCGACGACGCCGGGTGCGCCCGCCGGGCCCGCCACCCGCTGGACCCCCGAACGCGCGCAGCAGTGGCGCGCCCAGAACCCCTGGATGGTCGGCGCGAATTACATCAACGCCAACGCCGGGAACCAGTTCGAGATGTTCCAGGCGCAGACCTTCGACCCGGTGCGGATGAACCTCGAGCTCAGCTGGGCGAAGGGGCTCGGCATGACCACGATGCGCGTGTTCCTCCAGGATCAGCTGTGGACCGCGGACCCGACCGGCTTCACAGCGCGCCTCGACCAGTTCCTCACCCTCGCGAACACCAACGGCATCAAGGTCATGTTCGTGCTGTTCGACTCGTGCTGGGACCCGAACCCGAAGCCCGGCGTCCAGCGCGAGCCCACGCCCGGCGTGCACAACTCGACCTGGGTGCAGAGCCCGGGCGCGGCCGGCCTGACCAACCCCGACACCTCGACGCTGCAGGCCTACGCCACGGGCGTGGTCAAGGCCTTCGCCAACGATCCCCGTGTGGTGGCGTGGGACGTGTGGAACGAGCCGGAGAATCTCGCCGACTCCTACCCGCTGAGCCCGCCGGACAAGGTGGCCCGCGTCGCGCAGCTGTTGCCGCAGGCCTTCGCGTGGGCCCGCGCGGGTGGCCCGACGCAGCCGTTGACCTCCGGCGTCTGGGCCGACACCCGCCCCGAGATCCGCGCGATTCAGCTCGCCCAGTCGGACGTCATCAGCTTCCACAGCTACGACCCGCCGGAGAAGTTCCGCGCCATGGCCGCGGATCTCGCGAAGCAGGGCCGGCCGATGCTGCTCACCGAGTACATGGCCCGCCCGCAGGGCAGCACGATCGAGACGATCCTGCCGATCTGCAAGGAGCTCGGCATCGACGCCTACCAGTGGGGCTTCGTGGCCGGCCGCAGTCAGACCTACTACCCGTGGGACTCGTGGAAGCAGCCCTACGTCGGGGCGCGGCAGCCCGCGCAATGGTTCCACGACCTGCTCTGGCCGGACGGGCGCGCCTACCGGGAGTCCGAGGTGTCGACGGTGCGCCGCCTCACCACCAAGGCCTAGGTCCGGGTGCTCCGGAGGAAGTCGCCGCCCAACGTGTAGTACGCCTCGGCCTTCGGGCCCAGGCCGAGGTTGAGGATCGGCGGGGCGCCGCGCGAGCGCAGCGAGGACGAGGTGAAGTCGCGTTCCACCTGCAGGCTGACGGCGTTCGCGTCGACGGTGGGGACGGCGGAGCGCTGGGCCAGGTCGGCGCGGGCGCGCTCCAGCCCGGCCGCGGTGAGCGCGCTGAGGGCGAACGGATTCGACGCGGTGCCGGAGCTGGGCCGCAGGCTGACGATCGGGAACCGCCCGACGGTGACCTCGATGCTCCCGCTCCGGCCGCCGCCCTGGACGCTGAGCCTGAGGCGGCCCTCCTCGCCCGAGACGGCGGTGGCGTTCGGCGCGAACACCCGGTACTCGAGCCCGCTCAGGAAGGACTGTGCGGGGTCGACGCCGCTGTCGCGGAGCGCGCGCTCGGCGACGGGGAGCAGGCCGTCGAGCTTCGCCAGCGCGAGGTTGTCGGGGAGGTTCCCGGTCTGGTCGGCGTGGATCTCCTCGCCCGACATGTGGAACTCGACGATCAGCTTGCGGTCCTGGTAGCGCCGCTCGATCTGGATGCCGTCGTCGGCGTGCCGGTTGCTGCGGTCGATCGCGATCCGGTCGGCGGCGGCGGTGGCCTTCGCAGCAGTGGCGGTCAGATCCAGCGCGGCGAGGTCGGCGGCGCGGAAGACCGCGTCCTGGCGGTCGTTCGTGGCGCTGCGACTGGGCTCGTACCACTTCCCGCTCGATCGCGAGTACTGGAACCACACCCGCTGGCCCTTCGCGAGGTCCAGTAGGCCGACCTGCGTGGAGGACTCGTCGATGCGGATGTTCAGCACCGAGTCCGATCCGCCCGGGAGCACCTCATCGGCCTTCTTCAGGGCGCCGCGCAGTTCGGCCGACGGATCGACTGTGGACGCACGGTCGGATGCGCCGAGCACCGAGCTCGACCCGGGGGAGCGGTCCGGCGCGGTCTCGGTGAGCACGATCGCCAAGGGCAGGCCCGCGGAGACGACGAGGATCCCCGTCGCGAACGCCGCGACCAGCCCCATCCCCGGCGGCGCGGACCGCAGTCGCCACGCGAGCAGCCCCGCGACCGCGACCGTCGTCACAGCCCAGACGAGGGAGGCGGCACCGTCGGACACGACGGCCCCGACCAGGCCCACCGTGGTGAGCACCGCGAGCAGGGCGACCGTCAGGAACGTGGACACGCGCTCAGCGTATCGGCAGGGAATCACGATGAACGCAACCGCTGTGCCGTCGCGGGAACGGACATATGTTCCGCGAGGAATCAACCGTCCGAGACCAGGAGTGCCCCATGACCGCATCCGCCACCGGAACGCTCGCCGCCATCATCGACGCGACCGACCAGGCCGTCACCCGCAACACCGCCAATGCGCACGTCGTCTTCGCGGCGTCGGCGGTGCCGCAGGGCACGGTCGGCAGCGTGACCACTGCGCGCCAGCACACCCTCGTGGTCGACGAGCCCCCGACGCTCGGCGGCGACGACACCGCGATCAACCCCGTCGAGGCGTACCTGGGTGCGCTCCTGGCCTGCCAGGTCGTGACCTACCGCTTCTACGCGGACAAGCTGGGCGTGCACATCGACGAGCTGAAGCTCAGCGCCGAGGGCGACCTCGACGTGCGCGGCTTCTTCGGCCTCGACGACACCGTCCGCCCCGGATTCACGGCCGTGCGGGTCACCGTCGACATCACCGGCCCGGACAGCGAGGAGCGGTACCGCGAGCTGACCGACACCGTCGACGCGCACTGCCCGGTCCTGGACCTCACCCAGAACCCGACGCCCGTCACCACGACGCTGCGCGTGAACTGACGCCTTCGTTGACCCGTTGGTCCGCCCGGAACGGAATAGTCCGTTCGGGGGACTGACGGTGCGCCGCTCCCGGGATAGCGTGAGGCTTCCGGCTATTCACCTAGGAGAGCGGCATGTCCTTCAAACTCCTGGCGACGGCGGTGACGTCGCTCGCAGTCCTCCCGATCGGAGCTGCGGTGCTCGGAGGCGGCGCCGCACAGGCGGCTCCGACCTGCGGCACCGTGACCTATCCGCGCACCGGCACCGTCGGCGTCATCGAAGTGCGATCGGGCTCGGTATCGTGCGCGGAGGCGCGCAAGGTGATCGATCGATACCTGCACGATAAGACGCTCGTCGGGCAGGGGAACACCGACAGCAAGAGATTCGACGGCTGGCTGTGCGCCAGTCCGACCGCGGTCGCGGCCCAGGAGTACGGCTATTCCACGGGCTGCAGCAGGGAGCTGCCCGCAGCCCGAGTCGTTGTGGTGCCCCGTTGAGCCGGCGCACCGTTGCGCCAGACCTGACCTGCCCGGTGGTACCCCACCGTTTCGCACGGACTCCCGCCGAGCGGGCGACGTGACGTCGCGCTACCGTGCTGACCAGCGCAACGGGTGTCAGGGTTTGCGGCCGACGTCCTTGCATCCGGCGAAAACTGCGGTGTGCGCGTCGAACGAGTAGCTGTACGACGTGTCGGCGACGTTCGTCGATCCCGACGCCTGCCAACCCGAGCCGACGAAGGTGAATCGGTCCTCCTCGCGCTTGCCGCCGCCCTCGACTGGTACTCCCTCGGCGACCGCGGCCGACAGCTGAACGAGAGCGATCTCGGCTGGCTGCAGGCACTTGACCGTGTGTTGCGTGCCGTGTGATGAGCCGAGGTACCAGAAGTCGGTCGTCTTCACGGCCTCGTTGCCGTTCACGTACGGCGGCGGAGCGAGCGTGACGAGTTTCGCTCCGTCCCACGTGACAACCGCGAACTGCTCGGCGTTACCCCGCCCGGGGACGAGGTGGAGCGCGAGATCCGCGCCCTCCGCCCGGCTGATGGCGAAGGCGCCGCGATAGATCTCCGCTGGAGTCGGGTAGGCGATGCCTCGCGCCTTGAGTGTCAACGTGTGCACCGTGTTTCGTGTCGCGACGAGTGTCGTTATCTCGGGCGACGATTCGACCTTCTGCCTGGCGACCCCGACGCGGTCCGGGGAACCGTCACCATCGACATCCGCGACGGCGACCTCAGCGCAGCCGGCGACGCCGGCGCACGGGTCGACGGCCGTGCTACGGCCGGGCACGCCGGCACCGTCGCCCGACGGTCCGCACGCCGTAAGTGCCAGTGCGACTGCCGTGGTGGCGAGGGCGGCGTGCAGTCCGATCCGATGCATCAGGAAGGTCCTTTCGCTGGGAACTCCGGGCTCACTGCTTGCGACCGAGGTTCTTGCACTCACCGAAGGCGTTCGCGTGCGAGGACCAGCCGTCGGTGTAGCTGAGGCTGTTGTCGGCGAAGTTCTCCGACCCCGCGGGCTGCCAGGCGCCGCCGGCGAACGTGTACTTGTCCTCTTCGCGCTTTCCGCCGTTCTTGTCGAGGTTCCGGTTGCCGTCCTGCAGGCTCGTCGCGAGGCGGACACGGACGATCTCGCCGGGCTCCGTGCACCGGATCGAGTCGCGGTAGCCGTGGGACGACGCCATGGCCCATAGTCCGGCCGCGTTGGCGATGAGCGGTTGTGGTGGGGCTACCGTGACCAGCGCATTCCCGTCCCAGCTGATCACCGCGAACATGTCGGAGCCACCCTGGCCGATCGCGGTGTGCAGCACGAGATCGGCACCGGGCGTGCGGGTCATGGCGAACGCACCACGGTAGATCTCTGCCGGTTCGCGGAAGGTCAGGCCTCCCGATTCGACGGTCAGCCGGTGGACCTTCTGTCCGATCCCGACGAGAGCGGTGATCGGGCCGGCGGACTTCGTCGTCGGGTCGGGTGTCCCGCCGTTGATGAAGTCCTCCGCCTGGTTGACGACGCCGACGCGGTCGAGGGAGCCGTCGCCGTCGACATCCACCACGGCGACCTGGACGCACCCTGCGACCCCGGCGCAAGGGTCGACGGCAGTGGACTCGATGGAGCCCCCGGAACCGCACGCGGCGAGGAGAAGACAGAGGGTGGACAGGGCTGCGTACCGCATCGGCGTCGTCGTTTCGATCGTCATTGGCCGTACCCCACGAAGACGGCTTGGGTCACGGCGACCGTTCGCACGGGCGTGCTGCCGGGCTGGCCGAACGTCACCCGCCAGACCTTCGTGCTGCGGTCGGCGGGGAACGCGCCGACCGGCGCGTAGACGTCGCCGGCACGGCCGCAGGAGTACGGCGCAGCCTGGCCGGGGACGGTGCTGTTGTCGGGCGCGACGCCGCGCGCGCCGGCGAGAGTGCACCGTGTGCCGTCCTGCAGGACGAGTCCGTAGGGAGTTCGCGGGTCGACCGCCCGGGGGTTCGCGGGCAGCGACGTGCCCTCGGGCGCCATCAGTGTGATCGTCTTGGACCACGGATCGAGCACGCACAGCAGGAAGGTCTCGCCGACCGCGGGGGAGCAGATCCCGGTGTTCGTTCCGGACGGGCCGGTGCACAACATCATGCCGTCGTCGGTCACGCCGTTCACCGGCCCGGCCTTGCAGCCGTAGAACCCGGTCGAGCCGATCTTGCTGCGATCCTTGATCCACCCGGCGGTCGTGCCGCCGTGCCGGGTGAACGGCCGGATCGTGACCTGTTCGGTGCTGGTCACGGCGCCCTTCGGCACACAGAGACACACGATGAGCGAGGTTATCCGCCCGGAGTCGCCGGCACCGTCGACGTCCATCGAGTACCCGGCCTGCCCCTCCCCGGTGGGGAAGACGACGGTCCGCCCGGAGGACCTTCCCCCGTCCGTTCCCGCTTTCGGGCCGTCGGTGACGGGATCGCCGTAGAACCTGCGCGCGTCGCCGACGGTGCTTCCGGGTCCGATCCCGTCGACGGTGCGTGCCGCATCGCCGTGCGGGCGGATCTCCGCCAGCGAGCCGTCCGAGCCGAACACCCAGTCGCAGTCCCTCCAGACGATGATCGTGCGGTTGCCGTCGCGCTTGCCGGCCGCGGGGAACTCGGCGTTGCGTTTGCGGATATCCGTCAGCGAGTCGCCGATCGCGACTCCGCGCAGTGTCCCGCCGATCAGGCTGGTGGACGCCGACTGGTCCTGTGTCGCGATGAGGCGCGCGGTGAGCTGGGCTGAATTGGCGGCCGTGACGAACATCCCGCCGGTCGCGTTGGCGATGCACCTGAGTTGATCGGACGCGGTGGTGTCCGTGCGGAAGCCGATGGTCGAGATCTGCAGTTCGGGACGCTGTTGCTTGAGTTGTTGCGCGACCGGGCACGGAGGCTGATCGCAGGTGTCCTCACCGTCCGAGACGAGGACGATGGCCACCTTCCCCGACGTGGGGAGTTGGTCGGCGGCACGGCGCAGCGAATCCGCGATCGGGGTGAAGCCGCGCGGGACGATCCCGTCAACGGCGGCGGTGGCCTTGTCGCGGTCGAGGACGCCGAGCGGGATCGGAATCGTGATGTCGCGGCAGCCGGCCGCCTTCTCCGGTTCGGTACCCCCGGTGGCGGTGCCGTAGGTGAGAAGTGCGAACTTCGCGTCGGCGGGGAGTGCCCGGACCAGTTCGCGGGTGGCCGCCTTCGCGGCGTCGATGCGCGGGCCCGGGGCGTCGTTCTCCGTCATCGAACCCGAGGCGTCGATGATCAGCGCGGTCGGGGCGACTGCGGCGATCTGGGCGCGAGTGGGGCCGCCGGCAGTCGTCGGGGCGCCGCCGGTGCTCTCGGCGCAGGCGGCGATCGCCAGCAGGAGCGCGCACACCGTCGCTAGGAACGTCGTGGCGCGGGAGTGTCGTCGCATGTCCGGACCTCGAAACCGCTCGCGTGTGGGTCATCCGACGGCAAGTGTCGGTCGGCGGACCGAGGTGCGCTCCGGGTTCGGCGCACATTCATCTGATCGAACGACGCGGGTCGCAGCCGGCGATACGGTCCTCGCATGATCCGTCTTCTGCTGCGCGGCGCGGTGTTCCGATCCGCGGGATCGGCTCGTGGATCGCGGCGGCAGTGCTCGTGTGGGTGATCACCGCCGCCGCCACGCTCGTGCTGCCGTCGCTCGTGGGCCTGAAGGCGGCGAAGGCCGTGAAGGAGGCGAAGGGCGCGCGCTCCGACTAACGGCGCGGCGGTCCGGTGACGGCCAGCGCCCCGTAGAAGACCAGGAGCGACGATGCGGCCGCGAAGTTCAGCCGCAGGTCGCGGGCCCGCACATGCAGGCCGACGGCCGTGCAGAAGTACAGCGTCAGCATGATCGCGGTGAGCCGGGCCAGCCCCGGCCACCGCGGCGCCGCCGCGAGCCCCAGCGCGGACGCGCCCTTGACCACCGGGAAGAACCAGCGGCCACCGTCGGGCCAGCCCACCGAATCGAGGCACCGCGCGACGTACGGGATCGGCTGGATGCAGATGGCGGCGTCGGCGGCCTGCCCGGCGGCGGCAGCCTGATAGAGCCGGGGATCCCGGACGAGATCGTTCACCGAGGACATGACCCCCACGCTAGGCCGCACGGATCCGCGGGACAAGGGCGCTCGACGGTGCGCCCCGCCCGGCGCCGCCGCCGACTCGTAGGGTTGCGGTGGGCCCGCACGCGAGCGGCCGGAGGGGAGCGGATGCGACATGCGCGACGCCGCGAGACGGCCGGCCGCGGCCACCGTCGACCTCGCGACCAGGAAGTTCTGGCGCCTGATCGGCAGGGAGATCGACCTCGGCGGCGAGCACGCGTGGCTGCGTGCGCCGACGGTCGGCCCGGGCACCGTCGGGACGGCGTGGCTCGACGCGGAGGCCGCGCTCCGGGGCGGGGCGGTGCACCACGACCTCCCGGACGCCGGACTGATCGGGGACTGGGGCGCGCTGGCCGGGCCGGGCTTCGATCCGTCCGCGCTGCACCCGTCGATCACGGACTTCTACCGGCACACCGCGCGGTGGCGCATGGAGGTGTGGAGCAGCTGGTCGCCGCTGTTCCAGCCCGGCGGCGAGGTGATCTCCCGCGGCTTCGGGCGGCGCGTGCAGCAGTTGGCGCTCCCCACCCGCCCACTCGATGTCGCGCGCGGCCTCGACGGCCGGGTGTCGGTGCTGACCGACGCCACCGGCGCGCAGATCGCCGCCGGCTGGATCCGCACCCTGCGCAGCACCGGCGACGTCGTCTTCAGCGGCCGCTACTCCACCCGGACCCTGCCGGGCGCGGATCGTCCCAGCGTGCACGTCACCTTCCCGCTTGAGGCGGGCAACCTCCAGGTCTTCCTGCGGCCGCACAACCGCGCGGGCGGGGCGCTGGAGCTGGCCTCCGGCCGCGGGCCCTGGGGCTCCGACGGTGCCTACATCACGGTCCGCGACCGCGGGCGCGACTACGCCCAGCGCGTCCCGCTGCACGAGTCCTTCCTGCTCGCCGTCGACGACGAGCAGGTGTTGCGCACCGACCACGTGCTGCGGTTCGGGCCGGCGACGGCTCTGCGGCTGCACTACAAGCTCACGCGGACGGGATGATCCCGCTGCGCCCCTCCCAGGTGCCGTGCTCGGCGAGCGGCCGGAGCCGGTAGGTCGCGAACTCGTGGTGGAAG
Organism: Tsukamurella sp. NPDC003166; assembly: GCF_040611135.1. Taxonomy (NCBI): domain Bacteria; kingdom Bacillati; phylum Actinomycetota; class Actinomycetes; order Mycobacteriales; family Tsukamurellaceae; genus Tsukamurella; species Tsukamurella sp. NPDC003166. Next base: position 80,742 of record NZ_JBEXNL010000015.1, read on the forward strand.
TCGCGCCGCCGCCGTTCCTCCATGGCGGCCAGGTGCCGCGCGGGATCCGGCAGATCGCTGTGACCGTGCACCATGTCCGTCATCGCCCGCACCGAGCGCCAGACCGAGAACGTCGAGATCGTGTTGGGCGGCCTTATCGCGGCGCCGGCGAGCGTCGCGCCGGGATCGTCGCGCACGAGCCGTTCGACGGGCCGCCCCCAGTGCAGGAACCGCGGCACCTCCGGCAGCCGCATCCGGGCCAGGGTGATCGCGACGACCGGCTCGTCCTCGTCCCATTCCCCCGCACGGGCGGGCAGCCCGGGGATCGCCGCGACCTGCGACCAGCGCCGCAGGTACTCCATCCGCACGTGCCACCCGCCGGCGAACCGTCGACCCCCGGCCTCCAGGAATGCGTCGATCGCGGCTTCGGAATCCCAGCGAGCGAACATGGCGAGCCGCCGCAGCTGCAGCCGGTTCGGCGAGATCACCGGCGCGCCGAGGCGCATCAGGGCCAGGCATTCGGCGTACCGCAGACCGTCGACGGTGCGCGGATCCGGCGGCCGGAGCAGGAGTCGGGTCGTGGTCGCGGCAGGAAGCTCGACGAGGTGGAACGTGAAGACCCCGGGGTCGGCTCGCGGCATGCCGCAGACGCTACGCCGCGTCGCGGGTGCAGCGCGGTCGCCGTCGCGGGCGAAGCGCGGGCGAATCGCGATGGTGAGATCCGACGTCGGGTGAAGGCGCCGGCGTGCAGCGGGGGATTCGGCGTGGGGTGGGGGCGGGCTGGGGTCAGGTGGGGGATTCGGCGCCGAGCGGGGGAAGTCCGAGCCCCTGCCAGTGCGCGCGACGTCTGGTGGGGGACGAAACGCCGCGTGGGGGACGTTCGAGCCCCTGCCTGACGGACGGCTTCTGGTGGGGGCTCGAACGCGAGGGCCGCGGATCGGTGCGGCGCGGGGGACGACGGTGCGCCGCCCGCCCGCCCGCCACGCCCGTCCGCCCGCCCGCCCGGCTGCGCCGCCGCTGCCCTGGCCGTCCGCATCGTTGACGCACGCGCGGGGGAGCGCCGCTGACCGATCCGGACAGAATCCGAGAGTGCTCTGCTCGGTGAAGGGCGGCCCAAGCGCCCCCGTGCCCCGGCACCCCGGTGCCGGGCGGGGGAGGGCGCACCGTCGACCCGGGTGTCCGGCGGGGGGTGAACCGCCTACGATTCGACTCTGACCGGGACTTTCTCTACACTAGTGAGGTTGCCTGTCGTGCTTCGAGCACGGCCGGCGCACATCCCCGAACCGGTACGGATTCATCCGGCCGGTCCGGAATCCCTGCAGTGCAACGGTATTGCAGGACGGTTTGCTTCGTAGTAGGCCCACCGTCGGACGCCCCAGGCCCGCCCCTCGTGCACTTCTCGAGAGCGGGCACCAGTGCGCCGGCGATGCATGGGAACCGCTGCGAGAAAGGTAGACGAATCTGTCATGACCATGACTGATCCGATCGCAGACTTCTTGACCCGTCTGCGCAACGCCAACTCGGCGTACCACGACGAGGTGACGCTCCCGCACTCGAAGATCAAGGCGAACATCGCTGAGATCCTCAAGCGTGAGGGCTACATCACCGACTTCCGTACCGAGGACGCCGAGGTGGGCAAGAACCTCGTCGTCTCGCTGAAGTACGGCCCCAGCCGTGAGCGTTCGATCGCCGGCCTGCGCCGCGTGTCGAAGCCCGGTCTGCGCGTGTACGCGAAGTCCACCAACCTGCCGAAGGTCCTCGGTGGCCTGGGCGTGGCGATCATCTCCACGTCCTCGGGCCTCCTCACGGATCGCCAGGCAGCCAAGCAGGGCGTGGGCGGCGAAGTCCTCGCTTACGTCTGGTAAGGGGACAACAAACTTATGTCGCGTATTGGTAAGCACCCCGTGGTCGTTCCCGCGGGCGTCGACGTGCAGATCGCCGGCCAGGACGTCACCGTCAAGGGCCCCAAGGGCCAGCTGTCGCTGACCGTCTCCGAGCCGATCTCGGTGTCGAAGAACGAAGAGGGCGCCGTCGTGGTGGCCCGTCCCGACGACGAGCGGCGCAACCGTGCGCTGCACGGCCTGTCGCGGACCCTGGTCGCCAACATGGTGACCGGTGTGACCGAGGGTTACACCAAGAAGATGGAGATCTACGGCGTCGGTTACCGCGTGGCGCTCAAGGGCAAGGACCTCGAGTTCGCCCTGGGCTACAGCCACCCGGTGCCGATCGAGGCGCCCGAGGGCATCACCTTCGCGGTGGAGAGCCCCACCAAGTTCTCCGTGTCCGGCATCGACAAGCAGCAGGTCGGCCAGATCTCGGCGGTCATCCGCAAGCTCCGTCGCCCCGATCCCTACAAGGGCAAGGGCGTGCGGTACGAGGGTGAGCAGATCCGTCGCAAGGTCGGAAAGACGGGTAAGTAACTCATGTCAAACAACACTGCAACTCAGGCAGAGACCCCGAAGCGCATCCCGGTGGGCAAGGACGTCTCGACTCGTCGTCGCACGTCGAAGGCTCGTCGTCACTTCCGCCTGCGCAAGAAGATCGAGGGCACCGCGGCCCGTCCGCGCCTCGTCGTCAAGCGCTCCAGCCGGCACATCCACGTGCAGCTGATCGACGACCTCAAGGGCCACACGCTGGCCGCGGCGTCGACGCTGGAGGCCGACGTCAAGGCTGCGGGCGGCGACAAGTCGGCCCAGTCGAAGAAGGTCGGCGAGCTGATCGCCGCCCGTGCCAAGGCAGCCGGTGTGGAGGCCGTCGTGTTCGACCGTGGTGGCAACAAGTACCACGGCCGGATCGCCGCTCTCGCGGACGCCGCTCGCGAAGGCGGGTTGGAGTTCTGATGACCAACACCACCATCTTTTCCATCGAAGGAGAGGCAGCCTGATGCCCGGACGTCAGCGTCGTGACGGCGGCAATGGGCCCGCCGGCAACAACGGCCCGGAGAACTCGAACGACCGCCGCGGCGGCCGTGGCGGTCGCGATCGCGATCAGCGCGGTGGCCGTGAGGCCGAGAAGAGCCAGTTCATCGAGAAGGTCGTCACCATCAACCGCGTCTCGAAGGTCGTGAAGGGTGGTCGTCGCTTCAGCTTCACCGCCCTCGTGATCGTCGGCGACGGCCAGGGCATGGTCGGCGTCGGTTACGGCAAGGCCAAGGAAGTTCCTGCGGCCATCCAGAAGGGTGTCGAGGAGGCTCGGAAGAACTTCTTCCGCGTCCCCATGATCGGCAACACCATCGTGCACCCGGTGCAGGGTGAGGCCGCGGCCGGCGTCGTGCTGCTGCGTCCCGCCAGCCCGGGTACCGGTGTCATCGCCGGTGGCGCCGTGCGTCCCGTGCTCGAGGCGGCCGGCGTCCACGACGTCATCGCCAAGAGCCTGGGCTCGGACAACGCCATCAACGTGGTGCACGCGACCGTGGCGGCTCTCAAGGAGCTGCAGCGTCCCGAGGAGGTCGCGGCCCGTCGCGGCCTGCCCATCGAGGACGTCGCCCCGGCCGGCATGCTCCGCGCTCGCGCAGGCCAGGGAGCGTAAGTCATGGCAGAGCTGAAGATCACCCAGGTGCGAGGCCTCGTCGGGCTCAAGCAGAACCAGCGCGACAGCCTGCGCACCCTGGGCCTCAAGGGCATCCGCAAGCAGGTCGTCCGTGAGGACAACCCCGTCAACCGCGGCCTGATCCAGGTCGTGTCGCATCTCGTGGAAGTGGAGGAGGTGTAAGCAATGGCTATCAAGCTGCACGATCTCCGTCCCGCGAAGGGCGCGAAGACCGCGAAGACCCGCGTGGGTCGCGGTGAGGGCTCGAAGGGTAAGACCGCCGGTCGCGGCACCAAGGGCACCAAGGCGCGCAAGAACGTCCCCGTGGCGTTCGAGGGCGGCCAGATGCCGCTGCACATGCGGCTGCCGAAGCTCAAGGGCTTCAAGAACCGCAACCGGGTCGAGTACCAGGTCGTGAACGTGGGCGACATCGCCCGCCTGTTCCCGCAGGGCGGCACCATCGGCATCGACGAGCTCGTCGCCGCCGGTGCGGTTCGCAAGAACCGGGTCGTCAAGGTGCTCGGCGACGGCGAGATCAGCGTCAAGGTGGATGTGACGGCGACCAGGGTCACCGGCGCCGCCAAGGCCAAGATCGAGGCCGCCGGTGGTTCGGCCACCGAGCTGAAGCCGTCGGCCGAGGCTTAGGCCCAGGTCTACGCGCCAGCGTAAGGAACGTGGACGCCGCGGTAGGCGCCGGTCACCGGTGCCTACCGCGGCTCTCGTTTCGCGGGTTCGACGGTGACCGTCCGCCTCCTGCCGGGCGGTACGCTCCGAACCCGCGGGCCGGTGACCGTGCATGCGGTCTGCCACCCACCCTGAACAGCCTCTTTGAGAGCGGCTGTTAGAGTTCATACGTTTGCAGGATTACCCATGAAGACACGACACTCCGCCGCGGGTGGAGGACGTGTCCACGAACGTGGGGCGCCCCGTCGGGGTAGCCCGGCTGCCAGGAGGATGTGTGCTTTCGGCCCTAGTCCCGATCTTCCGGACCCCGGATCTGCGGCGGAAGGTGCTGATCGTCCTGGGCATCGTCGTGCTCTACCGATTCGGCGCGACGCTGCCGTCGCCCGGCGTGGACTTCAAGAACGTCAGTGAGTGCATCGACAGTGTCAGCAAGGGCGCGAACGCCGATGTCTACTCGCTGATCAACATGTTCTCCGGCGGCGCGCTGCTGCAGCTGTCGGTGTTCGCGATCGGCATCATGCCGTACATCACGGCGTCGATCATCATCCAGCTGCTGATGGTGGTCATCCCGCGGTTCGAGACCCTCCGCAAGGAGGGCCAGGCCGGCCAGGCGAAGATCACCCAGTACACCCGCTACCTGACGGTGGCGCTGGCACTGCTGCAATCCACCGCGATCGTCGCGATGGCCTCGCGCGGCCAGCTGCTGCAGGGCTGCCCGGCCGACAAGCCGATCCTCCCGAACAACGACCTGTTCACCCTGATCGTCATCGTGGTCACGATGACCGCCGGCGCGATCATCGTGATGTGGTTCGGCGAGCTGATCACCGAGCGCGGCATCGGCAACGGCATGTCGCTGCTCATCTTCGCGGGCATCGCCTCGCGCCTGCCCGCCGACGGGCAGAAGATCCTGCAGAGCCAGGGCGGGCTCGTCTTCGGCCTGGTGTGCGTCGCGGTCGTGGTGATCCTCGTCGCGGTCGTCTTCGTCGAGCAGGGCCAGCGCCGCATCCCGGTGCAGTACGCCAAGCGCATGGTCGGCCGCAAGATGTACGGCGGCTCGTCGACCTACCTGCCGCTGAAGGTCAACACCGCGGGCGTCATCCCCGTGATCTTCGCGTCGTCGCTGTTGTACCTGCCGCAGCTGGTGATCCAGCTGGTCGCGAACGGCTCGACGTCGAGCTGGGTGGTCTGGATCCAGAACAACCTGGTCAATCCCGCGAGCCCCTGGCACATCGTCGTCTACTTCGCGCTGATCATCTTCTTCACGTACTTCTACGTGGCGATCACCTTCAACCCGGAGGAGCGCGCGGACGAGATGAAGAAGTTCGGCGGCTTCATCCCGGGCATTCGCCCCGGCAAGCCGACCGCGGACTACCTCAACTACGTCCTGCAGCGGATCACCCTCCCGGGCTCGCTGTACCTGGGTATCATCGCGATTCTCCCCAACCTGTTCCTCGAGATGGGCGGCGGTTCGAGCACGAGCAACCTGCCCTTCGGCGGCACGATGATCCTCATCATCGTGGTCGTGGCGCTCGACACCACGAAGCAGATCGAGAGTCAATTGATGCAACGCAACTACGAAGGATTCCTCAAGTGAGACTGGTTATTCTGGGCCCTCCCGGGGCGGGCAAGGGTACGCAGGCCGAGCGGCTGTCCGAGAAGTACGGCATTCCGCACATCTCCACCGGCGACCTGTTCCGTGCCAACATCAGCGAGGGCACCGCGCTCGGAGTCCAGGCCAAGACGTACATGGACGCGGGCGAGCTGGTCCCGTCGTCGGTCACCGTCGACATGGTGCGTTCGCGCCTGACGGAGCCGGACGCGAAGAACGGCTTCATCCTCGACGGCTTCCCGCGCGCCACCGACCAAGCGGACGCGCTCGGCGAGATCCTCGCCGAGGCCGGCCAGAAGCTCGACGCAGTGATCTCGTTCGAGGTCCCCGAGGACACCGTCGTCGAGCGCATGCTCGCCCGCGGCCGCGCGGACGACACCGAAGAGGTCATCCGCAACCGCCTGCACGTGTACGAGAACCAGACCGCGCCGCTGCTCGCCTACTACGGCGACTTCGTCACGCACATCGACGCCGTCGGCACCGTCGACGAGGTGCTCGGCCGCGTGACCGCGCAGCTCGACAAGTGAGTCGTTTCCGCCGTAAGAAGACCGTGCCCTTCCGCTCCGCGGGAGAGCTCGACGCGATGGCCGCCGCGGGCGCCGTCGTGGGCCGCGCGCTCGTCGCGGTCCGCGACGCCGCCCGCGTCGGCGTTTCCACCCTCGAACTCGACGAGGTCGCGGAAACCGTGATCCGGGAGGCCGGCGCGGTGCCCTCGTTCAAGGGCTACCACGGCTTCCCGGGCTCGATCTGCTCGTCGGTCAACGAGGTCGTGGTGCACGGCATCCCGAACCGGGAGACGGTGCTCGCGCTGGGCGACCTGGTCTCCATCGACTGCGGCGCGATCCTCGACGGCTGGCACGGCGACTCGGCGTGGACCTTCGGCGTCGGCGAGCTGTCCGAGGAGGACGTGGACCTCTCGGAGGCCACCCGCCTCGCCATGGAGGCCGGGATCGCCGCGATGCTCGACGGGAACCGCCTCACCGATGTCTCGCACGCCATCGAAACCGCCAGCTACGCGCAGGCCGCGCGGCTCGGTCGCGACCTCGCCATCGTCGACGGTTACGGCGGGCACGGCATCGGCCGCGAGATGCACATGGAGCCCTTCCTCGCGAACGAGGGCGACCCGGGCAAGGGCCCGCTGCTGGTCGTCGGCTCCACCCTCGCGATCGAGCCGATGCTCACCCTCGGCACCCCCGACACCTCCGTCCTCGAGGACGACTGGACCGTCGTCACGGACGACGGTGCCCGCGCCGCGCATTGGGAGCACACCGTCGCCGTCACCGCCGACGGTCCGCGGATCCTGACCCTGCGCCCCTGACCTGCGTCGATGTCTTTCCGCTTGACCCTCACGCGACGTGAGGCCGCAGTGTGGTCGCGGTGAACGAAGGGAAGCATCGGTTCCACCCGGTCGGCGCCATCGCGCGGATGACCGGGGTGAGTGTCCGCACGTTGCACCACTACGACGAGATCGGGCTGGTCCCGCCGTCGGCGCGGACCAGCGCCGGCTACCGGGCCTACTCGGACGCCGACGTCGAGCGGCTGCACCGCGTGCTGACCTACCGGGAGTTGGGCTTCCCCCTCGAGCAGATAGCGACCCTGCTCGACGATCCATCGGCCGACGCCATGGCGCACCTGGAACAGCAGCGCACGCTGCTGACCGAGCGGATCGACCGTTTGCACCGGATGGTCGCGGCTGTGGAGGACATGATGAACAGCAAGAAGCAGGGCATCGCGCTGACCGCCGAGGAGCAGACCGAGATCTTCGGCGACCACTGGATGGGTGACGAGTACGCCGAGGAGGCGCAGCAGCGCTGGGGCGGGACCGACGAGTGGAAGCAGAGTGCGGAGCGCACGAAGCACTTCTCCAAGGCGGACTGGCAGGCGATCAAGGCGGACACCGATGCGGTGGAGGCGGCGCTCGCCGACGGCCTGGCCCGCGGCGTCGCGCCCGGCACCGTCGAGGCCGGGGAACTGGCCGAGCTGCACCGGGCGAGCATCGAGAAGTTCTACGACTGCGGCTACGAGATGCAGGTGTGCCTCGCGCAGATGTACGTCGCCGACGGGCGCTTCACCAAGCACTACGACGACATCGCCCCCGGCCTGGCGCAGTACGTGCACGACGTGATCGTCGCGAACGCGGATCAGCAGAACTGATTCCGGGCCGCTCGGGAACGGGCACGATGTCCTGAGCGGCCCGAATCATCGCGCTACCCTGGTGGCGTGGAGTGGCTCAACTTCTGGTGGCTGATCTTCCCGTTCAGCGGCGTGATCGCGGCCGGCGTCAAGGGCGCGGTCAGCTGGAGCGACCGGCGGGCGGACCGTCGGCTCGAGCGCTACCGCATCAAGCATGAGACGAAGGCCGCGATGGCGCAGGCGAAGGGCCGCGCGCAGATCGATGCGGCCGAGGCACGGCAGGAGCTCGCCCGCGCGGTCGCGGACCACGACGCCGTCGACACCCGCTGGTTCGAGTACGAGACGGACCTGTCGACCATCCTCGACTTCCCGATGATGGTCGATATGCGGGAGCCGCTCACCGTCGACTTCCACAAGGCGAAGCGGCGCGCGGATCTGCTCCGCCCGGACGGCCCGGAGCAGGTCGACGGGGTGGAGGAGTACCGCACCGCGGTGCACGCGTACGCGGCCGCGTTCGACGTCGCCGAGCAGGAGGCGCACCGCCGGCGTCGCGGCGACTTCTCCCCGATCGAGCAGGAGCGCCTCGCCAAGGCGCAACGCCTCCTGGCCGTCGCGCTCGACGGTGCCGCCACCGGCCCGGAACGCCAGCAGGCCTACCAGCGGGCACGGACCGAGCTCGACGGTCTCATCTCCCTGCCGAAACCCGCCACCGTCGCCCTGGAGCGCCAGGTCCGGGCGGCCCTGGAACGGTGACGGGCTACGCCGCGACGAAGGTCGTCCTGACGCCCACCAGGCTGTAGATGCCACGCGCCCGGGCGTCGCGGGTGGCCAGTGCGGCGCCATTGTCACGGGCGGCTAACGCGACCAGCGCGTCGTACACCGGACCTCCCGCGATATTCAGCTCCGCGCACAATCGGTGGATCTCGGTTGTTGTGCGGGGCGACGGCGTGAGGACCTGCTCGAAGTTCGCGTCGATGAGGTCCGTCGCATCGGTGGGGGCGACCCGTGACCCGCCCGGGAGCCGAGTGAGGGCGGAATAGGTCTCGGCAAGCGCGTGACCGCTCAGTGCCAGCCTCTTCCCGGACGCCCACATGGCGACGGCGTCGTGTTGCCGGTGCAGGGTGGATAAGAGGGGGACCGCGACGGACGTATCCACCGCGATGAGTGCCGCCGCCGTCATCTGCGGCCGGCGTCGATCAGCGCGAACAGCACGTCGTCATCGAAGGGGGTGTCGCCGACTGCGACCAGACGACCGTCATCGTCACGCTCGAGCCTCGCGGTACGGCCACCGGGGGTGATCTGAACGCCGCTGCCATACCAGGAGATGTCGACCACCGAGCCGGGTGTGATGCCGAGGGCGTCACGCAACTGCTTCGGGACGAGGATCCGGCCCACGGAATCCACTGTTGCTTCCATGGGATCACTCTACCAGAGTTCGTCCCAGTTCGATCCCAGTGAATTCCCTGTCCGAATCGGACGGGACCGAGAGTGCGTCTGAAAAAGGCACCCCCGAGCCCGTGACTCAGGGGTGCCTTCACGGAGAACCGGGTGCCGGCTACGTGCACCCGCGCTGCACGGCCGCGGTCCAGGCATCGTCGTCCCGCAGAGCGGACCGGACCGCCTGACGCAACCACCGCAGCGCGCGCATCGCCCGGATACCTAGGACGCGTCCGCGGCGGCCGCCAGGCCCACCTGCAGGTCGGCGAGGATGTCGTCGATGTGCTCGATGCCCACGGCCAGGCGCACCAGGCCCGGCGTCACGCCGGCCTCGAGCTGCTCCTGCTCGGTGAGCTGCGAATGCGTGGTCGACGCGGGGTGGATCACCAGCGAGCGCACGTCGCCGATGTTCGCCACGTGGCTGTGCAGCTGCAGCGCGTCGACGAAGGCCTTGCCCGCGGGCACGCCGCCGGCCAGCTCGAACGCGACGATCGCGCCGGCGCCCTTGGGCAGCAGCGCCTTCGCGCGCTCGTGGTAGGGCGACGACGGCAGCCCGGCGTAGATCACGGAGGTCACACCCTCCTGCCCGGAGAGGAACTCCGCGACCTTCTGCGCGTTCTCCACATGCCGCTCCACGCGCAGGCTCAGCGTCTCGATGCCCTGGCTGAGCAGGAAGGCGTTGAACGGCGAGATCGCGGGGCCCAGGTCGCGCAGCAACTGCACGCGGGCCTTGAGGGCGAACGCGGGCGCGCCGAGATCGGCGAAGACGACGCCGTGGTACGACGGGTCCGGGGTGGTGAAGTTCGGGTGCCGGCCCTGCGTCCAGTCGAAGTTCCCACCATCGACGATCACGCCGCCGATCGCCGAGCCGTGGCCGCCCAGGTACTTGGTCGCGGAGTGGACCACGATGTCGGCGCCGTGCGCGAGCGGGTTGAGCAGGTACGGGGTCGCGACGGTGTTGTCGACGATGAGCGGCAGCCCGTTCTCGTGGGCCACACCGGAGACGCCGGCGATGTCGAGCACGTGGCCGCGCGGGTTCGAGATGGTCTCGGCGAAGAAGGCGCGGGTATTGGGGCGGATGGCGGCGCGCCACTGCTCCAGGTCGTCCGGGTTCTCGACGAAGGTCACCTCGATGCCCAGCTTGGCGAGGGTGTAGTGCAGCAGGTTGTAGGTGCCGCCGTACAGGTAGGGCGAGCTGACGATGTGGTCGCCGGACTCCGCGATGTTGAGGATGGCCAGCGTCTCGGCCGCCTGGCCGGAGGCCACGAGGAGTGCCGCGACACCGCCCTCGAGTGCGGCGATCCGCTGCTCAACGGCGTCCTGGGTCGGGTTCATGATGCGGGTGTAGATGTTGCCCGGCTCGGCGAGTCCGAACAGCGCCGCGGCGTGGTCGGTGTTGTTGAACGTGTACGACGTGGTCTGGTAGATCGGGAGCGCACGCGCGTTGGTCGCCCCGTCGGGCGTCTGCCCGGCGTGGATCTGCGTGGTCTCGAAATGCCAGTTCGGGCTGTCCGGATTGCTCATGGCCCCGATACAAGTGCACGCGCGCCGCGGTGTCCAGGGTTTGGCTCATACTGTGGAGAAATGACGGACGAGATCGTGGCGCTCTACGACGACGCCGGGCGCCCCGCGGGGGCGGCGCCCCGGTCGCAGGTGCGCGCGGAGAACCTCCGGCACGGCGCGACGGCGATCCTCGTCTTCGACTCCGCCGGCCGCATCTACGTGCACCGGCGCACCGTCGTCAAGGATCTCTACCCGGGCCTGCGCGACTTCTGCGCGGGCGGGGTACTGCAGGCGGGGGAGTCGCCGGACGACGGTGCCGCCCGCGAGGCCTTCGAGGAGCTGGGCGTGCACGGGGTCGAGCTGCGGCCCGTCGGCGTCCGGTCGTACGCGGACGAGTGGACCAGGTTCGTCTGCTTCCAGTACGTCTGCACGTACGACGGTCCGCTCGTCCACCAAGCCGAGGAGGTCGCGAGCGGCGAGTGGATGGAGCCGGCCGATCTGCTCGCGGCGGTGGCGGCCGACCCCGCGGACTTCGTCCCCGATTCGGTGGGACTCGCGTTGCACCTCGTCAGCCGGGACGGCGGTTCCGACGGGGCGTTCGGCCAGGATTCGGCCGCGGGGTCGTGAGCGCGTAGAATAGACGGGTAGCGCGGCGCCCAGCCGCATGCCCGGCCGTTCGCGGAGGGGCACAGGTCGCACACGGCGTCCGCTGAAGACAACAGGATCGTGGAGGGTATGGCGAAGAAGGACGGAGCCATCGAGGTGGAGGGCCGCGTCGTCGAGCCGCTCCCCAACGCAATGTTCCGCATCGAGCTGGAGAACGGGCACAAGGTGCTCGCGCACATCAGCGGCAAGATGCGGCAGCACTACATTCGTATTCTGCCCGAGGATCGCGTGGTCGTGGAGCTCTCTCCGTACGACCTCACGCGCGGGCGCATCGTGTACCGGTACAAGTGACCGCGTAGCGCAGCGACGAGAAGGGCCCACCCCGCGGGGTGGGCCCTTCTCGTTCCCGGAGTCCGGGCTCGCGGCTAGACCGCGAGTCGCAGGCCGCCGGCCTGTGCGAACACGAACTGCAGGTCGATGAACTCCGACATCAGGCCGCTGTTCGTCGACAGCTCGATGCCCCCGGTCGTGAGGCCGAGCGCGGCACCGTCGGACAGCCGGACGAGCGGGCCGCCGCTGTCGCCGTGATCGCCCTTGAGGTCGGTGAGGATCCGCGTCGGCGCGACGTCGACGACCTTGCCGCACTGCCAGCCGGTGGTGCGGCCCTGGCGGCACACGCGGTCGCCGACGACGGCGCGGGCCACCCGGGTGGGCTTGACGCGGCCGAGCGAGGTGCTCAGCGGGACGTCCTTCTTGAAGGTGATGGTCGCCCAGTCGGGCTGGTTGAAGTCCGCGACCCGTCCGTCCTTGGTCACCTTCGGGTTCGACGACTGGCGGATCGTGCCGACCGCGGCGATCGTGCGCTCGGTGCCGGGCACGGGCACCGCGACATCCTGTCCCGCGCGGCCGCAGTGGCCGGCGGTGACGCCGACACGTTCGCCGCTGGGCGTGATCGCGAGGACGCCGAGGGTGCAGGCGGCGACCTCGATCCCGTCGCCGGTGCGCTTCTGCACCACGTCGATCTCGGAGCCGGGGCCCACGACGATGCGCGGCGCGGCGGCGGCGGGAGCGGCGGTGACCAGCAACGACGTCGCGATGCCGGCGGCGGCGGTCGCGGCGACGCTCAGTCGGCGAACGAGGGGCATGCGCATGTCTCTGTCCTATCGAATCATTGGGAATTCTCGGTGACGGATAGTGCATGTCACGTGTGCGCATGAGGCTAGCACGGGCGCCCGCTCGGCAGCGGATTTGGGAGCGCGGCGCGCGCAGCGTACACTGGATCATCGCGTGCGTGCGCGGCTTCGTCGTGCGTGCCGTGGCGCTGTTCCGGACACCCGGTGCGGCGTGGAAAAACACGGAACAACTGGATAGGACTGACGTGAAGGTCAACCCCAGCGTCAAGCCGATCTGCGAGAAGTGCAAGGTGATCCGCCGTAACGGTCGGGTCATGGTGATCTGCGACAACCTGCGTCACAAGCAGCGTCAGGGCTAGTCACCGCGCTTCGAGCGGTTCGCCGCTTGGAACTCTTTGATGACCTCTCCGCACCAGCGGGGGCAGACGGCCCCTGTGGAACCCCCGGCTCGGAGGCCGGGGCCTCGGCCGGCGTGAAAGCGCCGGAACCAGCGAGGACGGGCGGGGAGCAGACCTCCGAACGAGAAAAGGAAATCGCCAAGAATGGCACGTCTCATGGGTGTCGACCTCCCGCGCGAGAAGCGCATGGAGATCGCATTGACCTACATCTACGGCATCGGCCGTACCCGCGCGACTGAGATTCTCGCCGAGACCGGTGTGAGCCCGGATCTGCGCAGCAAGGACCTCAGCGACGAGGATCTGACCAAGCTCCGCGACTTCATCGAGGGCACGGACTACAAGGTCGAGGGCGACCTGCGCCGCGAGGTGCAGGCCGACATTCGTCGCAAGATCGAGATCCAGTGCTACCAGGGCATCCGCCACCGTCGTGGCCTGCCCGTGCGTGGCCAGCGCACCAAGACCAACGCTCGCACCCGTAAGGGTCCGAAGAAGACCATCGCCGGAAAGAAGAAGTAATGCCTCCGAAGTCGCGCGCCGCCACCGGCGCGAAGAAGGGCGCTTCGCGTCGTCGCGAAAAGAAGAACGTTCCGCACGGCCACGCGCACATCAAGAGCACGTTCAACAACACGATCGTCTCGATCACCGACCCCAACGGCAACGTGATCAGCTGGGCCTCGTCGGGCCACGTCGGCTTCAAGGGTTCGCGCAAGAGCACCCCGTTCGCCGCGCAGCTCGCGGCCGAGAACGCTGCCCGCAAGGCGCAGGAGAACGGCGTCAAGAAGGTCGACGTCTTCGTCAAGGGCCCGGGTTCGGGTCGCGAGACCGCCATCCGTTCGCTGCAGGCCGCCGGCCTCGAGGTGGGCACCATTTCCGACGTGACGCCGCAGCCGCACAACGGCTGCCGTCCGCCCAAGCGGCGTCGGGTCTAGGGAAGGTAGGAGAGAGAAACCATGGCTCGTTATACCGGCCCTGTCACCCGTAAGTCCCGTCGTCTGGGCGTCGATCTCGTCGGCGGTTCCGAGGCGTTCGAGCGTCGTCCGTACCCGCCCGGCCAGCACGGCCGCGCGCGGATCAAGGAGTCCGAGTACCTCCTGCAGCTCAAGGAGAAGCAGAAGGCCCGCTTCATGTACGGCGTGATGGAGAAGCAGTTCTCCCGCTACTACAAGGAGGCGAAGGCCGCCACCGGCAAGACCGGTGACGCCCTGCTGCAGATCCTCGAGACCCGCCTCGACAACGTCGTGTACCGCGCCGGCCTGGCGCGCACCCGCCGTCAGGCCCGCCAGCTGGTGACCCACGGTCACTTCACGGTGAACGGCGTCCGCGTGGATGTTCCCTCGTACCGCGTCTCGCAGTACGACATCATCGACGTGCGCCCGAAGTCGCTCGGCACCACGCCGTTCCAGATCGCGCGTGAGACCGCTGCTGAGCGCACCGCTCCGGCATGGCTCCAGGTGGTTCCGTCGACCCTGCGCATCCTCGTGCACCGCGTGCCCGAGCGTGAGCAGATCGTCGTGCCCTTCCAGGAGCAGCTCATCGTCGAGTACTACTCGAAGTAAGTAGTACGGGCCGCCGGTAGATCGCCGGCGGCCCTCTACGGGCGTCAAATAGCGGACGCCCAGAGAGAAGGAAATACTCAATGCTCATCTCGCAGCGACCCACTCTCAGCGAAGAGGTCATCTCCGAGGCGCGCTCGAAGTTCATCATCGAGCCGCTGGAGCCGGGCTTCGGTTACACGCTGGGCAACTCGCTCCGCCGCACGCTGCTGTCGTCCATCCCGGGCGCGGCCGTGACCAGCATCCGCATCGACGGCGTGCTGCACGAGTTCACCACGGTCCCCGGCGTGAAGGAGGATGTCACCGACATCATCCTGAACCTCAAGGGCCTGGTCGTCTCGTCGGAGGATGACGAGCCGGTCACCATGTACGTGCGCAAGCAGGGTCCGGGCGCCGTCACCGCGGGCGACATCGTTCCCCCGGCGTCGGTCACCGTCCACAACCCCGACCTGCACATCGCCACCCTGAACGACAAGGGCAAGCTCGAGATCGAGCTCGTCGTCGAGCGGGGCCGCGGCTACGTGCCGGCCGTGCAGAACAAGGCGTCGGGCGCCGAGATCGGCCGCATCCCGGTCGACTCGATCTACTCGCCCGTGCTGAAGGTGACCTACAAGGTCGAGGCCACCCGTGTCGAGCAGCGCACCGACTTCGATCGCCTGATCCTGGACGTCGAGACCAAGAACTCGATGACCGCGCGGGACGCGCTGGCTTCGGCCGGCAAGACCCTGGTCGAGCTGTTCGGCCTGGCGCGCGAGCTCAACGTCGAGGCCGAGGGCATCGAGATCGGGCCGTCGCCGGCCGAGGCCGACCACATCGCGGCGTTCTCGCTGCCGATCGAGGACCTCGACCTGACGGTGCGTTCGTACAACTGCCTCAAGCGCGAGGGTGTGCACACCGTGGGCGAGCTCGTGGCCCGCACCGAGTCCGATCTTCTCGACATCCGCAACTTCGGTCAGAAGTCGATCGACGAGGTCAAGGTCAAGCTGCACACGCTGGGTCTGGCCCTCAAGGACAGCCCCGCGTCGTTCGATCCGTCGCAGGTCGACGGGTACGACCCGGCCACCGGTACGTGGAGCGACGACGCGTCGTTCTCGGGCGACGCCGATGGCGATCAGGACTACGCCGAGACCGAGCAGCTCTGAGCTGAAGAGCTCGTAAACACCCACAGGAGAAACAATGCCTAGGCCCACTAAGGGCGCCCGGATGGGCGGCTCGGCCTCGCACCAGAAGCACATTCTGGCGAACCTCGCGACCGCGCTCTTCGAGCACGGCCGCATCGAGACCACCGAGTCCCGCGCCAAGCGCCTGCGTCCCTACGCGGAGAAGCTGATCAGCCATGCCAAGCACGGCAAGCTGGCCAACCGCCGCGAGGTCATGAAGGAGATCCGCAACAAGGACGTCGTGCACGTGCTGTTCGCGGAGATCGCTCCGGCGGTCGCCGACCGTCAGGGCGGTTACACCCGGATCATCAAGACGGAGAACCGCAAGGGCGACAACGCCCCCATGGCCGTCATCGAGATCGTGACCGAGCAGCTCGCCGCCACCGAGGCCTCGCGCGCCACCCGCGTCGCCGCCTCGCAGGCCGCTGCGAAGTCCGCCGCGGTCGAGGCTGCGGAGATCACCGAGGCTCCGGCCGAGGAGCTCGAGCTCGAGGCCGGTTCCGACCTCCCCGCCGGCGCGCACGCGCCGCTCGAGGACGTGAACGAGGCCCCCGAGGGCTTCCCGATCAAGGGCAACGCCGATTCGATGCTGTACCACCGCCCCGGTACGCGCTTCTTCGATTCGACGGTCGCCGAGATCTGGTTCGCCGACGATGCTTCGGCCGAGGCTGCGGGCTACTCGCTGCCGAAGTCGCAGCAGGAGGACGCCTCCGACTCGGAGTAGTCACCCCCGCACGCAAGCCCGCCACCTGCGCACGCTGGTGGCGGGCTTCGTCGTCTCCCGACTCAGCATCGTTGGCCAGATGCCGACCTGGGATTTCTTCTCCGTGCGGTGCTACCTACCCGCGGGTCAGGTGCGGGTCGTCGCGATCACGGCATCGACGGTGCGCCGCACCTTCTCCGCGGAGACCCGCGGCAGGGTGAACCGGGCGAGGTACGCCTCGTCCGTCACGCGTGACCAGTCGCAGGTCACGGAGACGACGGTGCCGGCGTCCTGCGGCTCGAAGGTCCAGGTCCACTCGACCCCGACGGGTGGTCTGCCGCGTCCGGCCGGCAACCACGCGATGCGGCGCTCCGGTTCGAATGCGGTCACGTGGTTGTCCACCGAGTACTCGCGCCCGTCCTCGGCGGTCATCTCCATCCCGAAGACGTCCCCGACGCCCGTGATCGTCTCGGGGCTGTCGGCGGAGACGCCGCGCAGCATGCCCGAGCCGTCCGTCGCCGCGTGGACGGCGGGGCGGGCCAGCGCCGCGAACAGCACGGCCGGTGGGACATCGGCGAACACGGTCACGGTCTGCGCGGTTTCGGTCATGGGCCCGACGCTACGCCGCTCACGATGTCGGGTTCTGCGGCATCGGGCAGGTTCAGGCGCACGCGCGTGGCCGCAGGACCCGACATCGTGAGCCGCCTCAGGCGTACACGGGCAGGTCGATGCCGTCGGCCTTCTCGAACTGCGCCGCCCAGACCAGGCGCATCGGCCATCGTGTGGCAGTCCGGTAGGTGAGGTCTCCCAGTGCGATCCCGAGCCGCCCCCTCGGCGCGAACCCGGCCGGGCTGCCGGGCGGCAACTCCTGTGCCGGCCCGATGAAGGGCCGCATCACGGCGTCGTACCGTGCGAGCGCGGCGGGCACGTCACCGTCGGTCCGCCCGAGCTCCCCGGCGAGCACGTACGCTCCCACGAGCGCGAGGGTGGTGCCGAGCCCGGTGAGCGGGGTGGGGCAGTATCCGGCGTCGCCGATGAGCGCGACCCGACCGCGGGTCCACGAGTCGAGCTGTACCTGCGCGAGGTCCTGGTACGCCCAGTCGTCGGCGGTGCGCATCGCCCGCAGGAGTTGCGGCGCCACCCAGCCGATGTCGGCGAACTCCCGCTCGAACAGCGCGAACTGCTCCTCCCGGCCGAGTCGCCGGGCATCCGTGCCGCGGATCGCGAGTCCGGCCTTGACGGTGCCCTCGGTGCGCGACGGTCGCACCGAGAGCACGCGGCCCCGCCGCGCGGTGTGCATGAGATACCAGCCGCGGGTGTCCTCGTCGATCTCGGCGGTGAACCAGGCGTACCGCAGGCCGATGGGGCGCAGGGCTTGCCCGTCGGGTCCGAACGCGGCGCGCCGCACGGCGGAGCCGAGACCGTCGGCGCCGACGACGAGGTCGAACTCCCGGGCCGGCGCGGACTCGAATTCGACGCGCGCGCGGCGCCCGTCCTGCGAGATCGCGGTGACCGTGTCGTCCCAGAGGTACTCGACGTCGTCGGGGACGGCGTCGACGAGCACCTCGGCGAGGTCGCCGCGGAGGATCTCGTGGGTGGACACGACGCCGTTGCCGCCGAAGGCCTCGACGGGCATCGACGCGCCGCGGCGGCCGCGATCGTCGATCTTGACGATGCCGCGCTGATCGAGGAGCCGCTCCGTGGTGGCGGGGCCGAGGCCGAGCCGGTCGATCACCGTGCGGCCGGCGCCCCGCAGGTCGACGGTCTGCCCGCCGGCCCGGAGCGACGGTGCGCGTTCGACGATCGTGACCCGGTGTCCCTGGCGGGCGAGGAGGAGGGCTGCGGCGGGACCGGCGATGGAGGCGCCGCTGACGAGGATTCGTAGCTGATTCATGAAGCGAACGTACGCCGTATCGAGTGCATCACGCTACAGTGTTCACGTGGATATTCGCAGGAAGTGCACTAGTGCACTCAGTGTTGGGACCGCCCGGTGAACCGCGCCGAGGAGATCGCCGCGGTGCTGCGCGAGCGCATCGCGTCCGGGCGGCTGCGCCCGGGGGACCGCGCACCGTCGACCCGGGCGATCATGCGCGACCACCACGTGGCGATGGGCACGGCCACCCGGGTCCTCGCGCTGCTGCAGGCCGAGGGCCTCGTCGATTCCGCGCCCGGCCGCGGCAGTGTGGTGCTGGCCCCCGATCGTCCCCGCGCACCCGAGCTCACCGCGCACGACGTGATCGCCGCGGCCGTCCGGATCGCCGACGCCGAGTCCCTACCGGCGGTGTCCATGCGCCGGCTCGCTGCGGCGCTCGACATCCCGACGATGGCCGTCTACCGCTACGTGCCGAGCAGCGTCGAGCTGCAATCCGCGATGCTCGACCACGTGCTGGGCGAGCTGGAACTGCCGGAGCGGTCCCCGGATTGGCGCGCCGACGTGGAGGCGGTGGCGCGCGCGATGTGGGAGTCGATGAAGGCGCACCCGTGGCTCGCGGGCGCGCTGTCGATGACCCGGCCCGGGGTGTTGCCCAACGCGATGCCGATGTCGGAGCACCTGCTGGGCGCGCTGTTCGACGCCGGACTGGACCCGCAGCTCGCGTTCACCGAGTACCTGTGCCTGCTCACGCTGGTCCGCGGCCTCGGCATGACGATCGAGCCGGAGCTGGCCGACCGCGCCGCCACCGGCGTCACCGAGGACGAGTGGATGGACACCACCCTCGACGACCTGCGGGCGATCGCGCCGTCCGCCGAATACCCGGCCATGGCCCGGATGCTGCGCACCACCTACCCGTACGACGTGGACGTCCTCCTGGACAACGCCCTCACGCGCTATCTGGACGGCCTCGCGACAGCGGTAGAGTCACGCGCGACATGACTCGCTACCGCCTCGACATCGCCTACGACGGCACCGACTTCAGTGGCTGGGCCCGCCAGCCCGGACTGCGCACGGTGTGCGGTGTGCTGGAGGAGAACCTCTCGACGGTGCTGCGGACCGCGGTGCAGCTCACCGTCGCGGGGCGCACCGACGCGGGCGTGCACGCCACGGGCCAGGTGGCCCACTTCGACCTGCCGGACCCGGTGCTGATCCCCGACGGCCTGGTCCGTCGCCTGGCGCGCATGCTCCCGCAGGACGTGCGGGTCACCGCGGTCCGCGTCGCCCCCGCGGACTTCGACGCCCGGTTCTCCGCGCTGCGGCGGCATTACGAGTACCGCCTCACCGACGCCCCCTTCGGCGCGAACCCGCTGCGCGCCCGCGACACCGCACCGTGGCGCCGGCCCGTCGACCTGGAGCGGATGCAGGCGGCGAGCGATCGGCTGCTGGGCCTGCACGACTTCGCCGCCTTCTGCCGTCGGCGCGAGGGCGCGACGACGGTCCGCGAGCTGCAGCGCTTCTCCTGGCGCCGCGACGCCGACGGGGTGTGCACCGCGGAGGTCTCCGCCGACGCCTTCTGCTGGTCGATGGTGCGCTCCCTCGTCGGGGCGGTCGCCGCGGTCGGGGAGGGCCGACGGTCCGCCGAATGGGTCGCCGGGCTCCTCGACGAGCGCGAGCGCTCCAGCGCCATCAACGTGGCCGCGGCGTGCGGCCTGACGCTGGTGCGCGTCGACTACCCCTCGGACGACGAGCTCGCCGAGCGGAACGTGATCACCCGCGAGAGGCGCGAGGTCGGTGCGGGCGGCTGCTGCGGCGACTGATGACAGGTTGCGGAGCCGTTCGCCCGCAGTTCATGATCGCGACGCTCACCGCGTGGATACTCGGGTGATGTGAACCCCTTCGACGTCACCGGCTTCCTCGGTTCCGCGGGCCTGATCGGCCTGGTGCTGCTGATCTTCATCGAGACCGGTCTGCTGGTGGGGTTCGTCTTCCCGGGGGACTCGATCCTGTTCACCGCCGGCATCTTCGCGGCGCAGCCGCAGCCCTTCGCCCATCTCTGGCAGCTGCTGTTGTTCCTGCCGATCGCGGCGATCCTCGGCGACCAGTGCGGCTACGCCCTCGGCCGGTACGCGGGGCCGAAGGTGATGCGCGGCAGGGTCATGCGCTTCATCGGTCAGGATCCGGTGGACAAGACCTACGCCTTCTTCGACAGGTACGGCCCGTTCACGGTGCTCTTCGCCCGGTTCATCGGCATCGTCCGCACGCTGGTCCCGGTGCTGGCGGGCTTCTCGAAGATGGACCACCGCAGGTTCACCCTGTTCTCGGTGCTCGGCTCGATCCTGTGGTGCGACGGCATCGTGCTGCTCGGCTACTTCCTCGGCGGGATCCCGCTGCTGCGCGAGCATCTCGAGGTGCTGTTCATCGGCTCGGCGCTGACGATCATCATCCCGATCGCCGTCACCGTGATCACCCGCCGCCGCGCCCGCAAGCGGGAATCCGCGGAATCGGCTCCGGTGGAGCCCGCCAGGAACTGATGTCTGGGTGCCGTAGGCGCTCCAGCTCGACTTCCGAACACGTTCCGAATACATATCGGAGTATGCCTTCAGCACCGTTCCGCGCGACGACGCGCCGGTCTTCTGACCTCAGTAAGCGGTCGGCCGAGGTGTTCGCAGAGGCTGAGGACCACCCGGTCACCGTGACTCGGCGCGACGGGGAGAACCTCGTCCTCATGTCCCAACGAGAGGCCGAAGGGAGGGCGCGTCTCCTTGAGTTCGCTGCACAGCTCATCGGAGTGGCTGTGGACGGAGACGGGTCGCTCGCCGATCGGATGACGCGGGCTTTTCCTTGGATGTTCGCTCTGTCCGCGGAGGGGCGCGTTCGGTGTGCACAGGATCTCGTTGACGCTGCGCGGGCCTCGTTCTCCACGGATCAGCCGCACCTGGTGATGGCCGAGCTGACGTCGTGGAGGGAGACGGCGACCGCGATCGCCGCGGGGCTCGGTCGTGCAGAGGTGGAATGGCTGAGCGCGGACGGCGACCCGGTCGAGAGGCCCTGACGGTCACACGAGCCACCCGAACGAAACGACGTAGCCGGGCTGCATTTCGCGACTGTTGGCCGGAATCGCTTCCGCCGAGGGCGCGTTCACGCTACAGTCCCAGCCATGATCGGGTTGGGGGACCCGAAGCGCACTCTCATCGATTGCGCGGGGGATGAATGGTACGTACGCGGGCCCGACGGTGCCGTGCGCGCCCTGGCCGCACCGGCGGCCACGGGCGAGTTCGCGACACCCGCCGAGTCGACCCGCCGGTGGGCGCAGTGGCTCGCCGACGCGGCGAGCGGCAGCGCACCGTCGCGCTTCTGGACGGTGCTGGCGCCCAGCGTCTTCGGCGCACCTCGCCGGAGTCTCATCGCGGCGGCCGCGGGCTCTCTCGGCGTCGCGGCGGAGGTCCTCCCGCGGGCCGAGGCGCTCGTCCGCGCGAGCGGCCTCCTCGATTGCCGGCGGGCTGTGGTCCTCGAGTGCCGCGGCCCGGTCGCGCAGGCACACGTCCTCGAATCCGCCGACGGGGCCTGGCGTCCCGTCGCCGCCTCGTCGCACCCGGATCCGGTGCGGGCGGTGCGCGCCGTCCTCGACGACCGGGTCGATCAGGCCCTCGTCGACGGCCCGCCCGAGGTCTACGAGGCCGTCCGCGCCGCGCTGGCCGCGGAGAAGCTCTGGCGCGTGGTCCGGACGGATCCGGCGGAGGTGCTCGCGACGCTCGAAGCGTCCCCGCGGGAGGCGGAGACGCGATTGTCCGGTCGTTCGTCCGAAGAATCGCCGCGACGAACGACCGCACGATTCCGGCGGTGGCCGCTGATCACCGCCGGGGCCGGGACCGTCGGGGTGATCGCCGTGGGCGTGGTCGCGTGCCTGCCCGGGACGCCGCCGTCCGCGCCCGGGCGGCCCGTGCCGCCCGCGGAGACCTTCGTCCGCGTCGCGTTCGACGGTGCCGTCGTCGACCTCCCGCAGGGGTGGGCGCTCACCGAACCCGCACCGGGCCGACGTCTCGCGCAGGCCGACGACGGCCGTCGCGTCACCGTGGTGCGGACCCGCCTGCGGGCGCCGTCGGACGCCGCAGCGGTGGCAGCGGATCTCGAGGCGGCTCTCGCCCGGCGCGGCGACCGCAGGATCACCGACCTGAATCCGGCCGCCCGGGTAGCGGGGCGGGAGGTGATCGGCTACCGCGAGCAGCTCGACGCGGAGCGGTTCGTGGACTGGTACGTGGTCGTCGCTGGGGCGGCGCAGCTCAGCGTGGGCTGTGAGGCCGGGCGTACGGCGGCGCCGTTGGCGGGGGCGTGTGAGCGCGCCGTCGGCACCGTGCGGGAGGAATGAATCATGAAGGGGGAGAGATGACCATCGCCACATCGACGAACGGTGGCCTGCGGGTGCGCGCGAACGACCAGGGCACGCCGCTGCACATCGCCATCGAGCGGACCGAATTGCGCCGCGAGCCGCAGGACCTCGCGGACGCGATCGTCCGGCTGTGCCGCGACGCCGCCACCACGGCCGGGCTCCGGCGTCGCGCCGAACTCGAACGCGCCGGCGTCGCGGAGGAGGTGCTGCGGGCGATGCGCTTACCGGACCTGCCGGCGCCGCAGGAGCGGCCGGACGACGCGGTCGGCACGTGGCTGCGGCGGGTCTGAGCCGATGAGTGAGGAGATGGACCGCATCGAGGCCCGCGCGCACGAGCAGCTGCGGGTGCTGCGCCGCACCAGGATCGAGCTCGACGACCTCCGGGTCGCCGTGTCCAGCCCCGACGGCGCCATCCGCGTGGAGCTGGACGGGGTGTGCGCTCTGGTCGGCCTCACGCTCACGCCTGCGGCCTGCAGGTCCGACGGTGCCGTGCTCGGCCGGCGCATCGTCGACGTCTGCGCCGTTGCGGCGCGCGAGGTCGCGGCCCGCCGCGGCGCGGTCATGGAGCGGTTCCACGCCGACATCGCGGCCGGCTGAGGGCGACGCGGAGAGGCGGAGAAAGATTTCGGGATCCGATTCCCGAGCTGGTGCGTCCAATTGATGAGGGCCTCGCGCACCGGGCCCGGGAACACGATGGGGGAGAGAGATGTTCATGGCGATCAATTCGGCGATCGCGGCGTTCGGCGCCGCCAACGCCGGTATCGGGGTGGCGGTCGCGACGGCGGGGTCGGTGGATGCGGCGGCCAATGTCGCGGCGCTCAACCCGGCGTTGGGGCTGATCGGGCAGGATTTCCTCGCGGCGTTCACGGCGGCGCAGGCGGTCCACGTCGAGTCCGTCGCGGAGCTGGCGGTGCTGTACGGCGGGATCGCGGCGTCGTCGTCGGCCACCGTCGCCGCGTACGGCGCCACCGAGGTGGCGAACGTCGCGGGACTGACCTCGGCGGTGCTGTAGGCCATGGCCGATCCCGCGACACCGGACGCCGGGCTGGACCCGGCGATTCGGGCGCTGCTCGACCGGCCGGTGAACGAGGTACTCACCGCGCTCGGTCTGCCGCCGGTGCCCACGGCGCCGGAGAAGCCGCCGCAGCAGGATCTCCCACCAGCCCCGAAGGGCGTGCCGGAGGCGCCGGAGTTCCCGGGCTTCGACGTGGCGGGTCTCGTGAAACCCATGACAGATCTGCTGTCCACCTTCGGTTCCGGCAGCTTCAGCGGGCTGGACCCGTCGGCAGCGCTGGCCGGGGCGTCGAAGGCGCTCGAGCAGGGCGTGTGGACGGGGATGCAGGCGATCGGGCAGCTCGCCTCCGTGTGGCAGGGGCCCGCCGC
Organism: Tsukamurella sp. NPDC003166; assembly: GCF_040611135.1. Taxonomy (NCBI): domain Bacteria; kingdom Bacillati; phylum Actinomycetota; class Actinomycetes; order Mycobacteriales; family Tsukamurellaceae; genus Tsukamurella; species Tsukamurella sp. NPDC003166. The sequence goes on from NZ_JBEXNL010000015.1 coordinate 104,811, forward strand.
GACGGCGGCCACCGGCAAGGGGCTCGAGGCCGCGACCGGAACCGGCCTCGCGGCCGAGCAGGGCGCGGAGCTGTCCACGGCCGTCGGCGAGGCCGCCACCGTCGTCGGCACGGGCGAGGCCGAGTTGCAGGCGATCATCGACTCGTTCATGGCGGTGATCGCGGCGTTGGGGCCGTCGCTCTGGCTCCCGCCCGGTCAGGCCGCGGCGGTGGCGGCCGCCGAGGAGCACCTCGCGCATGCGACGGAGGTGGTGGCGCGTACGAAGAGTCAGCTCTCGGGACTGAGTGCGCAGGTGGGCGCCGCGGGCCGCAAGGTCCCGGTGGCGGCGCCGCCGATGACCGCGGCGACGACCGCGGCGCAGGCGGCCGCGTCGATCGTCCCGGGTGTGGTCTCCGCGGTGACGGGTGCACTCACGGGCGTGACGAAGCTCGCCACCGACACCGTCTCGGGTGCCGTGAAAACAGCAGTGGGCCTGGCGAGCTCGGCGGCGGAGGCGGTCGGCGGCCTGGCGGAGTCGACCACGGAGTCCGAGGAGACGGCCGCGCCGGACGCAGACCGGGACGCGTTCCCGGTGGCCACCACGACCACGACCACGGGCAGCGGCGCGGGCGCGGGGGCCGGCGCGGGCGGCGGAGGCGTCGGCCTTACCGGCGCCGGTCTCGGCGCGGCGTCCGCGACCCTGGCACAGCCGAGTCCGGGAACACCATCGGCGCGCACCCCTGTCGTCGACGGCGGCGCGCGCACGGTCCCCGCGTCGGAGGTGATCACCCGCGGCGGGATGGGCGGCGGGATGATGCCGATGGGCGCGGCCGGCGCCGCGGGCGCGCGGGCATCCGGCGCCGATCACGCCGTGCCCGACTATCTCGTCACCAGCGACAACGGGGAACAGGTACTCGGGGAACTGCCGTTGGTCGGGCCGCAGGTGGTCGGCGATGCGTCGCCGGCTGCGGACGTCTCCGGGGCCGACGTCGAACTGCGCCTGTAGCGGGCGGAACCGCGCCGGGAGCCGGTGCGTCTAATGAATGAGAGAAGAACTTCGGGGGGAGTGCACGACCATGACAGGTACCAGGCTCAGCATGGATCCGCGGGAGGCGCGGGAGATCGCCCGCGGCATCGAGCGGATCGTCGAGGATCTCACCGGGGCGCAGCGGCGGTTCGCGGCACACGCGGCGCCGCCCGCCACGGGGCGGGACGAGGTGTCGGTCGCGGTGGCGCACACCGCGCGCCGGATGGGGGAGGCCCAGTCCAGCGCCGCGGCCACGTCCACCGCCGAGCTGCGTAGGCTCGGCGAGGCGGTGAGCGGCCACGTCTCGGCCGTCCAACGCACGGACGGCGAGCTCGCGGCGGTCGTCGGTCTGGCGGTCTGACGGTGCCCCGCGATCCGGGGTTCACCGGCGTCGACTGGTACTCCCGTTCCACCGAGCGGCTCGCGAGTGAGCTGTTGGGTGGCGCCGGCGCGCAGCCGCTCACCACCGCCGCGCAGGAGACCGCGCGGCTCGCGTCCGCCTACGGCGCCGCCGCGGTCCAGCTCGACCGGCTGGTCGTGCAGCTCGACGGTGCCGTGGACACGGGGCGCACGGACATGGACGCTCGGCGCACCGGCCCGCTCCCGGAGTACGCGCGCTGGCTGGCGCGGCATGCGGCCGACCTCGCGGAGTACGCCGCGAAGCTCGCGGGCCAGGCGTCGGCCTACGAGACCGCGGCGCGGGCGATGCCCTCGGTGGCGGAGGCCACGAGGATGCGTACGGACCGGGAGAACACTCGGGCCGCGGCGGACGCCGGCGGCGCGGAGCCCGCCGTCGCGGCACTGGTGGGCGCCGCAGCCGATGCGGAACGGACCGAGCAGCAGGCACACGGTACGGCGGCCGCGGTGATGGTCGGATTCGAGCGCGCCGCAGAGCCGCTCCGGGCGCCCTGGGAGTTCGCGCCGCCCCCGACGACGGCCACGGGGCGCGAGAAGTCCGGCAAGGACAAGGGATCCGGAGCGGGAGGAGGCCGCGGCGGCGCGGCCGGCGGTGTCGGCGTTCCGGCCGCGCCGCTGTCCGCGTTCCCGGCGAGCGCGCTGCAGCGCGATCAGGTGGGTACCGGCGCACGTCCGGGCCCGACCGGGAACACGGCCGCCACAGGCGGGCGCGGCGTTCCGATGATGCCCGCGGGGCTGATGGGCGCAGCGGCGGCGGGTGCCGGGGCGAAGCACGCGGTCACCCACACACCGGGCGCCATGTCCTCCGAGGGTGACGAGGATGCGGTCGACGCCTTCGTGGTGCACGCCGCGCCCGCGGTGCTCGGCGCCCACGGCGAGAGCCTGGTGGAGGAGCTGTGAGCGTGCACGCGGTCGCCGCGCTCACAGCCCGTTTCGGTACGGACGTGCCGCCCGTGCTGTGGACTCCGCCGGATCCTCGGCACACCGTCGAATCCGGTGGACCGGCGCTCGGCGGGCCGACGCGGCCGGAGCAGGACGACGACCTGGACGACGACGAGATCGCGGCCCTGGGCGTCCTCGCCGCGCCCGAGGTGCGGATCGAAGGGCGCGCGTCCGATGCGCTGGGTTCGAGGCTGTGCCTGGCCCGTTCGGGACATCGGACGGCGCGCGTGATCCGTAGCGCGGGTACCGCGACCGTGGATCTGCCGCACTGCGACGGCTCCGCGGACCGGCTGGGCGTGCTGGTCGCGCCGTTGCTCGGCGCCGGTGCGCCCGCGGATCCGGCTGTCGCGGCGTCCTTTCCCGCCGCGTCGGGCATGGAGGCCCTGAGTGCGGGGGATGCATCCGAGGTCGCGGCCGGGCTCCGAGCGATCGGGGTCGGGGTGGATCCGGCGCGGCTGATCGCGAGGGTGTTCACGCGGTCGCGGCGCAGCGTCGAGTTCACGGTGCACGCGGGCGAGTCCCGGTGTGCGGGTGTCGTCGCGGTGATCGACGCGCCGAGTGGCCGCGTCGTCGTCCGCACGGCGGGCGGGACGGGCGCCGGAGCGTGGATGGCGGTGGCGGAGGGGAGCGCGCATCGGATCGGTAGGGCGCTGCGGAGCGCCTGCGAAGAACTTCCGGGGGGCGGCTGGACGCCGTGACCGGGGACGGCTCGTGCCAACCGGTGCGGGTCGCGACGTGCCGGCACGTCCGGCGGGGAGGAGTACGACATGACGACCAAGGCCGAACTCGCGGCGATGAAGACCGGCGCCGGGACGCTGGACGACCTCGGCGCTCAGATGAAGGGCACGCTCGGGCAGTTGCGGGGCGACGTGGAGGCCACGCAGGGCGTGTGGGCGGGTGCGGCGCAGGTGGCGTTCCTCGGCGTGATGGCGCGCTGGGACGAGAGCGCGGCCAAGATCAACACCGCGCTGGACGACATCAGCACCATGCTCACGAACAACACCGCGAGCTACGGCGCGCAGGAGGAACAGAACGTCTCCGACATCAACGCCGGCTTCGGCGGCGTGCTGAACGTCTGATCCATCGAAGGAACCAGGGGGAACCATCATGAGTGACTACATCCGGTACGACTACGCCACGATCCGCGGCGCGCTCGACGACATCGCCACCCGCACGACGGTCCTGCTCCAGCAGGCGGAGAGCATCGTCGCGGAGCAGAAGAAGTTCGAGGGCGCCTGGGAGGACCCGGATTCCGCGACCGCCTATCAGGCGGTGCAGACGAAGTGGAACTCGGGCTTCGAGGAGATCACGTCGCTGCTGACCCGGGTCAAGACGGCCGCCGAGAACGCGGTCCAGTCGATGCAGACGACCAACGCGCAGGCCGCACAGGGCTGGCAGGCCTAGCGGGAGCGGCGACGGGGCCCGGCGACCGATCGGTCGCCGGGCCCCGTCGTGCGTGGGCCGCGTCAGGCGACGAGCCGCAGGGTCGCGGCGCCGCCGTCGGTCCGCACGGTGAGCATTCCGGGCATCGGCTGGCTGAGCACCACGTCGGCCTCGGAGACCGGGGAGATCCCGGCCTGCTCGACCCGCCAGACCGTGCCCGCGGGCTCGGCCGAGCCCGGTGGCAGCCCGATCGCGGTGCCGTCGAGCACGGTGACCGTGTAGTCGGTGGGGAGGGGCGCGATCGGATCCGGGTACCGCCAGCCGGAGATCCACAGGTGCCGAGGCGATCCCACCCAGGAGACGAGCGGCTCCCACATCGCGGGCCGGCCCGTCACCACGAGTACCCGCGCGCCGGTCGCGACCGCGCGCTCGACCAGCTGGCGGGCGGGATCGTCGGCGACGGCGGCCCAGACCGTCCGGACGCCGCGCCCGTGGAGACGCACTCCCACCGGCTCGCCGGCTGCATCGGACCCGAGGATCTGGCCCGCCCCGCTCAGGGGGAGGTGGACGTACTCCAGGGCGCTCGCGGCACCGGCCGCCTCGTGATCGCCGCGTTGCGGGTGGTCGCCCGAGCCGACTGCGCTGTGCCACGCGCCCAGCAGCACACCGCGACCCGCACCGGCGCGCAGCGTCGCGCCGACCGTGCCCGGTGCGTCCGCCCGGAACAGGTCGCCGAGGCCGCCGCGGGAGAGGATGCCGGGGTCCAGATGCTCGGCCCCGGAGGGCGGGGAGGTGTCCAGGCGGGCCGCCTCGGCCGGGCGCGCCACGGTCGCGTCGATGCCTGATGCTCGCAGCAGGTCGATCGCCCGTTGCGCCGCCAGCGCGGCTACCCGGCCCTCGCCCGACGGTCCGCCGCCCCGCCGGAGGCACGCCGCCGCACACGCCCGTGGATCGATCGTGATGCCGATGAGCACGTCGACCGAAGCCCAGCGGTTCACGGGCCCCAGGAGCTGCCGGTAGCGCTGCCGCGGGTTGGGCGGCTCACCGGGCACTCGGCCGCCGCTGACGAGCACATCGATCCGCGACGCGGGTGTGTCGCCATGACGGAGCAGCCCCGCGAGCACGCTCAGCGGCACCGCGGGATCGTCCTGGCGCAGCAGCGCGACCAGGTGCGGCGTCGACGCGGCGATCCGCACGAACGCGGTCAGTCCGTCGCCGCTGCGGCGTACTCCGATGTCACCGCCGCCGGGATAGGGTGCGGCCTCGACCCGGACCCCGGCCGCCGCGCGCACGGCGAGCCGATCCGCGACGAACTCCGCACCGGAGGTGCCGCGCACCCGGGTCAGCGCCCCGCCCCCGACCACGAGCGCGGCGGTGGCGGCGGCCCAGTGCGGCCCGCCGAGCGCCGCGGTGCCGAGCCCCGAGACCGCGGCGCCGGCCTCGGCGAGGAGCACCGCTCCGGTGGCCGGCCACGTCGAGCGGTGCCACCTCCCTGGAGCGGTGAGTCCGGTCGACCGTATTGACTGATCCATGAACGCTCCCCCTCGAGCTCGGCCGTCTCCCCCGAAACGTCCTGCAGTGCCGCGAAAATACCGTATTCTCGGCCACAGCACGACCGCTTCGGGGGAAGCGGATCGGCACACACCTTGGGGGAGGCGAGCGAGACATGCGTCAACAACTGACCACCCGCGCGCAGGTCAGCGGGTACCGATTCGTGTTGCGGCGGATGGATCACGCGCTGCTGCGCCGCGATCCACGGATGATCTCGGATCCCATGGCCTCGCAGTCCCGCTCTCTCGTGGTGGGACTGGTCCTGGCGCTCGTGGTCACCGGCGGCTGCGGAGTCCTCGCGCTGATCCGCCCGCAGGGCGCCGTCGGGAACGCGAAGATCGTGCTGGCCAAGGAGTCCGGCGCGCTGTACGTCCGCGTGGAGGACGTGTTGCATCCCGTGACCGGTCTCGCGTCCGCGCGCCTGGTGGTGGGCGAGGCCGCCTCGCCCACCTCGGTGAAGGACAAGCGGCTCAGCGATTTCCGGCGCGGTCCCGAGGTGGGGATCATCGGTGCTCCGGCTCAGATCCTCGGCCCGGTCTCGGCCTGGAAGGACGGCGCCTCGCCGTGGCTACTGTGCGATCGGACGCGGCCGGCACCGTCGGACAAGCCCACCGCGCGCGATGCGCTCGACACGATGGTCACCTCCGTCGACGACGGGACTGCCGAGGAGGGGGCGGTGCTGGTGCGTCGAGAGGACCGGTACTTCCTGCTGCTGAGGGGGTTCCGCGCGCCGGTCGATCCCGCGGATCCGGTTGTCCGCCGGCTCGCGGGCATCGACGGCGCGCAGGCCCGCGCGGTCAGCGCACCTCTGCTCAACGCCTTCGCCCGGATCGACGACATCGCCGTCCCCCAGATCCCCGGCCGCGGCCAGTCCGCCACGGCGGTCCCCGGATCGCGAGTGGGCGATGTGGTGCGGGTCGCGGACGCCGACCGGGACCGCCTCTACGTCGTGCTCGCCGACGGGGTGCAACCGGTGGGGCAGTGGGCCGCCGACCTCATCCGCGCGGGTGATCAGGTGGGCGGTCCGATCGTGACCGTGCCCGCCTCGGTCGTCGCCGCGGCGCCCGTCCGCCGCTCGGTGCCCGTCGGGGACCTGCCGAACAAGCGCCCGGTTCTCCGCACGGTGCGGGAGGCGCCCGTCGTCTGCGCCGCGGCCTCCGCCGACGGACAGGGCGGGGGCACCGTCGAACTGCGTGCCTTCACCGTACCGCCGGGGCGCGGCACGCCCGTGGCCCTCGCCGGGGCCGACGGTGCCGGCGACGCACTGGATGCGGCGCTCGTGCCGTCGGGCTCGGGTGAGTACGTGATCTCGGCGCAGCCCGGCGGCGAGCGTCGAGACGGCCTGTTCTACGTCTCCGACTCGGGCGTGCGATTCGGCATTCCCGACACGGGGACCGCGCAGATCCTCGGGCTGCTGCATCAGCCTCGGCCCGTGGCCTGGTCGGTCCTTTCCGCACTGCCCGCGGGCCCGGACCTCACCCGCGGCGCAGCGGCGGTGACCCGCGACGGTACGCCGATCACGGTGTCCCGCTGACTATCTCCGGCACCGGAAGGCGGTGCCGCTCTGGCGACCGTCGTGGCAAGGCCATGGGCCCGTGCATGAGGCCAGCGGCGGGCATGTCGGGTGTGATGGCTCCCGGCGTCCGTTCTGCCCGGGTGCGCCGACTCCTACCGGTCCGGTAGCGCACCTCAGGCTCTGCGGCGGGCCAGGCAGGCTGCGATGGCGGCGATGATCAGGAGCCCGACGCCGCCCAGCGCGACGGTGCGCGGCCGGTGGTCCGGCGCCGCCGGCGCCGGGGCATCGAGACGGCCCGAACCGGGGGCCTCCCCGGGAAGTTCCGCGGTGACCGCCGCGACGGGGTCGACGACGCCCGCGCCGCCCATCCCGGCGGACCGCCGCGCGGTCGCGAGGATCCGGGTACGGACCTGCGCCGCGGTGAGCTGTGGGAACCGCGACCGGACCAGGGCCGCCACGCCCGCCACGTAGGGCGCGGCGAAGCTGGTGCCGGCGAGCGGACCGGTGCCCTCACGGGTCACCTGCGCATTGGCCAGGCCGGCTCCGCGCGGCTCGAGCGTGGTCACGTCCGTGCCCGGAGCGGCGACGGTGACCCACGGCCCCGCCAGCGAGAACGCTGCCGGCCGCCCGTCGGGCTCGGTGGCGCCGACGGCGAGCACCTGCTCGGCGAAGCGTGCGGGTGACGCGATCGTCGCGGGAGCAGCGGGATTCGTGTTCTGTTCCGCGCACGGCCCGCCGGACCCGACGTTGCCCGCAGACGCGACCACGACCACGTTCCGCTCGGCCGCGAAGCGCACGGCGCGTCCCAGGGCGTCGTCCCCGAGTTCGGCGGCCGAACGTCCGCATGCCACCTCGGAGATGTTGATGACGGTGGCGCCGAGGTCGATGGCGCGGACCACTGCGTAGGCCATCGTGGTCACGTTGCCGTGGCTGTTGACGCCGCGCTGCTGCGCCTCGAAGGCGGCGCTCGCCTGGCGGATCGCGATGATCGACGCCGCGGGCGCCACGCCCGCGAAGGCGTCGCCGGGTGCGGGACGCGCGGCGATGATCCCGGCCACGGCGGTGCCGTGGGCGTCGCAGTCGTCGCGGCCGTCTCCGGAGGAGACGTAGTCGCCGCCCGCGATCACCTCCCCGAGGCGCGGGTGCGGTGTGACGCCGGTGTCGATCACCGCGACCTTCTGTCCCTCGCCGCGGGTGAACCGCCACGCCTGGTCGAAGCGCAATGCCCGGAGGGCGTGATCGGCACGGGCGTAGTCGGTTCCGGCCTGCGTGCGCAGCGAGTTGCACTGCGTCCGTTGGACGGTGGGCGCGAGCGGGGCCACGGGCCCGCGCGGCGCACCGTCGGACGCGGGCGGATCAGCGGCAGCTGGAACGACCGGCACCGCGAGAACGACAACCGCGGCGACGGTGCCGGCCCGGATCCGACGCCCCATCAGAGATTCCGGACCGTCGCGTACACGTCCCACACCCAGCCCAGCAGAGGGCCGGCGGCGGCGATCGTGAGGTACTCACCGACCTCCGCAAGCCGGCGCTGCACCGGGCTGAAGGTGATCCGCGGAGCGGCCGCGCCGCAGGCCAGAGCCAGGCCGGCGATCACGGCCAGTGCGACGAGTCCGATCGCGGGCCAGTATCCGAAGCCCCAGGCCAAGCTCGTGGCGATGCCGATCGCGATGACGGCGCCGCCGAGGATCCCGGCCCCCGCCTGGACCGGCTCCGCATGCGTGCGGCCTCGTAGACAGAACGCGACGGCGATGACGATCGCGAACGCCAGGTGCTGGCCGGGCAGTTCGCGGGTACCGGCGCCGACGGTCAGAGCCGCCACGGTTCCCGCTGCCGCCGCGCCGACGGTGATCCCGGTGCAGACCAGCTGGGCGAAGGTGGAGCGCGGAGCCTCGGCCTGTTCGTCCACGAGTCCGGACGCCACGGCACCGACACCGGCGACGGTCGGCGGCGGGTCGTCGTCGATCGGATCGATCCGTTCCCCGGCTGCGGGCACGTGCGGCACCGGGATCCGGGCTGCGACAGCGGCGATCCGGGCCGCGAACACCACGACCAGGTAGGCGATGATCGCGACGGTGGCCCCGATCGCCGCCCGGCGGCCGGGCAGCCACATCGCGGCGAACATCGCGGTGCCGGCCAGGGCGGACGCCGTGAGCACGGCGGTGTGAACCGCGATGCCGCGGCCGGTGAACCGCAGTGCGACGAGGGCCGTGACTGCTGCGGCGGCGGCGCCGAGAAGCGCGTGCGCCGCGCCGTACCGGCCGTCGGCGCCGAGCGGCACCGTGAGCGCACCGGTGACCGCGGCCAGCACCACGGCACACGCCGCGAGGGCAGTGGGAACCGGGCCGGCCGAGCGCATCCGGCGCGCCGTCAGCAACGAGCCGGCGATCAGCGCGATGCCGGCCGCGCCGCACCACAGTTGGGCGAACACCCCGCTCGCGACCGCGCCGTCGGCGCTGCGGGGCGCGAGCCCGATGCGCAGCGACACCGCGCCCGTCGCGACCACGGCGAGGACCAGCACCGCGAGGCCCACGGTCATCGCGGCCCGCTCGTCCCACCGCCGTCCGGCAGTCAGGTCCGCCGCCGTCCGGTCGAAGACGTCGTCGAAGACGGGCGGAGGGGGCGGCGCGTCGGCCACGAACAGGACCAGCAGCGCACCGTCGGTGATTCCGGTGTCCGCAGGGGTCTGCGGGCCGGGCAAGGGCTCCCCGCCGACCGGCGCCAGCCGCCACGGACGCGACCACGCGGACTCCGCCGACTCGCCGATGCGATCGCCGAACAGCCGCACCAGCTCCGGGATGAGCACCTCGGTGGGCGTGAGCAGCGGCAGGGAGACGTCCACCTGCGCGCCGCCGCACAGCACCGAGACCCGGCTCAGCCGAGCAACTTCCGCGGTCGTCTCCTCCGCGATGTCGATGTCGGTCATAAGCACTCCCCCTCGCATGCCGTACGCCGGGCCGGCACAGGACCCCATATGAATTGGACGCACCGGCCCTGCGATCGGTTCCCCTCCGGGCGAAATTCGTCGAACCGCTTCCATCGGCGGGCCGTGCGGTGCATGGTGGTGCCACGACGGCGCGTGGGGGCGCGCCGCATTCCGGGGGAGGCGCGGGAAGTGGCCGAGACGACGGACGTGGTCTTCGAGCCCGTCACAGAGGGTTTCGCGCGCAGGCAGCGCCTGGCGCCGCCGCGCACACCGGGCGGTGAGGTGGCGCTCCAGGCGCCGCCCGAGATTCCTCGCGCCGTGCCGGGCGGGCTGCTCGGCAAGCTGCTCCCGGTGGTGATGGTGGTCGCGGTGGTGGGCATGATCGCGCTGATGTTCACCTCGGGAAGCGCGATGATGCAGAGCCCGTACATGATGATGTTCCCGCTGATGATGCTCGTGTCGATGTTCGGCATGTACGGCATGAACAACAGGGGCACCGGCGCGTCCGCGGCCGAGCTCAACGAGGACCGCAAGGACTACCTGCGCTACCTGGGCCAGATCCGCGGCCAGGTGGACCGCACCCGCGCCGAGCAACGCGCCGCGCTGGAGTGGATCCATCCGGCCCCGGAGGCACTGCCGGGATGCGTCGGTACGCGACGCATGTGGGAGCGGCGTCCGGCGGATCCGGACTTCCTGCACGTGCGGATCGGCGTCGGCGGCCAGCGGCTCGCCACGCGGCTCGTGCCGCCGGAGACGGGGCCGCTCGAGGACCTCGAACCGGTGTCGACGGTGGCGCTGCGCCGGTTCGTCCGGCACGGCGCGTCCGTTCCGGGCCTGCCGGTGGCGGTCGCACTGCGCGGGTTCCCGGCCGTCGGGCTCGACGGTCCGCGCGCCGAGGTCTTCGACGCGGCCCGTGCCATGCTACTGAGCCTGGCGCTGCTGCACGGGCCGGACCACGTGCGGATCGCCGTCGCCACGGCCGAGGTGGATTCCGCCGAGTGGGGCTGGCTCAAATGGCTGCCGCACGTGGCGCATCCGACGCGGTGCGATGCCCTCGGCCCGGTCCGCACCGTCTACGGTTCGGCCGCTGAGCTCGAGGACGCGATCGCACCGGATCTCGCCGATCGCGGTGCCTTCGCCCGCGCGACCCCTGTCGACCCCGGCCGCATTCACCACGTGATCCTGTTGGACCGGGGCATCGCGGTGACGCCCGGCGGAGTCCTCGACACGGCGATCGGGATCGACGGCGTCACGCTGATCGACCTGGCCCCGGAACCCGACTCGCTCGCCGTTCGCTCCGGCCTGCAGCTGGTGCTCGACGACTCCCGCCGCCTCGGTGCGCGCAGCGCCGCGGGCGTCGAGTTCTTCGCCCGGCCCGATGCCGTCACCGCGGGCGCCGCCCAGGTCACGGCGCGGCGTGTCGGGAGGTTCCGGCCGGCGTCGATGGCCGAGCTGCTCGACTTCGACGGTGACCGCGGACCGTCCGATCCCGGCCTCCCGGCTCTGATCGGGATCGCCGACGCCGCGGCGATCACGCCTCAATCGGCGTGGCGCGAGCGCACGGCGCGCGAGCGGCTGCGCGTCCCGATCGGAGTGGGACCGCAGGGTGAGCCGATCGAGCTCGACCTCAAGGAGGCCGCGGAGAGCGGCATGGGGCCGCACGGACTCTGCATCGGTGCAACGGGTTCCGGAAAATCCGAGTTCCTCCGCACCCTGGTGCTGTCGATGGTCGCCACGCACGCGCCCGAGGCGCTGAACCTCGTCCTCGTCGACTTCAAGGGCGGTGCCACCTTCCTCGGCCTGGAGTCGCTCAACCACGTGGCCGCGGTCATCACGAACCTCGAGGAGGAGATCGCGATGGTCGACCGCATGCGCGACGCGCTCTCCGGCGAGATGAACCGGCGGCAGGAACTGCTCCGGCGCGCGGGCAATTTCGCCAACGTGGGCGAGTACGAGAAGGCGCGCCGTTCGGGCGCCCCGCTCGACCCGCTACCGGCATTGGTGGTCATCGTGGACGAGTTCTCCGAGCTGCTCGCACAGAAGCCTGATTTCGCGGAACTGTTCGTCGCCATCGGGCGCCTCGGCCGGTCGCTGCACATCCACCTGTTGCTCGCCTCGCAGCGTCTGGAGGAGGGCAAGCTCCGTGGACTGGACTCGCATCTGTCCTACCGCATCGGCCTCAAGACCTTCTCCGCCAGTGAGTCCCGCGCGGTGCTGGGAGTCCCGGACGCCTACCATCTGCCGTCGACGCCGGGCGCCGGGTACCTCAAGTTCGACGCCGACCCGCCGCGCCGCTTCCACGCCTGTTACGTGTCCGGCGAGTACGTGCCGCCCAGCGCGGGACCCGCGGCGGCCCGACGCGCCACAGTGGGAAGCGCGACGGTGCGCGAGTACCGCAACGCGGCGGCCCCGATCGAGCGTCGTGCCTCGGGTCTACCGGCGGGCCTGCAGCGGATTCCGGCGCAGCCCGGCGATCCGGTGCCGCCGTCCGCCGCCGGGAAGGGCGTACCCGCCACTCCGGACGGGGCGTTGGGCGCACCGTCGCTCCTCCAGACGATGGTGGGCAGACTGTCCGGGCACGGGCTCCCCGCGCACGAGGTGTGGCTGCCGCCGCTCGACGAGTCCGCGGTCGTCGGGGAGCTGGCCGAACACCTGCGTCGGAACGACGCGACGCCGCTGCGGGTCGCGATCGGCGTGGTCGATCGGCCCTACGATCAGCGGCGGGACCTGTTGGTGGTGGACCTGTTCGGTGCGCAGGGCAATGTCGCGGTGGTCGGCGGTCCGCAATCCGGCAAGTCGACCGCGCTGCGGACCCTCGTGGTGTCCGCGTCGCTCACGCACACGCCGCGGCAGGTCCAGTTCTACGTCCTCGACTTCGGCGGCGGCTCGCTCGCAGGCCTGTCGGGCGTGCCTCATGTGGGGTCGGTGGCGGGCCGCCTGGATCCGGATCGCGTGCGGCGCACCGTCGCCGAGGTATCGGGGCTGATCCGGCGACGCGAGGCGGCGTTCCGCGATCACGGGGTGCAGTCGATGGAGCAGTACCGCGCGCATCCGGCGGCCGCCGCGGACCCGTTCGGCGACGTCTTCCTCGTCATCGACGGCTGGCAGGTGCTGCGGACGGAATTCGAGGTGTTGGAGCCGCAGGTGAACGCGATAGCGGCCCAGGGGCTCTCGTACGGCGTGCACCTCGTCGTCGCGGCGTCACGATGGGGTGAGATCCGGCCCGCGGTCAAGGACCAGCTCGGCACCCGGATCGAGCTGCGGCTCGGTGACCCGATGGACTCGGAGATGGGTCGCCGGGTCGCGGGGCTCGTCCCGATGGGGCGGCCCGGCCGCGGTATCACGTCGGAACAGCTGCACATGTTGGTCGCGCTGCCGAGCGGCGCACCGTCGGCCGACCTCCCCGCCGCGCAAGAGGCCGTCGTGGCGGATCTGGCGTCCCGCTACGCGGACGGTGCCCCCGAGGTGCGGATGCTGCCCGACCTGGTGCTCCGCGACCGCATCCCCGGGCGCCGCGGTGCGCCGCCGACGCACGTGGTGTTCGGCGTCGGCGAGGCCGAGCTGGCCGCGGCGACACTGCAGTTCGAATCGCAGCCCTTCTTCCTCGTGCTCGGCGACAGTGAGTGCGGCAAGACCGAGACGCTGCGCACGCTGATCGCGTCGCTCGTCGCGGGCGGCACGCCGCAGCAGACCAAGGTCCTGCTCGTCGACTACCGCCGCACGCTGCTCGGTGTGCTCGAGGGCGATCACCTCGCGGGGTACGCGTCGTCGTCGGACACGCTGACCCCGATGGTCGCGCACCTGGTGCAGATCCTCCGCGATCGCTGCCCGGGGCCGGACGTCACGCCGCAGGAGCTCAAGGAACGGTCGTGGTGGACGGGGCCGGACATCTACCTGATCGTCGACGACTACGACCTGGTCGCGAGCGCCACCGGGAATCCGCTCGCCCCGCTGCTGGACCTGCTGCCGCAGGCGCGCGACATCGGGCTCAAGGTGGTCATCGCCCGGCGCAGCGGCGGTCTGGCCCGCGGCCTGTACGAGACCTTCCTCGCCCGCATCCGCGACCTCGCCGCTGACGGCCTGGTGATGAGCGGCTCCCGCGAGGAGGGCACCGTCCTCGGCACGGTCAAGATGTGCCCGCAGCCACCCGGCCGCGGCACCTGGGTCTCCCGGGCCCGCGGCGTCGAGCTGGTGCAGGTCGCGATGGTTGCTGCGCAAGAACTGTGAGATCCTGCAGGTATTGGGGCGTCACCCAACATGGATCTGCGCCGGTCGCAGTCGGGAACGGGTGTCTGATACGCGCTAGTGGCGCGTGGCTGAAGTCTTCTTCCGGTCGATCTTGGCGAGGATGTCCTCCGCGGTTTTGACCCACACGAACGGATGTGAGCGTGGGTTCC
>NZ_JBEXNL010000016.1:0-110283 GCF_040611135.1 Tsukamurella sp. NPDC003166
CGAGCGCGCTCCCCACCCCGCCCCGACCCCCCCCGCCGAGCCCCGCCGGTCACGCGCCGCCGGCGGGGCCCTCGGTCTGCCGCCGCCTGGCCCCGCCGGGCCCCCGCCGGCCCCCCCCCCGCGGGGCCCCCGCGTCCGAGTACTACCGGGTGCGCAGCTCGCGCTTGAGGATCTTTCCGGTGCCGCCCTTGGGCAGCTCGGCCAGGAGGTGGACCTCGCGCGGGTACTTGTACGCCGCCAGGCGCTCGCGGCTGAAGTCCGTCAGCGCCTCGGCATCGGCCGTCGCGCCCGGCCGGAGGACGACGAAGGCGACGACCTCCTCCCCCAGCCGGTCGTCGGGACGCCCGACGACGGCGGCCTCGACGACGTCGGGGTGGCTGTAGAGCACCTCCTCGACCTCGCGCGGGTACACGTTGTAGCCACCGCGGATCACCAGGTCCTTGAGCCGGTCGACGATGAAGAAGTAGCCGTCCTCGTCGCGGTAGCCCAGATCTCCGGTGTGCAGCCAGCCGTTCCGCAGCGCCTCCGCCGTGGCCTCGGGCCGCTTGTAATAGCCCTTCATCACGTTGTGCCCGCGGACCACGATCTCGCCGACGTTGTCGGCGCCGGGCGGGAGCTCGGCACCGTCGGGGTCGACGGCCCGCAGCTCGACGCCCCAGATCGGCTTGCCGATGGAGAGCACCTTGCGCTGTTCGGCGCTGATGTTGAAGGTCGCCGTGGACGCGGTCTCGGAGAGGCCGTAGCCCTCCAGGATCGCCAGTCCCGGGAACTTCTCCTCGAAGGCCCGGATCACGCCGCCCGGAATCGACGCACCGCCGGAGACGGCTGCGCGCAGGCTGCCCAGGTCGCGGCCCGCGGTGTCTTCGCCGAGGAGCGCCACGTACATCGTCGGGACGCCGGACAGCACCGTGACGCGACGCCGCTCGATCACGTCGACCACCGCGCCCGCCTCGAACCTCGGTACCAGGGCGACCGAACCTCCGGAGCGCACAGCAGCGTTGAGCACGCTCGACAGCCCGAAGACGTGGAACAACGGCAACGCGCCGAGCGCGACGTCGTCGTCGCGCATGCCGAACAGCTGCGGCGCGATGGTGCAGTTCATGTACAGCTCGAAGTGGGTGAGCTCGGCGCCCTTGGGGCGCCCCGTCGTGCCGGAGGTGTAGAGCAGCACGGCGGTGTCGTCGGAGCTCGTGGGGTGGATCTCCCCCGTGTCCGGCTCGGCCAGGAGCTCGGCGAAGGCCACGGCGCCCGACGGCGTCGGTGCGCCCAGCGACACCACCGCCACGTCGGCCACCCCGGCCTCCGCCGCGCCCGCCAGTGCGGCCTCGGCGGAGAAGTCGGAGGCGATGAGCAGCTTCGCGTCGCTGTCGCCCACGTGGTACGCCACCTCGCGGGCGGTGAACAGCGGGTTGAGCGGCACCATCGTCAGGCCGGCTTTGAGGATGCCGAAGTAGACCAGCACGAACTCCGGGAGGTTCGGGAGCTGCACGGCCACCTTGTCCCCCGGCGCGAGCCCGCGCGCCAGCAACGAGGCGGCGATCCGCCCCGACTGGTCGTCGACCTCGCGGTAGGTGATCTCGCGGTCGCCGAAGTACAGGGCCGGTGCATCGGGCGTCGCGGAAGCCGACTCGCGCAGCATGACCGCCAGGTTGAACGACATGTGCCTACTCCCCCGCCAGCACGCGACGCGGGACGTCGACCAGCATGGTGTCGATCTGCGCCTGCGTCACGCCGCGCTCGAGAACGTACGGGAAGACGTCCTCGAAGACGTGCGTGTAGTGCCACTGGAGCATGCCCGCCTTGACGTTCGGGTCGATCCAGTCGATGTAGCAGGACGCGTCCTGCGAGAGCACGATCTTCTCGGTGTAGCCACGGCGCACCATCTCGATGAGCGTGTCGTTGCGGGCCTCGAAGGTGGTCTCGAGGTTGATGCCGAACCGGTCGAAGCCCAGCGTGAAGCCGGCGTCGGCGAGTGCGGACAGGTGCTCGACGTCGGTGGAATCGCCGCTGTGCCCCAGCACGATCCGGCTCGGGTCCACGCCCTCCTCGTCGCACATCACCCGCTTGACCAGCAGGCCGGTCTCGGTCCCCGGGTGGGTGTGCACGGTGATCGGGACGCCTGTGGCATCGTGTGCCTTCGCCACCGCTCGCATCACTCGTTCCACGCCCTCGGTGAGTCCGTGGTGGTCGATCGCGCACTTGAGCATGCCCGCCTTCACACCGGTGTCTGCGATACCGCTCTCGATGTCGCGGACGAACATGTCCACCATGGGATCCGGGAAGTCGATCCCGGTCATCGCCGTCAGAGCCGGGCCGCGGTACATGAAGTACCGCGGCACATCGCGGTAGGTGTAGACACCCGTCGCCGCGACGATCCGCACGGGCGTGCGCTCCGCGATCCGTTGGATGCGCGGGATGTAGCGGCCGAGGCCCACCACCGTCGGATCGACGATGGTGCGCACCCCGGCGTCGTACGCCCTCTGCAACTGCGCCACCGCGTCGTCCGCGCGGGCGTCCTCGTCACCGAAGTCCTCGGGATAGTTCTGCTGGATGTCCGGGGTGAGCACGAAGACGTGCTCGTGCATCAGCGTGACGCCGAGGTCGGCGGCGTCGACGTCTCCGGTGACGGTGTGGACGGCTCCCATGGTTCCTACTTTCGACGGTGACTCGCGCTGGGGCTGGGCGGGTTTCGGTCAGGCGGGCAGGTCGATCAGGCCCGCGAGCGCGGCGCGGTGCCGGCCGGCGGTGCCCAGCCCGATCTGATCGGCCTTGGCGCGCTTGAGATACAGGTGCACCGGTGCCTCCCAGGTCATGCCGATGCCGCCGTGCAGCTGCACCGCCTCGTCCGCCGCACGCACGGCGAGGTCCGAGCAGTACGCGGCGGCCACGGCGACCGCGATGACACTCTCGGGATCCTCGGGCCCCAGTTCCGCCAGGGTGACCACGGCCGAACGGGCCGCCGCAGACGCGGACTCCACATCGGCGTACAGCTCGGCGAGCCGGTGCTTGAGCGCCTGGAAGCCGCCCACGACCCGGCCGAACTGCCTGCGCTCCTTGAGATACGCGACCGTGGTGCTCACGCACCAGCGCGCGACACCGGCCTGCTCGGCGGCCAGGAGCGCGGCTCCGGTGAGCAGGCCCGCGCGGATCGCGGCGGCACCGTCGGCCGTGAGCACGTCGCCCCGGGCTCCGTCGAGGACGACGTCGGCGAGCTGCCGCGTCATGTCCAGGGAGGAGACCGGCTCGATCCGGGTGTCCGAGGCCGGGACGGCGTACAGCGCACCGTCGGAGCCCGGAACGAGGAGCACCTCGGCACCGATCGCCCCGGCGACGGAGCGCACGGTGCCCGACAGCGCACCGTCGACGACCGGGACCGTCGGCGCCGGCCCGTGCGGGTCCGCGGAGAAGGGCACCACCAGCGCCGCGGAGCGCTCCCCGGTGGCGAGCCGGGACGCCAGGACCGACGCACCGGCGGCGAGCGCCGTCGCGGTGGCGATGCCCGCGGAGGTGAGGAAGTCCGTTGCCGCGCAGGCGGCCCCGAGCTCCTCCGCGGCGACGCCCGCCACGGCCGCACCGGCACCGGCACCGCCCAGGTCCTCGGGGACGAGCAGGCCGGCGACGCCCATCTCCGCGAGCTCGCCGTCGATCGCGGGGACCGGGGTCCCGTCGTACGCCGCGATGAGGTCCGACGGTGCCACCCGCTTCTCGAGCAGGTCGCGGACCGCGGCGCGCAGGTCGTCCTCGACATCGGTGTTCAGCAGTTGCGGTGTGAGGCTCACTTGGGCACGTCCTTCCACGGCAGGTCCTTGTCGACCCGGTGTTCCGGCGGCAGGCCCAGCACGCGCTCCGCCACGATGTTCTTGAGGATCTCGGAGGTGCCGCCCTCGATCGAGTTGCCCTTGGCTCGCAGATAGCGGTACCCCGCGTCGCGGCCGTAGAAATCGACCCGCTCGGGGCGGACCATCGCCCAGTCGCCGTACCGCAGGCCGTCCTCGCCGAGCAGCTCCAACTCCAGGCCGGAGAGCTTCTGGTTGAGCCGGGCGAAGGAGAGCTTCATCGCCGCGCCCTCCGGCCCGGGTTGCCCGGACGCGAGCTTCTGTCCCAGTCGCTGCGCCGTCACGCGAGCGACCTCGCTGTCCACCCACAGGCGGAGCAGGTCGTCGTGCAGGTCGGGCGTGCGCAGCTCGGGCCGCTCGCGCCAGGTCGTGGCGACGACGCCGATCATGCCGCTCTCGCGCCGCGACGCCCGGCCACCGATGGCGACCCGCTCGTTGTTGAGCGTGGCGTTCGCGACCTGCCACCCCTGCCCCACGGCGCCGAGGCGGTGGCCGTCCGGGATGCGGACGCCCTCGAGGAAGACCTCGTTGAACTCGGCCTCGCCGGTGATCTGCCGCAGTGGCCGCACGTCGATGCCCGGGTCGGACATGTCGCACAGGAAGTAGCTCAAGCCCTTGTGCTTCGGCAGATCCGGGTCGGTGCGGGCGACGAGGATCGCCCACTGCGCGTTGTGCGCACCCGAGGTCCACACCTTCTGGCCGGTGACGATCCAGTCGTCGCCGTCACGCACCGCGCGAGTGGCGAGGCCCGCGAGGTCGGAGCCCGCGCCGGGCTCGCTGAACAGCTGGCACCAGATCTCCTCGCCGGTCCACAGCGGCCGCAGGAAGCGGTCGATCTGCTCGGGCGTGCCGAAGGCCAGGATGGTCGGCGCGGCCATCCCGAGGCCGATCCCGTTGACGTGGCTGCGATTGTCGGGCGCGCCGGCCGCCGCGAAGCGGGCGTCCACCGCCTGCTGCAACGACCTCGACAGGCCCAGGCCGCCGCGCCCCTCGGGGTAGGCGACCCACGCCAGACCCGCGTCGTACCGGGCCCGGAGGAACTCGAGCGGATCCGTCGTGGCCGGAGGGTGCGCGGCGAGGAAGTCGTCGACCTTCCGGGCGAGTTCCTCCGGGCCCGGCGCCGTCACTGCGCCTTCTTGGCGGCGACGCGCTTGAGCTCCGCCCGGGCCAGCGAGTTCTTGTGCACCTCGTCCGGGCCGTCGGCGAATCGCAGGGTGCGGATCCCTGCGTACGCCTCGGCGAGCGAGAAGTCCTGCGAGAGACCGCCCGCGCCGTGCGCCTGGATGGCCTTGTCGAGGATCCACTGCACCGTCTGGGGGGTGGCGATCTTGATCGCCTGGATCTCCGTGTGCGCGCCACGGTTGCCCACGGTGTCCATCAGCCACGCGGTCTTGAGGACGAGCAGGCGCAACTGCTCGATCCGCACGCGGGACTCGGCGATCCAGTCGCGGATCACACCCTGCTCGGACAGCGGCTTGCCGAACGCGGTGCGCCCCGAGACCCGATCGCACATCATCTCGATCGCACGCTCGGCGACACCGATCGAACGCATGCAGTGGTGGATGCGGCCGGGCCCGAGGCGCGCCTGCGCGATGGCGAAACCGTCGCCCTCCTCGCCGATGAGGTTCGTCGCGGGGACGCGCACATCGGTGAACCGGAGCTCGGCGTGGCCGCCGTGGTTGTTGTCGTCGTAGCCGAACACCTGCATGCCGCGCAGCACCTCGAGGCCGGGGGTGTCTCGCGGCACGAGGATCTGCGACTGCTGGCGATGGCGCTCGGCATCGGGGGCGGTCTTACCCATGACGATGAAGACCGCGCAGTTCGGGTTCATCGCGCCCGTGATCCACCACTTGCGGCCGTTGATCACGTAGTCGTCGCCGTCGCGGACGATCGACAGGCCGATGTTGGTGGCATCGGAGCTGGCGACGTCGGGCTCGGTCATCGCGAAGGCGGAGCGGATGTCGCCGTTCAGCAGCGGCGTCAGCCACCTCTCCTTCTGCTCGGCGGTGCCGAATTCGTTGAGCACCTCCATGTTCCCCGTGTCGGGCGCGGCGCAGTTGAACACGGCGGGCGCGAGATGCAGGCTGCGGCCGGTGATCTCGGCGAGCGGCGCGTACTGCAGGTTGGTCAGGCCCGCACCGTTCTCGCCCGGGAGGAAGAAGTTCCAGAAGCCCCGGCTGCGGGCCTCGGCGCGCAGCTCGCCGAGCACCGGGACGCTGTCCCAGGCCCAGCGGTCATCCAGCTCGGCCAGCTGGCGGTGGAAGGTCTCCTCCGCCGGATAGACGTGGCTGTCCATGAAGTCGGCCACCTGCCCGATGAGCTCGGTGGTCTTGGCGTCGTACCCGAATTCCATGTCAGTTCTCCTTCAGTGCGTCGAGTCCGGCGTCGAGCAGCGGGTTCACGGCCTGCCCGGCCTCGGCGAAGCCCTCGCCCACGGTCTGGCCGTTGACGTAGCGGTAGTGGATGCCCTCGACGATGCCGGCGAGCTTGAAGCTCGCGAGGGCGATGTAGAAGCCGAGGTCGCCGAGGTCGCGGCTCGACCCGGCGGCGTAGCGGTCGATGATCTGCTGTTCGCTGAGGAAGCCCGGAGCCTCCGAGACATCGCTGACGGTGCCCGCGGAGATCTTCGCGAGCCGGCCGTAGACCAGCATCAGGGCGAGGTCGGTGAGCGAGTCGCCGATGGTCGCGAGCTCCCAGTCGACGACGGCGCCGGGCTCGTCCTGCGGGGTCACGAGCACGTTGTCGAGCCGGTAGTCGCCGTGCACGATTCCGGGCGTCGCGTCCGCGGGGACCCGAGCCTCGAGCGCCGAGAACAGCTCGTCGACCTTGGGCAGCTCGCGGGTGTGCGCGGCGGCGAACTGCTTGCGCCAGCGCTGCACCTGCCGGCCGAGGAAGCCCTCGGGGCGGCCGTAGTCGGCGAGACCGACGCTCGCCGGATCGACGTGGTGCAGCTCCACCAGGGTGTCCACGAGCCGCTCGGAGATCGCGCGGGTGCGGTCGGCGCCCAGCGCCTCGAGCTCGGACGCACGCCGGTAGGGCACACCGTCGATCTCGCTCATGAGGTAGAACCGAGCCCCGAGCACCTCGGGATCGTCGCAGAACGCGTACATCACGGGGACGGGCACGGCGGTACCGCCGAGCGCCGACATCATCCGGTACTCGCGGCCCATGTCGTGCGCCGTGGCCAACAGTTTGCCGACGGGCGGGCGGCGCAGGATCCAGGAGGAGGCACCGTCGGAGACGCGGTAGGTGAGGTTGGACTTGCCGCCCGCGATGAGAACGGCCGTCAGGTCCGAGCCCGCGCCCTGCACGTGCTGCGGGAGCCAGGAGCCGAGGACGTCGAGGTCGAGTCCGGGATGCTGCTGCGTCATCAGAACACCACCACCGAGACGATCTCGCCGACGCACGCCGGGCGGTCGCCGCCCTCGATCTCGATGGTCACCTTCGCGATCACCTGCTGGCCACCGCCGCCCGGGGTGACGGACAGCAGCTCGACGCCGGCGCGCACCCGGGACCCGACGGGCACCGGAGCCGGGAAGCGAACCTTGTTGCTGCCGTAGTTGACCCCCATCTTCGTGCCCTCGACGGTGTAGATCTGCCACGTCAGCATGGGGATCAGCGAGAGGGTGAGGTAGCCGTGGGCGATGGTCGTGCCGAACGGTCCGGCCTTCGCCTTCTCCGGGTCGACGTGGATCCACTGGTGATCGCCGGTCGCCTCGGCGAACATGTCGATGCGCTTCTGGTCGATCTCGACCCAGTCGCTGTAGCCGAGGTGCTCGCCAACGGCCGCCTGCAACTCCTCGAGTCCGTTGAGTACCCGCATGATGGTGTGCCCCTAGTCCTTCGGTCCGCCGGCGACGTAGACCACCTGGCCGGAGACGAAGCCTGCGCCCTCGCTCGCGAAGAAGCTGGCGGTGTGGGCGATGTCGGCGGGCAGGCCGACGCGCTGCACCGGGATCTCCTTGGCCGCAGCGGTCTTGAAGTCCTCGAACGAGACTCCCATGCGCTCCGCGGTGGCGGCGGTCATGTCCGTGGCGATGAAGCCCGGAGCGATCGCGTTGGCGGTGACGCCGAACCGACCCAGCTCCAGGGCGAGGGTCTTCGTCAGGCCCTGCATACCGGCCTTCGCGGCCGAGTAGTTGGCCTGGCCGCGGTTGCCGAGCGCCGAGGTCGACGACAGATTGACGATGCGGCCCCACCCCTCCTTGGTCTGGTACTTCTGTACCTCGCGCGACATCAGGAAGGCACCCCGCAGGTGCACGCCCATCACCGAATCCCAGTCGGAGACGGTCATCTTGAAGATCAGGTTGTCGCGGATGATGCCGGCGTTGTTGATGAGGATCGTGGGCGGGCCCAGCTCCTCGGCGACGCGGGACACCGCGGTGGTCACCCTCTCTTCGTCCGAGACATCGACGCCGACGCCGATCGCACGGCCGCCGGCGGCGGTGATCCGGTCGGCGACCTCCTGGCAGGCGGCCTCGTCGAGGTCGAGCACGGCGACGGCGTGGCCGTCGGAGGCGAGGCGGGCCGCGACCTCGGCACCGATGCCGCGGGCGGCTCCGGTCACGATGGCGATGCGCTGGGTCATGAGAACTCCTTCTGTGGGGACGTGCGGCGGGCGAGCGCGGGCACGAGGTCGGCCAGCGCGGCCCGGGTGGTTCCGGGGTCGGTGTGGAGTATTCCGACGATGCCGAGCGCTCGCGCACCGTCGAGGTTGGGCTGTGCGTCGTCGACGAACGCGGTGCGCGCCGCGGCGGCGCCGAGCCGGTCGAGGGCGACGCGATAGATCTCGGCGTCGGGCTTGCGCAGCCCCACCTCCTCCGAGATCACCACGGTCGAGAAGAGCTCCGCCAGCCGGTCGCGAGGGTACGCCGTGCCGCTCCCCCAACTGTTGGAGAGCAGCCCGACGGTGACACCCGCGTCGCGCAGGTCCGCCGCGAGCTCCCACATCGCCGGTTCCTCCCGCGCGCCGGCGAACATGCGCCGCAGCAGGCCGTCGGAGTCGACGGGGGCGCCGCTGCGGGTACTCAGTGCGGCGGCGAACAGGACGTCGAAGTCCGCCTCGGGCAGCGCCCCCGTCTCCAACCGGTGGATGGGGCTGTCCGCCCGGGCGTCCCGGCCGAGCCAGGCCTTGAGGGTCGCCGTGAACGACGCGGGCACGATGTCCTCCGCTGAGAGCCACGCCTGTATCGGGCCGCGCATGGGCACGGTCAGGACGCCGCCGAAGTCGAACAGGACGGCGTCGATCTCGCGTCCGGCGGCGGCGTCGACCTCGCGGCCGCTCACCGGTCCGCCTGGTAGACGACGCGGCCCACAGTGGTGCCGTCGGCGAGGCGCTGCAGCCCGTCGGGCACCTCGTCGAAGGAGAGCCGTTCGCTCACCAGCGGATTCACCAGCCCCTTGTCGGCGAGCGCGGTCAGCTCGGTATGGCACTGCTGGATGGCGGCGGGGTCGTACGCGTTGTACAACCCCCAGTGCAGCCCCACGATCGAGTAGTTCTTGATGAGGGCGTGGTTCAGCGCGGCCTCCTGGATGGTGCCGCCGGCGAAACCGATGATGAGGATCCGGCCCTCGAAGGCGATGCACTTGGTGGAGCGCTGGTACGTGTCGCCGCCGACCGGGTCGTAGATCACGTCGGCGCCGCGGCCGCCGGTCTCGGCCTTGACCACCTCCACGAAGTCCTGGGTGTGCCGGTCGATCACGATGTCGGCGCCCAGCGCGCGGGCGACCTCCGCCTTGGCCTCGCCGCCGACGACGCCGATGACCTTCGCGCCGGCCGCCTTGCCGAGTTGGATCGCCGCGCTACCGACGCCGCCGGCCGCCGCGTGGACCAGCAGCGTCTCACCGGGCTGCAGGTGCGCCCTGCGATGGAGGCCGAACCAGCCGGTCTGATAGCCGATGAACAGCGAGGACGCCTGCGCGTCGTCCAGCGATGCCGGGGCCGCGAAGGTCTGTGCTGCGTTCAACACCGCGTACTCCGCGAACCCGCCGGCGGGCAGCGCCGCGCCGCCGAGGACGCGGTCGCCCACGGCGAAACCGTCGACGCCCTCGCCGAGCGCGGTGATCTCGCCGCACAGCTCGACGCCCGGCGTGAACGGAAGGTCCGGCTTGACCTGGTAGAGGCCGCGACACATGAGCACATCGGGGAAGTTCGCCGCCGTCGCGAAGGTGCGCACCACGACCTGGCCCGCGGCGGGTGCGGGCGTCGGGAGGTCCGCCTCGCGCAGCACCGCGAGCGGCTCGCCCAGTTCCTGTACCTGCCAAGCCCTCATCGCTCGTTCTCCTTCGTCTCGAACCGCTGCTGCAGCTTGTTCATGCCGTGCAACCACTTGTCCGTGGCGGTCGCGCGGGCGGCGTAGTAGCCCGCCACCTCGGGGTGCGGGAGGATCAGGAAGTCGTCGCCGCCGAGCGCGTCGACGGCCAGGGTCGCGACGTCACCGGGGTCCAGCGCGCTGTCGTGGCTGAGCAGCTCCTCCAGTTCGCCGGAGCGCTCGAGCATTCCGGTGCGGACCCCCTGGGGGCAGATCGCCTGCACCACGACGCCCTGATGGCGGTAGGTCACCGACAGCCATTCGGCGAAGGCCACGGCCGCGTGCTTGGTGACCGAGTACGCGGGGGCACCGATCATCGTGAGCAGGCCCGCTGCCGAGGCGGTGACCACGAACCGCCCCTCGCCCGCAGCTACCCATTCCGGGACCAGCAGACGGGCGGCGCGCACGTGCGCCATCACGTTGACGTCGAGCGAGAGCGCCCACTCGGACTCGGGCGTGTCGAGACCGCGACCGCGATCCACGCCCGCGTTCGCGTACCAGGCGTCGATCGTGCCGAGCTCGCGACGGGCGGTCGCGATGAGAGCGGCGACGCCCTCCTCAGAGGCCGCGTCACCGGTCACGGCGTGCGCCGTGCCGCCGGCCGCCGCGATCTCGGCGACGGTGCGCGCGGCACCGTCCGCATCGATGTCGGAGGCCACGACGCGGGCGCCGCGGGCGGCGAGCTCCCGTGCCAGCGCCGCACCGATGCCGTTGCCGGCGCCGGTGACGACGACGCCGCGGCCGTTGGGATCGAAGGCGGGCATGGTCTAGACCCCCCCGGTGAGCAGGACGCCGCCGTCGACGGTGAGCGTCTGACCGGTCATCCAGGCGGCGTCGTCCGAGAGCAGGAAGGCGACGACCGAGCCGATGTCGTCGGGCACGCCGAGCCGCTTGAGCGGGTACGCCGCGGAGACCTGCTCCTCCCGGCCCTCGTACAGGGCCTCGGCGAAGCGGGTCTTCACGACGGCCGGCGCGACCGCGTTGACGCGGATGTCCGGGCCGAGCTCGACGGCGAGCTCCTCGGTGAGGTGGATGACGGCGGCCTTGGTGACGCCGTAGAAGGCGATGCCGGGCGCGGGGCGCAGTCCGGCGACCGAGCCGACGTTGACGATCGCGCCGCCGTGCTCCTTCTGCCACGCCGCGTAGACCTTCTTGGTCCAGGACAGGGTCGAGAGCACGTTGACCTCGAAGATCTTGCGCGCCGCGTCGGTGTCCAGGTCCATGAGCGGGCCGTAGACCGGGTTGATGCCGGTGTTGTTGACGAAGAAGTCCGCGCTGCCGAAGGTCTCGATCGCGGCGGCGATCGCCTGGTCCTGGTGCTCCGCGTCGTCGCCCGAGCCGGCCACCGCGACCGCGACCTCCGGGCCGCCCAGTTCGGCGACGGCGGCGTCGAGCGCCTCCCGCTTGCGGGCCGTGATGACGACCTTCGCACCGTCGGCCACCAGCCGCTGAGCGATGGCCAGGCCGATACCCCGGCTGGCTCCCGTGATGATTGCGGTCTTCCCGGCGAATCGGGTCATGCTGCACACCTTCCGTTCAAACTGACTAAGCGCTCGCTTAGTTTGTAGCTTAGGACACACCTCGCACGATGACGACCCCTCCGGAGTACGCAGCTCTGTGACTCTTCTCACACAGTACTGAACGCGCTCGCCGCAGGCCCCCGGAAACGACGGGGCGGCCCGCGCGAAAGGCACGGGCCGCCCCAGAGCGGTTCAGCGGCGGATCAGCTGAGCCGCTCGATGATCATCGCCATGCCCTGGCCGCCGCCGACGCACATCGTCTCGAGGCCGAACTGCTTGTCGTGCCACTGCAGCGAGTTGATGAGCGTGCTGGTGATCCGCGCACCCGTCATGCCGAACGGGTGACCGACGGCGATCGCGCCGCCGTTGACGTTCACCTTGTCGGCGTCGATGCCCAGGTCGCGGACCGACGGGATCACCTGCGCCGCGAAGGCCTCGTTGACCTCCATCAGGTCGATGTCGCCGATGGACAGGCCCGCGCGCTGCAGCGCCTGCTTCGACGCCTCGACGGGGCCCAGCCCCATGATCTCGGGCGAGAGGCCCGTGACGCCGGTGGAGACGATACGGGCGAGCGGCGTGAGGCCCAGCGCCTTGGCCTTGGTGTCCGACATGATCAAGACCGCGGCGGCACCGTCGTTGAGCGGGCAGCAGTTGCCGGCCGTGACGGTGCCGTCCGGACGGAAGACGGGCTTGAGCCCGGCGATGCCCTCGTAGGTGACGCCTGCACGCGGCCCGTCGTCGGTGCTGACGACGGTGCCGTCGGCGAGCGTGACGGGGGTGATGTCCTTGGCCCAGAAGCCCGAGGCGATGGCGGCCTCGGCGCGGTTCTGGCTGCGCACACCCCACTCGTCCTGGTCGTGGCGGCTGACGTTCTTGAACTGAGCGACGTTCTCCGCGGTCTGCCCCATGGCGATGTAGACATCGGGCAGGAGGCCGTTCTCGCGCGGATCGACCCAGGTCTGCCCACCGGCGGCGAAGGTCGCGGTGCGCGCCTCGGCGTCGGCGAACAGGGCGTTCTTGGTGTCCGGCAGACCGTCGGCGTTGCCCTTGATGTAGCGGCTCACGGTCTCGACGCCGCCCGAGAGGAAGACGTCCCCCTCGCCCGCCTTGATGGCATGGAAGGCCATCCGGGTGGTCTGCAGGCTCGAGCTGCAGTACCGGTTGACGGTGACTCCGGGCAGATGATCGAGACCGGCCTCGACGGCCACGACACGGGCGATGTTGAAGCCCGACTCACCGGCCGGCTGGCCGCATCCGAACATCAGGTCGTCGATGTCGCGCGGGTCCAGCTCCGGAACTTTGGCCAGCGCGGCACGCACCATCTGGACCGACAGGTCGTCCGGTCGGACATCCTTCAGGGAGCCCTTCGCGGCGCGGCCGATGGGCGACCGCGCGGTGGAGACGATGACGGCTTCGGGCATGTGAGACCTCCGAGTTCGAACCATAAGTAACTAAGCGCTCGCTTAGCGGTGTAGCATCCACTCTGCACCACTACGTCGCGAGCGTCAATCCGCCCGCCGCTGTGGTCCCGTTCACAATAGGCAGACCACTGCGCGGTGGCACACCCGGAAGGGAAGACGATGACCGAACCCGACGCACCGTCCCGCGCGGACGCCACCCGGGCCCGCCTGCTGGCGGCCGCCGCGGCCGCCTTCGCCGAACGTGGATTCCACGGCACCACCACCCGCGACATCGCCGCAGCGGCAGGCATGAGCCCCGCCGCCGTGTACGTGCACTACAAGTCCAAAGAGCAACTGCTACATCAACTCTCGAAGGTCGGACACCAGCGGATCATCGAAGCGATCGACGACGTCGACGACGCCGCGGACTCCCCCGCCGACCGGCTGGCCCGCGCCGTCCGCGCATTCGCCACCCACCACGCGACCGCGCACACCAGCGTGCGCGTCGTCAACTACGAACTCGACGCCCTCACCGAGGAGCACCGCGCCGAGATCGGCGCCCTGCGCCGCGAGATCACCCGGCGCATGCGCGCGATCGTGGACGCCGGCGTCGCCGACGGCTCGTTCGACACCCCCGATCCGCGGATGGCGACGATCGCCGTCCTGTCCAGCGGTATCGACATCGGCCGCTGGTACCACGACGGCGGCGAGATCACCCCGGAGCAGATCGGCGACTTCTACGCCGACCTGGCCCTGCGCACCGTCGGTGCAACGACACTGGACACACAGCAGTAGAACCGAAGGAGAACACCATGCTGCGCACCATCTACACCGAGGACCACGAGGCCTTCCGCGACACGCTTCGCTCGTTCATCGAGGCGGAGGTCGTTCCCCACTACGAGGAGTGGTACGCGAACGGGATCGTGCCGAAGGAGTTCTACCGCAAGCTCGGCGAGCTGGGCGTGTTCGGCATCGAGGTGCCCGAGGAGTTCGGCGGCGCCGGCGAGCACACCTTCAAGTACGAGGCGATCATCGCCGAGGAATGCGCCCGGGCGGGCGTGTCCTTCGGCGGCAGCGGTGTGCACGTCAACCTCTGCCTGCCCTACCTGATGAAGTACTGCACCCAGGAGCAGAAGGAGCGCTGGCTGCCCGGCTTCGTCGAGGGCACCAACATGTTCGCCATCGCCATGACCGAGCCCGGCACCGGCTCGGACCTGGCCGGCATGAAGAGCACCGCCAAACTGTCCGAGGACGGCACCCACTACGTGCTCAACGGCTCCAAGACCTTCATCACCGGTGGCGTCAACGCCGACCGCGTGATCGTGTGCGCACGCACCTCGCCCGCCACCGCGGAGGACCGCCGCTACGGCATCTCCCTGTTCGTGGTCGACACCACGCTGCCCGGCTACGAGGTGGGCCGCAAGCTCGACAAGTTGGGCCTGAAGGTCTCGGACACGGCGGAGCTGTCGTTCACCGATGTCAAGGTGCCTACCTCGGACCTGCTCGGCGAGGAGAACCAGGGCTTCGGCTACCTCGGCCAGAACCTGCCGCAGGAGCGCCTGTCGATCGCCAACGGCGCGTACGCCCAGGCCAAGGCCGCGATCGCGTTCGCGCAGGACTACACGCAGCAGCGCAACATCTTCGGCAAGCCGGTGGCCTCGTTCCAGAACACCAAGTTCGAGCTCGCGGCGTGCAAGGCGAAGCTCGACGCGATGGAATCCAGCGTGGACCGCGGCATCGAGCTGCACGACGCCGGCAAGCTGACCGCCGCCGACGCCGCCTCGCTCAAGCTGTTCTGCACCGAGGCCGCGTCCGACATCATCGACCGTTGCCTGCAGCTGCACGGCGGCTACGGCTACATGAACGAGTACCCGATCGCCCGCCTCTACGCCGACAACCGCGTCAACCGCATCTACGGCGGCACGTCCGAGGTGATGAAGACGATCATCGCCAAAGACATGGGGCTGTAGCGACGCCTGTGCGCCGCGGTGCTTGACTGAGCGCATGGACCTGCTGATCGGCCTGGTCGCGGTCGCGCTCTTCGGGGCCGCGGTGTGGAACGTGCGGCGTACCGGGCCGGGCTCCGAGCGCATGCTCGGCACCGCCCGGTACGCGCGCGCGTGGGTGCGGGCGAGTCCCGTCGCCGCCCTCATGTGGCTGGTCGTGATGGCCAACACCGTGATGCTGCTCGGGCTGCCGCGCAGCCTCGGCGAGCAGGTCCTCGAGGCCCACAGCACCAATCTCGATCAGTTCGGTTCGCACCCACTGCAGTCGCTGGTCACCTCCGCGCTGTGGATCGATCCCGTCGACATCCCGTTCGTCACGCTGATGACCCTGGTGGTGCTCGGCCCCGCCGAGCGGTGGCTGGGCCATGTGGGGATGCCCGCCGTGTACTTCGCCGGCAGCGCGACCGCCTCGCTGATCTCGGTACTGTCCGCGAACCGGCTTCTCGCGCACGGGATCATCACCGACGACCTCGACGTGCAGGGCATGATCGACGTGGGTGTGAGTTACGGCAGCCTCTGCCTGGCCGGGCTCATGGTCTACCGGATCACGGCGTGGCGCTGGCGCGCAGCGGCGATGGTCGCCCTACCGATCCTGGTGCAGCTGACCATGCCCTTCTTCGGGCTCTACTCCACCCTCGGGCACCTGCGCGCGGTCCTGCTCGGCTACCTGCTCTACCCCGTGACCCGGATCCCGTCGATCCGCCGCCGCACCGCGAACTGGACGTGGCGGTTCCGGGTCACCAGACCTTGACCCGGTCCTTCGGATCGAGCCACTCGCCGTCGCCCGCGCGGACCCCGAAGGTGTCCGCGAACGCGCCGACATTCTTGACCACCTGGTTCGACCGGAACTCGTTGGGCGCGTGCGGATCCGTCGCCAAGGACTGGATCGCCGCGGCCTGCCGGGCCTTGTTGCGCCAGATCCGTCCCCAGCTCAGGAACAGGGGCGTCAGGTCCGGCCCGGACGCCGGTGCCGCACTGCCCGACGGTGCCGCGCTCGGCCCCGCACTCGCCGACGGTGCGATGCTCGCCCTGGCGGCCCCCTCGGTCCCGGCGTCGCGGTTGGCGACGGCGATCCGGTAGGCGGCCACGGCGATCGACAGGCCGCCGAGGTCGGCGAGGTTCTCCCCCACCGTGAGCGACCCGTTGACCTTGTTCTCCGGCGGGAGGCCCGCCGGCACGAGTGCGTCGTACTGCGCGATGAGCGCCTTCGTCCGCTTCTCGAACTCCGTCCGGTCGGCCGGCTCCCACCAGTCCTTGAGGTTGCCGTCACCGTCGTACTTGGCCCCCTGGTCGTCGAAGGCATGACCGATCTCGTGCCCGATCACCGCGCCGATCCCGCCGTAGTTGACCGCGGGCTGCGCATCCGGGGAGAAGAACGGCGACTGCAGGATCGCCGCCGGGAAGACGATCTCGTTCATACCGGGGTTGTAGTAGGCGTTGACCGTCTGCGGCGTCATCAGCCACTCGCCCTTGTCCACCGGCTTGGCGAGCTTCGCGAGCTGGTAGGCGTTGTCGAACTCGCCGGACGCGCGGACGTTGTCGACGATCGATCTCGAGTCCGTCCTCAGGTCCGCGTAGTCGCGCCACTGATCGGGATAGCCGATCTTGGTGCGGATCTTCTCCAGTTTCGCCGCTGCGGCCCGCCGGGTGGCCGGCGTCATCCAGTCGAGGTCCTCGAAGCTGGCGCGGTAGGCGCTGCGCAGGTTGCCCACCAGCTGCTCGGCCTGCTTCTTCGCGTCGGCGGGGAAGTGCTTCTTGACGTACAGCTCCCCCAGCGCCTCGCCGAGGGCGCCCTCGACCACCGCCACGCCGCGCTTCCACCGATCACGCTGCTGCTCCACGCCGCTCAGCGCCGTCGAATAGAACTCGAAGTTGGCCGTCACGATCGGCGCGGCGAGATAGGCGGCGTAGGCCCGCACTACCTGGATCCGGGCGTGGTCCTTGAGGGTGCTCAGGTCGGTGTCCGCCCACAGCTTGGCCGCCGAGGTGAGGAAGCTCGGCTGCGCCACGACGACGTTCTTCGCGTCGTCGGCCTTGATCCCCACGGCCCTCTGCCACCGGTCCCAGTCGTACCCGGGCGCCAGCTTGCCCAGGTCCTGCCACGGGTGCGGGTTGTAGGTCGCGGTGGCGTCGCGGGACCGGACCCGGTCCCAATGCCCCTTGGCCACCGACGTTTCGAAGGCGAGCACGCGAGCGGCGATGCCGGGCGGGTCCGATAGGCCCGCCAGCGAGGCGACCTTCTCGAGATAGGCGCGGTACTTGTCGCGCACCTCGGCGTACTTGGCGTCCCGGTAGTACGCCTCGTCGGGCAGGCCGATGCCGGACTGCACCAGATTGAGCACGTACTTCGACGAGTCCTTCTGGTCGGTGTCGACGTAGTAACCGACGAGCCCGGCCACACCCTGCTTCTGGTGCGCGCCGCTCACGTCGAGCAGCGCGTCCTTGTCGGCGGCCTTGTCGATCGCCTCGAGATCGGGCTTGATCGGATCGGCGCCCGCCGCATCGATCCGGGCCGTGTCCATGAACGAGTCGTACACGTCGCGGATCTTCGCCTCGGCGCTGCGCGTGCGCGGATCCTTGATGCTCTCGATGATGGTCCTGAGCTGGTCGAGCGCCCGGTCGGACAGGTCGGTGAAGGTGTTGAACGATGCCTTGTCCGCCGGAATCGTGAAGCCCTCGTACCACGCGCCGTTGACGTGCCGGAACAGGTCGTCCTGCGGCCGTACGCCCGGGGCGACGCCCGAGAGATCCGGGCCGGTCAGGGGACGCGGCGGGGCGGCGGAGGTCGACGGTCCGCCGCCCGGCCCGGTGACGCCGCAGGCGGCGAGCACGCCGGCACCCGCCAGCACGCCGAACCCGGCGAGGAAGCGCCGGCGGTCGAACCCGGGCCGGCCGAACGGGTCCCGGTCCGTGCGATGCGGGTGGGCGTGATCGAAGGCATCGTCGCTACGCATACCCGCATCTAACCCGATCCCCCGCCAGGATGTGCGACGGACTAACCACCCGATCCGGTCTCGGCCGCCTGCGGACGCGCGTCCCGCGAGGTCACGACGATGGCGATCACGACGAGTGCGATTCCGACCGCCTCGATCCAGCCCGGGCGCTGGCCCAGCATCACCGCGCCGACGCCGGTCGCCGTGACCGGCAGCAGTGCGAGCAGCAACGCGAACCGCGCTCGGCCGACCCGTCCCAGCACCACCTGGTCCAGGACGTACGGGACCACCGAGCTGAGCAGGCCGAGGCCCAGCCCCAGGCCCCACACCTCCCAGTGCAGGAAGGATCCGGAGCGACTGAGCAGATCGGGGGCCAGACCGGGCACGGCCAGCACCACCGCACCGGCCGCCAGCCCCACGCCGAGCCCCTCGATGCCGCCGCCGGCGTCCGCGACGCGCTTGCCGATCACGATGTACCCGGCCCAGAGGGCCGCCGCGAGCAGCGCGAACCCGACGCCGACGGCACCGTCGGGTCCGGACACCGTACCGATGTTCACGCCCGCCACGCACACCACCCCGATCAGCGCCGCCGCGGCGGCGAGCAGGTCGACGGTGCGCCGCGACCCGGCGACGGCGACGGAGATCGGCCCGAGGAACTCGATCGCGACGGCGGTACCGAGGTCGATGTGCGCGATCGCCTCGTAGAAGGCCATGTTCATGAGCACCGTCACCGTGCCGAACAGGGCGGCGACACGCAGGCGCGCGGCGGACCAGTCCCGGCGGCGAGGTCGCAGCGCGACCAGCAGGATCACGCCCGCCCCCGCGCCGCGCAACCACGCCACCGCGACGGGCGAGAGCGTCTCGAACAGGCCGACGCCGAGCGATGCGCCCACGTACTGGCTGATCGCCCCGATCACGAACATCGCGGGGATCAACAGCGGCGTCACATCGCCCAGCCTAGGGGCCCGCTCAACCGGTTCTGTTCACCCTCGGAGAACATGCCGCCCACCTCCCGGATGCGGTGGAACAAATCGGTACCCTCGAACGTATAAAGAGATGTAAGAACGGTTCACCTAGGAACGGAGGAATCATGACGAACACTGTCACTTCAGAGGCCCCCGCGGGCGATGCCTTCGCTCCCCTCACCGCGTCCGATCGCTGCGATCGCTGCGCGGCGGCCGCCCAGGTCCGAGCGGTTCTCCCGTCGGGCTTCGAGCTGCTGTTCTGCGGCCATCACTTCACGGAGCACCGGGCGAAGCTCGATGCGCAGGGCGCGACCGTCGTCGGCGAGCCCCTCGCCGTGTAGTCGTCGCACCGGCCGAAGGCGCCGCGCATCCGCCCTACTTCCGAAGGCGCCGCGCATCCGCCCTACTTCCGGATGCGCGGCGCCTCCGTCGTTCCCGGGGTCACTTCCAGGTGCGCAGTGCTGCGATGCGCTCGCGCAGCTGATCGGCCGAGGCCATCGCGGTCACCGGGCCACCGAGCCTGCTACGCAGTTCGTTGTGCACCACGCCGTGGGGCTTGCCCGTGCGGTGGTGGTGCATGGCGACCAGCGAGTTGAGTTCGCGGCGCAGCGCCGAGAGCTGCGCGCCGGCGGTAGCCCGCTCCTCGGCCTCGGGCGGCGGCGCGGGCCGCTCCTCGGCCACCGACCGCCCGTCGACCTGTTCCTTCTGCCGCTGCTGCAGCAGCGCACGCATCTGCTCCGCGTCGAGCAGGCCCGGCAGCCCCAGGTAGTCGGCCTCTTCGTCGCTGCCGGCGAAGGTCGCGGTGCCGTACGAGGATCCGTCGTAGATGAGCTGGTCGAGCTCGGCGTCGGCGTGCAGCGAGACGAAGGCCTTCTCCTCCTCGCCGGGCTCGTCCTTCTGCTTGTTGGCGTCGATGAGCAGCGCGTCCTCGAGCCCGTCGGACTCCCGGTGCGGCTTGCCGAGCACGTGGTCGCGCTGCTCCTCCAGCTTGGCCGCGAGGTCGAGCAGGACGGGCACCGACGGCAGGAACACGCTCGCCGTCTCGCCGGGCACGCGCAGTCGCACGAAGCGCCCGATGGCCTGGGCGAAGAACAGCGGGGTCGACGCGCTCGTGGCGTAGACGCCCACGGCGAGCCGCGGGACGTCGACGCCCTCGGACACCATGCGCACGGCGACCATCCACTTGTCGGTGCCCTCGGAGAACGCCGAGATCCGCTTGGACGCCGTCGGATCGTCGGAGAGCACCACGGTGACCTTCTCGCCGCTGATCTCCTCGAGCAGCTCGGCGTAGTCGCGGGCGGTCGACTGATCGGTAGCGATCACGAGGCCGCCCGCGTCGGGCATCGCCCGACGGAGCTGATCGAGCCGGGTGTTCGCGGCCTGCAGCACCGCGGGGATCCAGTCGCCGTGCGGGTCGAGCGCCGTGCGCCAGGCGCGCCCCGTCTGCTCCTTGCTGAGCGGCTCGCCCAGTCGCGCCGTGAACTCCTCGCCGGCGCTGGTGCGCCAGCTGGCCTGGCCCGAGTAGGCCAGGAACACGACGGGGCGCACGACCCCGTCGGCGAGCGCGTCCGAATAGCCGTACACGTGGTCGGCCTTGGAGCGCTGGCCGCCGCCGACCTCCGGCTCGTAGGTCACGAACGGGATCGGGTTGTCGTCGCTGCGGAACGGAGTACCCGTCAGCGCGAGCCGCCGAGTGGCGCCCTCGAAAGCCTCGCGCACGCCCTCGCCCCAGCTCTTGGCGTCGCCCGCGTGGTGGATCTCGTCGAGGATGACCAGGGTCTTGTAAGCGGTGGTGCGCGCGTGGTGCTTGTACGGATGCATGCCGACCTGGGCGTAGGTGATCACCACCCCGTCGAAGTCCGACGAGGTACTACCGCCCGAGTTGGTGAAGTTCGGGTCGAGGTTGATGCCGCTCCGCGCGGCGGCCTCGGCCCACTGGTACTTCAGGTGCTCCGTGGGCGCGACCACCGTGACGCGCTCGACGGTGCGATCGGCGAGCAGCTCGGAGGCCACGCGCAGCGCGAAGGTCGTCTTACCGGCACCCGGCGTCGCCACGGCGAGGAAGTCCTGCGGCTTCGCGGACAGGTACTTCGTGAGCGCACGGCGCTGCCAGACACGAAGTGAAACCGCCATCGAGAAACGCACCCCTAAACCGCGAAGAGAAGCCCGCCCGGCAGGTGTTGCGAGCGCGGGCGGGTCGATCGTGAACCCTGAAGGAGTCTACTCGCAACACGCGCCGATCCCGGTTCCGGCGTGATCGGCCCCGGTGCGGAAGACTGGACCTCGATGGACGACGCAGAGGGACCGGCTCCGGGCCGGCAGCAGGGTCCCGCGCAGAACGCGGGGCCGGTCGATCCTGGGCCGCACACGCGTGACCTGGACCGGCCGCGGCGCGCCCCGCTGCACCTGCGCACGTGGGCCGTGGTGCGGGACATGCCCGCCGTGCTGTGGCGCACCGTCGTCAAGTCCTGGGACGATTCGATCGTCGGGCACAGCGCCCAGGCCGCCTTCTGGACCACGCTGTCGCTGGCGCCGCTGCTCCTGGCGCTGATGGGCCTCATCGGCTACGTCGCGACCTGGTTCGGGCCGGACACCATCGGCGTGATCCACGACCGGATCATCTCCTTCGGTCTGCGGGTGTTCACGCCCAACGTGGTCGACGAGATCATCCGCCCCATGGTCGACGGGGTGCTCCAACAGGGCCGCGGCGATGTCGCGTCGGTCGGCTTCATCCTGGCGCTGTGGGCCGGGTCGTCCGCGCTGTCCTCGTACGTCGACTCGATCAACATGGCCCACGACCAGCACACGGTCCGCAATCCCGTGTTCCAGCGGCTGTTCGCCCTGCTGCTCTACGTCGAGTTCCTGGTGATCGCGGTGTTCACGCTGCCGCTGGTGGCGCTGGGGCCGACCTTCATCGTCAAGTACATCCCGACGTCGTGGCATCCGGCGGTCGCACAGATCATCGACTTCGGGTACCTGCCCTTCGTCGTGCTGATGCTGGTCGGCGGGCTGGCGCTGCTCTACCGGCAGGCGCTTCCCCGCCCGCTGCCCTGGTACCGGCACCTGCCGGGGGCCGCGCTCGCCGCGCTCATCTTCCTGGTCGCATCGACGGGACTGCGGGTCTACCTGTCGTTCATCGCGTCGGGGCGGGGCATCTCGTACGGCGCGCTCGCGACCCCGATCGCATTCCTGCTATTCACGTTCTTCCTCGGCTTCGCCGTGATGGTGGGCGCCGAGTTCAACGCCGCGCTGCAGGACCGCTGGCCCGCGCGCGAGATCCGCACCGACCAGCTGCGCGACTGGGTGGTCGAACAGATCAAGGAGGTCGGCGCCGACCCCGGCAGGGTCGCCGCGGAGGGTCTGCGCCGCGCCACCGATCCGATCCGCCGGCGGCAGCGTCCCGATCCCGAGCCGGAGCGGCCCGCGCCGCCCCGCCCGGCGCCCCGGGTCGGGCCCCGCTGACAGGAGCGCTTCTCCGGGGGTTCGCGGGGCGGAGCCCCCGAGGGCTACTTCTTCATGCGGTCGTAGATCTTCTTGCACTCGGGACACACGGGCGAGCCGGGCTTCGCCGACTTGGTGACGGGGAAGGTCTCCCCGCACAGGGCCACCACGTAATTGCCCATCACGGCCGACTCCGCGATCTTGTTCTTCCGCACGTAGTGGAAGAACTTGGGTGCGTCGTCGTCGTTGCCGGTGTCGGCGTCGACATCGACGTCCGGCTTCTCCAGGGTCTTAGTGCTCATGACTTTCATTCTGCCAGGCGCGGTGGGACGATCGAAGGGTGGGAAATCAGGAGGACGGCACGTACGTCATCACCGACGCGGAGGAGTCGTACGAGGATCAGTACCGGCGCCGCGTGCGGCGCTACCTCATGATCATGGCCATCCGCATCCCCGCGCTCGTCATCTCCGCCTGGATCTACTCGGCGACCGGCAACTGGGTCGTCGCGCTCGCGGTGCTGGCCGGGTCGATCCCGATCCCCTGGATCGCGGTGATCCGCGCGAACGACCGGCCCCGCAAGCGCAAGGGCGCACCGGACCGGTTCACCCGCCGCAGGCTGGACCGCCTCGCGCTGCAGGGTCACCCGATCACGACGCTCCCGGGACACGGCGAGTAGGTGCACCTCTCCCCCGCCCTGGTACCCCTGTGCCGGCGGCTCGGCCCCGTGCTGGCCGCCGCCGACTTCGCGGAATCCACCGTCTCCCAGCGCCTGGGAGCGGCGTACGGCTGCCTCTCGCGGGGCGAGCCCGGCCCCGTCGAGGCCGCGGCGCCGGGCGACGCGCCCCTCGACGTCATGATCAGATTGTTCCTCGCCGCGGCGCCCGTGCCCCGTCCACAGGTCGACGGTGCCCTCACCCCGGTCACCGTCGACGAGGCGGTCGAGGCCGGGC
The DNA here is from genome assembly GCF_040611135.1 of Tsukamurella sp. NPDC003166. Classification (NCBI taxonomy): domain Bacteria; kingdom Bacillati; phylum Actinomycetota; class Actinomycetes; order Mycobacteriales; family Tsukamurellaceae; genus Tsukamurella; species Tsukamurella sp. NPDC003166. The sequence goes on from NZ_JBEXNL010000016.1 coordinate 23,363, forward strand.
TGCTCGAGCCCGACCCGGACGATCCGTCCCGCGTGCGCGCGGCGCTGAGCCTGCGGCCGCTGGACCTGCCGGACGGGCCGCAGTGGTTCGTCTCCGATCTCGACGGCCTGATGCGTCCGCACCCGCAGCACCGCGAGCACGTGCTCGGGGTGGGACACGCCTCCCAGTCCCTGCTGCGGGCCACGCCCCGCGGGCCCGTGGGCACCGTCCTCGACCTGGGGACGGGCTGCGGCGTGCACGCGTGCGCCGCCGCGCGGTTCGCGGGCACCGTGACGGCCACCGATGTCAGCGAGCGAGCCGCGGGTTTCGCCGCGGCGTCGGCGGCCTTGAACGGCGTCGACGTCGAGGTTCTGACCGGCGACTGGTTCGCGCCGGTCGCGGGGCGCACTTTCGACCTGCTGCTCGCGAATCCCCCGTTCGTCGTGGGCGAGGGCCGCGTCGACCACACCTACCGGGATTCGGGCCTCGACCTCGACGGCGCCTCCGAGCTGGTGGTGCGCGGCGCGCCGTCGCACCTGGCGGACGGTGGGACGGCCGCCCTGCTCGCGTCCTGGGTGCACCGTGACGACGAGGCCTGGCAGGCGCGCGTGGCGTCCTGGCTCCCGTCCGAGGGCGTCGCCGCGTGGGTGCTCCAGCGCGACGTGGCCGACCCCGCGCTGTACGTGGGCACCTGGCTCCGGGACGAGGGGCTCGACCCGCGGGTCGGCGAGGGCCGCGCGAAGTCCGATCGGTGGCTCGCGCACCTCGCGGACGCGGCGGTGACCGGCATCGGCTTCGGGTTCGTGTTCCTGCGGTCGATCGACGGCCCGTCCGAGGTGGTGTGCGAGGAGCTCTCGCATCCGTTCGACGATCCGCTGGGCGACGAGGTACCCGCACACTTCGCCCGGATGACGCGGCTCCGGGACCTCGATGTGGACGCCGCGCGACCGCTGCTCGGCGACGACGTGGCCCTCGAGCGCGTGTCCGTCAGCGGTGACGAGGGCTGGGACGAGGTGGCGGTGCGGGTCACCCGGATGTCGGGCCCTCGCTGGACCCACGAGATCGACGACGCCGGCGCCCGGCTGCTCGCGGGCTGCCGTGGGGAGCTCACGACCGAGGACCTGGTGATCCTGCTCGAGGCCGCTACCGGCGCGGACGATCTGGCCGAACCGGCCCGCCGCCTGCTCGCGGATCTCCACCGGCACGGCTTCGTAACCTTCCTCTAAGCAACTTCTCAGAACACCTCTGTGTTTTCGCAGGTCAGAGGATCCGGGCTCGGGAACTCTGCGCGCCCGCCGTCCGTTGAACCTCATGTACCGGCGAACAGGAGGCAGCCACATGGCACACCGCGTCAACACCGCTAGCACCGCCCGCCCCGCTGATCGGGTGCGGCCCCCGCTGACCGAGGCCGATCTCGATGCCCAGAGCCCCGCCGCGGATCTGGTGCGGGTGTACCTGAACGGCATCGGCCGCACCGCTCTGCTGACCGCGGAGGACGAGGTCGAGCTGGCCAAGCGGATCGAGGCCGGGCTCTACGCCCAGCATCTGCTGGCCACCAAGAAGCGGATGGCGGCGTCGAAGAAGCGCGACCTGGCGTTCATCGTCCGCGACGGGCAGTCCGCCCGCCAGCACCTGCTGGAGGCGAACCTGCGCCTGGTGGTGTCGCTGGCCAAGCGCTACACGGGCCGCGGCATGCCCCTGCTGGACCTGATCCAGGAGGGCAACCTCGGACTCATCCGCGCGATGGAGAAGTTCGACTACGCCAAGGGCTTCAAGTTCTCGACCTACGCCACGTGGTGGATCCGTCAGGCCATCACGCGCGGCATGGCCGACCAGTCCCGCACCATCCGCCTGCCCGTCCACCTCGTGGAGCAGGTGAACAAGCTGGCCCGCATCCGCCGCGAGCTGCATCAGCAGCTGGGCCGCGAGGCCACCGACGCCGAGCTGGCCGCAGAGTCGGGCATCCCGGCCGAGAAGATCGCCGACCTGATGGACCACTCGCGGGACCCGGTCAGCCTCGACATGCCCGTCGGCTCCGACGAGGAGGCGCCCCTGGGCGACTTCATCGAGGATGCGGAGGCCGCCTCCGCCGAGTCGGCCGTCATCTCGCGGCTCATGCACAGCGACGTCCGCTCCGTGCTCGCCACCCTCGACGAGCGCGAGCAGCAGGTCATCCGCCTGCGCTACGGCCTCGACGACGGTCAGCCGCGCACGCTCGACCAGATCGGCAAGCTGTTCGGCCTCTCCCGCGAGCGCGTGCGCCAGATCGAGCGCGAGGTCATGAGCAAGCTCCGCAACGGCGAGCGTGCGGACCGCCTGCGCGCGTACGCGAGCTAGGAACCAGCACGGAAGGAACCGCGTCGGCTGCTACAGCCGGCGCGGTTCCGCTTGTTGGGTGAGCATGTCGTCGGCGTGGCCGATGCGGACTAGACCGGAGAGCAGCGCGATGCCGTCGGGCGTCGCGAGGATCGGCTGGCAGTCGATGCTGCGGATCTCGGGAACCTCGTACGCGAGGGCGGCGAGCCGGATCAGGATGTCGGTCAGCGCGGCGACGTCCACGCCCTGCCCGCCCCCGTAACCCTCGAGGAGCGGCGCCGAGCGCGGCGCCGAGATCAGATCGTTCGCGGCGGCGTAGGTCAGCGGCAACAGGCGATAGGCGCGGTCGCCCAGCAGTTCCGGTACGGCGCCGCTGAGCCCGAAGGAGATCATCTGCCCCAGCCGGGCGTCGTTCTGGTAGCCGAAGGCGCACCCGATGCCCTTGGGCGCCATCCGCTGCACGTGCAGGGTGCTCTCCCCGGTCTGCTCCTGCAACGCGACGAAGGCCTCGGCCACCGCATCCGGCTTCCGGAGGTCGAGGCGCACCGCCGCGAGGTCCGCTCGCAGCCGCCAATGATCGCCCATCGCCTTGACCGCCACGGGATAACCCAGCCGCTCCGCGGCCGCGATCGCGTTCGCGGCGCTCGAGGCCACCTCGAAGGGCACCACATCGACTCCGTAGAGCGCGAGCAACTCCGCACTGCGTTCGAAGCTCAGCGTGACGGATCCGTGCTCGGTCTCATTGGACGGCAGCCACTCCCGGACGAGGGTGCGGGCGGCGTGGGAGTCGGTCCCCCACGGCCGGGCCAGATCCGAGTCGGGCCGCGCCCGCCATTGCGCGTACCGCCACCCGTGCGCGAGGACACGGGCGGCACGCTCCGGCTCGGGGTACGCCGGGACCGAGCCCCGGACCCGCCGACCGTCCTCGTCCGTGGCCGCGAGCAGTTCGGTGACGCCGTCGAACGCGAGGAAGGTCGAGACGATCGGCTTGATCTGCCGGCGCGATGCGTCCAGCAGAACCGCGGCGTGCGCCTCGGCCTGCGCCTCGACGGGCGGGACGAAGACGGCGATGATCGCGTCGACCGCGTCGTCATCGAGCGCCGCGTCGATCGCCGCCCCGAACTGCTCCGGCGTGGCGGCGGCACCGAGGTCGACCGGCTGCGCCACGTCGAGTCCCTCTCGTCGGCCGGTGTGCGTCGCGAGCACCCCGAGAGCGGTGGAGTTCCCGATCACCGCGACCTTCGGGCCGGCAGGCAAAGGCTGGTAGCCGAAGAAGGTCGCGCAGTCGAACAGTTCGGGGATCGAGTCCACTTGGACCACACCCGAATTCTCGAAGAGAGCCTCAGCGCCGCGCCGGCGCCGCTCGGGGTCGAGGCCGCCCTGATAGATGGCCACGATCGGCTTCTGCCGCGCGAGGCGGCGCGCGATCCTGCCGAACTTGCGCGGATTGCCGAAGCTTTCCAGGTAGAGCAGCACGACCTCGGTCTTGTCGTCGGTGTCCCAGTACTGCAGGACGTCGTTGCCGGACATGTCCGCGCGGTTGCCCGCGGAGACGAAGGTCGTGAGCCCGACGCCGCGCTTCGCCGCGGTGTCGAGGATCGCGATCCCGAGGGCCCCGGACTGGCAGAAGAAGCCCACGTTCCCGGCGCCCGGGACCACCGGCGCCAGGGTCGCGTTGAGCCGGACCTGGTCGTCGGTGTTGACCACACCGAGGGCGCTCGGGCCGATGAGCCGCATGCCGTGCGAGCGCACGGCCGTGCGGAGACGGAACTCGGCTTCACTTCCCGCGCGCCCGGCATCGGAGAAGCCCGTCGAGACGACCAGCAGCGTCCGCACGTCTTTCGCGAGGCAGTCGTCCAGGACCTGTTCGACGTTCTCCGCGGGCACCGCGACGACCGCGAGGTCGACCTGATCGGGGATGTCGCGCACCGACTGATAGGCGCGGACCCCCGCGACCGACCGGCGGTCCCGGTGCACCGGGAACACCGGGCCGGTGAAGCCACCGTCCAGCAGGTTCCGAAGCACGGCGTGGCCGACCTTCCCCGGGGTCGTGGACGCGCCGATCACCGCGATCGATGAGGGCTGCAAGGCGTTGCGGACGCTCCGCGCCTCCGAGGCCAGCTCCCGCGCATTGCGGACGGCGACCAGCGCCTCGGTCGGATCGATGTCGAACTCCACGTGCACGACGCTGCCGTCGAAGTTCCGGCTGAGCTCGTATCCCGCAGCCTTGAAGACGTTGACCATGTATCGGTTCTCGGCCAGCACTTCCGCCTCGAAGCGATGGAATCCGCACTCCGCGGCCGCGCCCGCCAGATGCTCGAGGAGGATCGGGCCCAGCCCTCGTCCCTGGTGCTCGTCGGCGACGACGAAGGCCACCTCCGCCGAAGTCGGCTTGCCCATCTCGGCGAGGCCCTCGTACAGGCCGACCGCGATGATCCTCCCGCCCAGGAGCGCCAGCAGACACACCCTGCTCTGATAGTCGACCGTGGTCATCCGTGCCACGTCGCGGGCCGGCATCACCGGGTAGGGGCCGAAGTACCGCAGGTACCGCGTCCGTTCGGACAGCCCGGCGTGGAACTCGACGATGGCGTCGGCGTCGTCGGGCACGACGGGCCGAAGGTGCACGACACCGCCGTCGGAGGCGAGCACGTCCGCGACCCAGTGCGCGGGGAACTCGTACGGCCCGGGCGCCTGCAGGACCGGTGCCGGGAAGGGATCGGTGGACGGTCCGGACGGGAACAGCGGGCTGTCGTCGGTCACGAGCATCCTCCGGGTCGAGGCGTGGCAGGGCGATGTGCGACGGGCATGAGGTCAGTCACGGGGATCCTCGGGGTCGAGTCCTGGAGCGGCGAAGAGCGGCAGGAGCGTCACGTCAGTCACGAGGATCCTCGGGGTCGAGTCCGTGGAGGGGGAATACAGCGGACCGCGCGCGGGCGATGAAGCGGTCGGCGGCAGCCTCCGTCGGCGCGACGCTGGGGTCGTACGAGGAGGGCTCCCACGGGGTGAAGGCGGTCGCCCCACCCTCGCCCATGGTCTCCGGTGGCGCACCGACGACGCCGACCTGGTCTCCTGGCACGTTCGCTGCGAGGTCCCGCCATTCCTGCGGGATCGGGGTCGCGGGGTCGATGTCGACGCCGACCACGGCTCCGATGAGGTGGGTCCACACGCGGGGCACGACGTCCACGAGCCGGTACCCGCCGCCGCCGACGGCGAGCCACCGGCCGTCGCACAGCTCGTCGGCGAGGTCGCGCATCGCGAGGATGGCGGCGCGCTGCCCGTCGACGGTGAGCGAGAGATCGGTGAGCGGGTCCGCCGCGTGCGAATCACAGCCGCACTGGCTCACGACGAGCTGAGGCCGGAACTCACGGAGGACGGAGGGGACGACGGCGTGGAAGGCGCGGAGCCACAGGCCGTCGGGACAGAAGGCGGGCACGGGGATGTTGACGACGGTGCCGCGGGCCTCGGGCCCGCCGAGCTCGGTCGGGTAGCCGGTGTTGGGCCACAGGTACTGGGGGTCCTCGTGCAGGGAGACGGTGAGCACGCGCGGGTCGTTCCAGAACTGGGCCTGCACCCCGTCGCCGTGATGGGCGTCCACGTCGATGTAGGCGATCCGGTCGAAGCCGTTGTCGAGCAGCCAGGAGATCGCGATGGCGGCGTCGTTGTAGATGCAGAACCCCGACGCGTGCGAGCGCATCGCGTGGTGCATCCCGCCGGCGATGTTGACGGCGCGCGTGGTGTGGCCGGAGGCGATCGCCTTGGCGCCGGTGAGGGTGGAGCCGACCAGGCTGGCCGCCGCCTCGTGCATGCGGAGGAAGATCGGATTGTCGTCGTTGCCGAGGCCGTAGCCGCTGAGGTCGATCCGCGAGCGGCCGGAGCCCGCGACGCGCACGGCCGCCAGGTAGTCGTCGGTGTGGGCGCGGCCCAGTTCGATCGGGTCGAAGCTCGCGGGCGTCACCACTTCGACGCCGTCGAGCACGCCGAGCATGCGCGAGAGCTCCATCGTCAGGCGCAGCCGCACCGGGTCCATCGGGTGGGAGTGGGAGAACCGGTAGTCGAGTACCGAGGGGTCCCAGACCACCTGGGAGTCGGGGAACCGTGCCATGAGTCACGACCCTAGTCGTTGCCCTCCTGCGCCGCTTCGAAGTTAGGTAACCTTAAGTACGGGGGACGGGAGCCCGTCTCGGCTAAGCTCAACGTTGACGAGAAGGAGCTGGACACGTGAACGATCTGGTGGACACCACCGAGATGTACCTGCGGACCATCTACGAGCTCGAGGAGGAGGGCGTCGTGCCTCTCCGGGCGCGGATCGCGGAGCGTCTCGAGCAGAGTGGTCCCACGGTGTCGCAGACCGTGCAGCGCATGGAGCGCGACGGGCTCGTCCGGGTGGCGGGCGATCGCCACCTCGAACTCAGCGAGAAGGGCCGGCAGCTCGCGATCGCGGTGATGCGCAAGCACCGGCTCGCCGAGCGGCTGCTGGTGGACGTCATCGGGCTGCAGTGGGAGAACGTGCACGCCGAGGCGTGCCGCTGGGAGCACGTGATGAGCGAGGACGTGGAACGCCGCCTGCTCGACGTGCTGGGCAACCCCACCACTTCGCCCTACGGCAACCCGATCCCGGGCCTGGCCGAGCTGGGCGTCACCGTCGGCCGGGAGCCCGTGCGGCCCGCGCGCCTGACCGACCTGCCGCAGGGCGGCCCGGCCGCCGTGGTGATCAAGCGGCTCGCCGAGCACGTGCAGGCGGACACCGACCTCATCGCACGTTTCCGCGAGGCCGGCGTGGTGCCGGACGCACGCGTCTCGGTCACCGTCCAGCGCGGTGCGGTCGTCATCTCGGTGGCGGGGCACGAGGACTTCGAGCTGCCCGACGAGATGGCTCACGCCGTCTTCGTCGAGGCGGTCTAGGCAGCCGTGCAGCTCCTGGTGACCGGCGGCGCCGGCTACGTGGGCAGCGTGTGCACGCAGGTGTTGCTCGAGCGCGGCCACGAGGTCACGGTGATCGACGACCTCAGCACCGGCAACCGCGACGCCGTGCCGGCGGGCGCGACCTTCGTCGAGGGCGACGTGGCGCAGGCCGCGCGCCCCGTGCTCGCCGACGGCGAGTTCGACGGTGTTCTGCACTTCGCCGCCAAGTCCCTGGTGGGCGAGTCCGTGTCGCATCCGCACATGTACTGGCAGGGCAACGTCGTGACCACCCTGTCGCTGCTCGACGCCATGCTGGCCGCCGGCGTGCCCCGCCTGGTGTTCTCGTCGACGGCCGCCACCTACGGCGAGCCGGAGACAGTCCCGATCACCGAGGACACCCGCACCGCCCCCACCAACACCTACGGCGCGACGAAGCTCGCGATCGACGCGGCGATCACGTCGTACGCCACCGCGTACGGTCTCGCGGCCGTCTCGCTGCGGTATTTCAACGTGGCCGGTAGCTACGGGGGGTTCGGCGAGAACCGCGAGGTCGAAACCCATCTGATCCCGCTCGTGTTGCAGACCGCGCTGGGCCAGCGCAAGGACATCGCGGTGTTCGGCGCGGACTACCCGACCGCAGACGGCACGGCGGTCCGCGACTACGTGCACGTCAAGGACCTGGCCGAGGCGCACCTGCTGGCGTTGGACCACGCGCGGCAGGGCGAGCACGACGTGTTCAACCTCGGTTCGGGCGCGGGCTTCTCGGTACGCCAGGTGATCGACACCTGCCGGGAGGTCACCGGCCGGGACATCCCCGAGGTCGCCGCGGACCGGCGTGCCGGTGATCCGGCGGTGCTCGTGGCGTCGTCGCAGCGCGCAGTCGACGAGCTGGGCTGGCGACCCCAACACACCGACCTGCGCGGCATCGTCGCCGATGCCTGGGCGTACACCCAGGCCCTGGGCGACCGTGCGCACGCGGCCCGCCGCGCCTGACGCTCACCCCGCCAGCGGGAACTCCGCGTCCCGCGGTGGCAGCTCGACGCCGAGCCGGCGGGCCATCGCGACCCCCAGTTCGGCCGCCTCGGACATCTCGGACGGGTGCAGTCCGGCTCCGAAGGCCGTCGCCAGCAACTGCGCGGCCCGGTAGCCACGGTCCGCGGCCAGCGCGGCGTCGAGCGCGATGCCCGTGAGGGGACCGTCGCCGCGGAGATAGCCCGATGCCGCGACGAGCGTGGCCGCGGCCGCCCGTGGCGTGCCGCGCAGCCGCCGTGCGAGTTCCGCGAACAGCAGCCGCGCTTCGTCGGCGATCACGGTGAGCGCCAACGCCATCGCGGCGTCGCGCACCTGCAGGTCGAGCAGCGCGCCGCCGAGTAGCGCGACATCGGCATCGGTGAGCTCGGTCGATCGTTGGCCCGTCGCCGCCGCGACGACCGCCGCGAGCAGTTCCCCGGGATCGTCGTCCGCCTCGAACGCTGCGGCGTCCCGGCATCGATCGGCGACCACGCCCGGCCCCTCCTCGGCGAGCAGATCGGTGAGCGCCGCCCGCGAGCGGTGCACCGTGCGGCCGTCGACCAGCGCGGCCAGCATCACCGGCGAGCTCTCCGGGTCCGGGACCGCGCCGCTCTCGCCGTGCCTGCACACCCAGCGCTCCCCCGCTGCCACCCGGGGCAGCAGCATCACGTCCTCGATCTCGAGGTCGGGCTCCGCGAGGCTCCGGGAGCGGGCGTGCTGCTGCAGCACCTGCAGGAGCGCGGGGGTGGCCCGGACCAGCGGTCGGTCGTCGACCACCACGCAGAACACGCGGTCGGCACCCTGGATCCGGAGCAGGCGCACCGCCTCCCCGAGGTGCCGGCGGCAGTCCTTGCGCAGATCACCGGCTCTGGTGAGCCCCAGGTCGATGCGTGCGGTGGCACCGATCCGCCCCGTCACCTCGTCGTGTGCGAGCAGCACCACCGAGCGGTCCGGATAGAACCCCAGGAGGGCGGGAATGGCGGCGAGCAGGTCGCCGACGGAGTCGATCTTCATGGCCGTGGTCGTGCGTTGATTCGTCATGCGGGGAATGCTCGCGGAGACCGGCGACGGGTTCCGGCACCCGCGCGGCACTGCTCCCCACTGTGGTTATGAAACGTTCCGTGCGCTGCGATTCGTCCACAGGACCGCCCGTACCGGACACCACCGGCCGGGCGACCGACACGCCGCATCCGAGCGGGCTACTGTGAACCGCGTGATCGGCTTACCGCGGTTCTCGGACCGCACCCGGGACTGGTTCCTCAGCGGCATGTCCGAACGGGCGGGAACGCACGTCGGCCCCCACGCGAGCGACGCGGAGCATCCGCAGCCGTGGTGGAAGGTCATGTGCTTGACCGGCGTCGACTACTTTTCGACCCTCGGCTACCAGCCGGCCATCGCGTTCATCGCGGCCGGCGTCGTCTCGCCGATCGCCACGCTCGTGCTGATCGCACTGACGCTGTTCGGCGCGCTGCCGGTGTACAAGCGGGTCTCGCGCGAGAGCTTCAACGGTTCCGGCTCGCTGGCGATGTTCGAGCGGCTCCTGCCCTGGTGGGGCGGCAAGCTGTTCGTGCTCGTGCTGCTGGGCTTCGCGGCCACCGACTTCATCATCACGATCACGCTCTCGTCCTCGGACGCCGCCGAGCACATCGTCGAGAACCCGCTCGTCCCCTCGTTCTTCCACGGCGCGAACATCCCGATCACGCTGGGCCTGGTATTCCTCCTGGGGCTGGTCTTCCTCAAGGGGTTCCGCGAGGCGATCGGCACCGCGGTGGTGCTGGTGACTGTTTACCTCGCACTCAACGTCGTGACGATCGTCGTCGCGCTGTGGCACGTCGCCGAGCGGCCGCAGCGGATCGTCGACTGGCAGGACCTGCTGTGGGCGCAGCACTCGAACCCGCTCATGGTGATCGCGGTGGCCCTGGTGGTGTTCCCGAAGCTCGCGCTCGGCCTGTCCGGGTTCGAGACCGGGGTCGCCGTGATGCCGCAGATCAAGGGCGACCCGAACGACGCGCCCGAGTACCCGGCGAAGCGCATCCGGGACACCGGACGCCTCCTCACCACCGCGGCCGTCATCATGAGCGTGCTGCTCGCGACGTCCAGTTTCGCGACCACGATCCTCATCCCGGCGAAGGAGTTCGAGCCCGACGGCAAGGCCAACGGCCGCGCCCTCGCCTGGCTCGCGCACGAGTACCTCGGCAACGGCTTCGGCACCGTCTACGACGTCTCGACGGTGGCCATCCTGTGGTTCGCGGGCGCGTCCGCGATGGCCGGCCTGCTCAACCTGGTGCCGCGCTACCTGCCGCGCTACGGGATGGCACCGCGGTGGGCCTCCGCCGTCCGGCCGCTGGTCGTGGTGCTCACGGTGATCGCCCTGGTCATCGTCCTGATCTTCGAGGCGGACGTGAACGCCCAGGGCGGCGCCTACGCGACCGGCGTCCTCGTCCTCATGACCTCGGCCGCCATCGCCGTGACGATCTCGGCCCGGCGCAAACGGCAGACCGTCGCGACCTGGGCCTTCGGGCTCATCTCCGCGGTCTTCGTCTACACGACGATCGACAACGTCATCGAGCGGCCCGACGGCGTGCGGATCGCGGCGCTGTTCATCCTCGCCATCGCGGTGGTCTCCATCGGCTCGCGCGTGCGCCGCTCGTTCGAGCTCCGCGCCTCGTCGATCACCTTCGACGAGAAGGCCCTCGAATTCATCCGCGACGACGCCGCCGCCCAGCACGCCATCCGCATCGTCTCGCACGAGCCCGACGTGGACACCAAGAAGGAGTACCGCGACAAGGTCCGCGCCGAGCGTAAGTTCGGCCACATCCCCGGCCGCTCGCGGGTGATCCTGCTCGAGGTGTGGCCGCGCGACTCCTCGGACTTCGAGGAGGACCTGGAGGTGCGCGGCATCGAGAAGTTCGGGTACCGCCTGCTCAAGGTCCGTTCGGGCAGCATCGCGAACACCGTCGCGGCCGTGCTCCTGTACATCCGCGACGAAACCGGCGTGGTGCCCGAGGTCTACTTCCAGTGGTCGGAGATGAACCCCGTGCTCAACATGGGCAAGTACCTCGTGGAGGGCTCGGGCGAGGTGGCCGCGGTCTGCCACGAGGTGCTCCGGCAGGCCGAGCACGACGCCAAGCGCCGCCCGACGGTGCACGTGTCGTAGGGCGGACCGGGGCGCCCGCGCCGCACATCGACCCCTCACGCCTCGTAGCGCGGACCGGGGCGCCCACGCCGCACATCGACCCCTCACGCCTCGTAGGCGGACCGGGGCGTCAGGGCCGGTAGGCGAAGGGCAGTTCGTGGTGCGACACGGGCAGCGTCTCGATCCGCATCCACGGGTAGCGCTGCCGCACGGTGCGAGCCAGGGCGGCACCGTCGTGGTACCGACTGCGCAGCGCGAGGACGACGGTGACCCCGCCGGGCAGGTCCTCGAGCGCACGCAGGTCGACGGGGCGCGGCCGCTTCGGCGGCGCGTACGCCGGTCGGGGGCCGTCGGCGGCGGCTGCTGCGAGCCGACCGAGCGCGGCGGTGGGCGGCCAGTGCCCGCGCGTCTCCCAGACCGCGTGCGCGCGCTGCCGGCCTCTCGACGGTGCCAACAGCACCGGTACCGCCCGGAGCAGGGCACTCGGCAGCATGCGGGCGAACACGTCGGTGGGGTCGAGCAGGGTCAGTGACCGGACGCTCTCCGGCCGGGCGAGCGCGCACGCCACGGCGATCTGCGCGCCGTAGGAGTGCGCCAGTACGTCCGCGGACGACGCCCCGACACCGTCGAGCACCTCGACGATCCAGCCCGGCCAGTCGCCCCGCGAGCGGAAGGCGCGCCGCTGCGTTCCGCCGGCGTCGCCCGGCAGGTCGGGGGCGATCACCCGGAACCGCCGCGACAGATCCGCGGCCTGCGCGAACCAGACGGCCGCGGTGTCGCCCCCGCCCGGCAGGCACAACAGCGGCGGCGCATCGTCCGGCCCGCAGGTCAGCACCCGGGTCCGGGCCAGCGCACCGTCGACGGTGACCCGCCGCACCGGCACTCCCCAGTCCCGGACCACCGCGTCGTACGCGGCCTCGAGGTCGTCGCCCACGACATTCCTCTCGATCATCGAGATACTTCACGATCAAGCTACCTGATAGATTCGCGCCGTGAGCGACAACGAGCACCTCGTGCACGCCCTGCGCGCCGCGGCAGTGCGCTGGGACGACGAGATCTCGGCCTTCGGCGCGCGGCACGCGCTGGGCGGCACCGACGTGCGCGCCCTCGTCACGCTGCTAGACCTCGAACGCGCAGGAGAATCCGCCACTCCGGGCATCCTCGGGTCCCACCTGGGCCTGAGCTCGGCGGCGTGCACCGCGCTCGTCGACCGGCTCGCCGCGGCGCGCCTCGTCGCCCGCACGCCGGACCCGACGGACCGGCGCCGCGTGCGGCTCGCAGTCACCGATCGAGCGCGCACACTCGGGGAGGGGTTCTTCGGTGCCTTCCTCGGCCCGATCCGGGCCGCGGCCGCCGCCCTCTCCCCCGCCGAGGCCGAGGTGGTGGCGCGTTTCCTGGCGTCGACGAATCCGCCGTGAGCAGAAACACGCGACGGCGGGGAATCGGGACAACTGTCGGGAAGTTGTTCCTCTGTGAAAAACTGATGGTTCCTCCTGGCGGAGGAGCACGGTGACGGAGGTAGTGGCATGGACGAGCAGTCCCACATGTACGAGCTGGAGTTCCCGGGTCCCACGGTGTCGGACACCGACGGCAACGGGCCCGTGCTGGTGCACGCGCTGGACGGCTACGCCGACGCGGGGCACGCCCTGGGGCTGCTGCGCAAGCACCTCAAGCAGAACCTCTCCGCGGAGCTGGTCGCGTCCTTCGACGTCGACGAGCTGATCGACTACCGCTCGCGCCGCCCCTCCATGACCTTCGAGGACGGATTCACCGGCGTCGAGGAGCCCGAGCTCAATCTCTACGCGATCCGCGACACCGCGGGCAAGCCCTTCCTGCTGCTCGCCGGCGCCGAGCCGGACCTGCGCTGGAACGGCTTCGTCGGCGCCGTCGCGGGTCTCGCCGAGCGATTCGGCGTGCGCACCGTCGTCGGGTTGCACGCGATCCCCATGGCGGTCCCGCACACCCGTCCGGTGCCGGTCACGGCGCACGGCAACAACCCCGACCTGCGCGAGGGGCTGCGGTCCTGGGACGGCACGATGCGCCTGCCCGGAAGCGCCGCCGGCATGCTCGAACTGCGGATGGCCGACAAGGGATACGACACCGTCGGCCTGTCGGTCCACGTGCCGCACTACTTGGCGCAGAACGACTACCCGGAGGCCGTGCTCGGCATGCTGGGCGCGCTGCGCAGTACGGTCGGGCTCGACCTGCCCGACGGTGACCTCCCCGTCGAGGCCGCCGGGCTGCGCGAGCAGATCGACGCGCAGGTCTCGTCCAGTGCCGAGATCTCGTCGGTCGTGGAGACCCTCGAGCAGCAGTACGACGAGGCCGTCGCGCAGCCGCGCGAGTTGCTCATCGCCGACGGCGAGGCGATCCCGACGGGTGACGACCTGGCGAGTGAGTTCGAGGCCTTCCTCGCGGAGCAGGCCGGCGACGAGGGCGAGAACGGCACGAATCCGTGACCGCGGTGCGCCGGCGGACGGCGCTGATCCATGGTCACCGTCGGGCGTACCGGATGGGCGGCAGCGGGCCCGCGCTCCTGCTGATCCACGGCATGGCCGACAACTCCTCGACCTTCGAGCCGCTGTTCGAGCGGCTCGCCGAGCACTACACCGTGATCGCTCCCGACCTCCTCGGGCACGGGGACTCCGACCGGCCGCGCGCCGACTACTCGCTGCCCGCGTTCGCCAACGCGATGCGCGATCTCCTGCTCTACCTGGGCGTCGAGCGGGCCACGCTGGTCGGCCACTCCCTCGGCGGCGGGATCGCCGGCCAGTTCACCTACCAGTTCCCGGAGATGGTCGAACGGCTCGTCTTCGTCAACACCGGCGGCGTGACCCGATCGGTCTCCCCGGTACTGCGCGCGGTCTCGCTGCCGCTCTCGGAGGTCGCGATCCGCTCGCTGGCGCTGCCGGGAGTGCTGCCGGTCACCAATGCGGCCCTGGGGCTCCTCGGCCGGGTCCCGCTGAAACTGTTCGTCGACAACGCGGAATGCGCCCGGGTCCTCACGGGCCTGCCGCACGCGGGGACACCGCGCGCCTTCGCGCGCACACTGCGGGCGGTCGTCGACCCGTCGGGCCAGGTCGTGACGATGCTGGACCGTACCTACATCGCGGATTCGGTGCCCGTTCTCGTGGTGTGGGGTTCCGACGACCCGATCATCCCCGTCGACCACGCGCACCTACTGCACGCCGCGCTGCCCGCCTCGCGCCTGGAGGTGTTCGACGGTGCCGGCCACTTCCCGTTCCGCACGGATCCGGAGCGGTTCGTGCGCGTCCTCACCGAGTTCGTCGATTCGACGGTGCCCGCCCGCCTCACGCAGGACGACCTGCAGACCGCGCTGCGCCGCGACCGCGACCTCGACGCCGAGGTCCAGATCGAAACGCCCGCGTAACCGGCGACGCCGCCGCGCGTAACGCGGGCGGCGCACACTTCACAGCGCAGTGCAGTCGCTGTGAGGAGGCCGTGATGAGTCCAGAGATCCTGCCGTTCCGGGCGCGTCCGTACGCGCCCGACCTGTGCTTCGCCACGATCCACGGGCACCGTCGGGCCTACCGGATAGGCGGCAGCGGCCCCGCGCTGCTGCTCCTGCACGGCATCGGGGACAACTCCCTGGTCTGGGAACCGGTGATGGGCCGATTGACCGACCGGTTCACCGTGATCGCACCGGACCTGTTGGGGCACGGCCTCTCCGACCGGCCGCGCGCAGACTACTCGGTTGCCGCGTTCGCCAACGGGATGCGGGACCTGCTGTGCTACCTGGGCATCGACCGGGTGACGATCGTGGGCCACTCCCTGGGCGGCGGTGTGGCCGGCCAGTTCTCGTACCAGTACCCGGAGATGGTCGAGCGGATCGCGTTCGTGGCGCCCGGCGGTGTGGATCACGACGTCTCGCCGCTCCTGCGCCTGCTGTCGCTACCGTTCGCCGAGCAGGTCGTCGCACTCACCGCCCTTCCGGGCGCGAAGCAGGTCCTGGCAGGCGTGCTGCTCGCGACCGCCGCACTGCCGGGCCCCCTGCGCGCCGACGCGGTGCAGCTACGTCGCGCCCTCGACCGGATGCCGAACACCGCCTCCCCGCACGCCTTCTCGCGCACGCTGCGGTCGGTGGTCGACCTCCGCGGTCAGGTCGTCACGATGCGCGATCGGTGCTACCTGACCGCACGGGTACCCACCCTGATCGCCTGGGGCGCGGACGATTCGATCATCCCGTCGGCCCACGCCGAGGTGCTGCGCGCGGCGCTGCCCGAGGCACGGGTGGAGGTGTTCGACGGCGTCGGGCACTTCCCGATGACGGAGGCACCGGACCGGTTCCTCGACGTGCTCACCGACTTCCTGGCATCGACCGAACCCGCCCGCCTGGCGCGGGCGCACCTCCGCGACGGCCTGCGGGCGGCGGCGGGCGTCACCGTCGTCCCGCCCGCGCGGGAGCTGGGCTGAACAGCCGCGATGACGGTCCGTAGAATCAGATGAGTGAACCTCACCGACCTGCTCCCGTCCGACCCGACGGCGGATGCGGTCTTCGAGGCCTTCCTCGACTGGACCACCGGCCGTGGCATCGAGCTCTACCCCGCGCAGGAGGAGGCGCTGATCGCGGCATGCTCCGGTGCGAACGTCATCGTCGCCACTCCCACCGGTTCCGGGAAGTCCCTGGTCGCAATGGGCGCCCAGTTCGCGGCGCTCGCGCAGGGCCGGCGCACGTACTACACCGCGCCGATCAAGGCGCTGGTCAGCGAGAAGTTCTTCGCCCTCTGTGAGGTCTTCGGCACCGAGAACGTGGGCATGGTGACCGGCGACGCCGCAGTCAACGCCGACGCGCCGATCGTGTGCGCCACCGCCGAGATCGTGGCGAACCTCGCGCTGCGCGAGGGGAAGGACTCGGACATCGCGCAGGTGGTGATGGACGAGTTCCACTACTACTCGGAGCCCGACCGCGGCTGGGCGTGGCAGGTGCCGCTGATCGAACTGCCGCACGCGCAGTTCGTCCTCATGTCGGCGACGCTCGGCGACACGTCCTTCTTCGAGGAGGACCTCACGCGCCGTACCGGCCGGGAGACCGTGCTCGTCGCGGGTGCGGAACGCCCGGTACCGCTGCACTTCTCGTACTCCACCATGGCGATCCAGGACCAGATCGTCGAGCTGGTCACCACGCACCAGGCGCCGGTCTACGTGGTGCACTTCACGCAGCAGGCCGCGGCCGAACGTGCACAGGCACTGATGTCGTTGCCACTGGCGAGCAAGGAGCAGAAGGCGGAGATCGCGGAGGCGATCGGCGACTTCCAGTTCACCACGGGCTTCGGCAAGACCCTCTCGCGCCTGATCCGGTCCGGTATCGGGGTGCACCACGCGGGCATGCTCCCCCGCTACCGACGCCTCGTGGAGAAGCTCGCCCAGGAGGGCCTGCTCAAGGTGATCTGCGGCACGGACACGCTCGGTGTCGGCATCAACGTGCCGATCCGCACCGTCTACCTGACGGGCCTGACCAAGTTCGACGGTACGCGGACCCGCCACCTGCGCGCCCGCGAGTTCCACCAGATCGCCGGCCGCGCGGGCCGCGCCGGCTACGACACGATGGGCACCGTCGTGGTCGCGGCACCGGATCACGAGATCGAGAACGCGCGCCGCGAGGCGAAGGCCGGCGGGGATCCGGCGAAGCTCAAGCGCGTTCAGCGCCGCAAGCCGCCGGAGGGCTTCGTCTCCTGGGGGAAGGCCACCTTCGAGAAGCTGGTCGCCGCGGATCCGGAGCCGCTCACTTCCCGCTTCTCCGTGACCAATTCGATGCTGCTCAACGTGATCGCGCGGCCGGAGAACTGCTTCTCCTCGATGCGGCACCTGCTGGAGGACAACCACGAGTCCCGACGGAATCAGTTGCGCCACATCCGCACCGCGATCACCCTGTTCCGCGGGCTCCAGTCCGGCGGCGTGGTGGACAAGCTCGCCGAGCCCGACGAGTTCGGCCGGCACGTGCGGCTCACCGTCGACCTGCAGCCCGATTTCGCGCTGAACCAGCCCCTTGCGCCCTTCGCGCTCGCCGCACTGGAGCTGCTCGACCCCGAGGAGTCCGACTACGCCCTCGACGTCATCTCAGTGATCGAGTCGGTGCTCGACGATCCGCGGCCCGTGTTGCGCGCTCAGCAGAACGCCGCACGAGGCGCGGCCGTCGCGGAGATGAAGGCGGACGGTATCGACTACGACGAGCGGATGGCGCTGCTCGAGGACGTGACCTACCCGAAGCCCCTCGAGGACGTGCTCGTGCCCGCGTTCGCGACCTACGCGGCGGGCCACGCGTGGGTGACGCAGTTCGAGCTGTCGCCGAAGTCCGTGGTGCGCGAGATGATCGAGCGCGCGATGACCTTCAACGACCTGGTCTCGAAGTACCAGCTCGGCCGCTCCGAAGGGGCCGTGCTCCGGTACCTGTCGGACGCCTTCAAGACGCTGCGGCACACCGTCCCGGAGGCGGCGCGCACGCCGGAACTCGAGGACTACATCGCCTGGTTGGGCGCCCTCGTACGGTACGTGGACAGTTCGCTCGTCGACGAGTGGGAGGAGATGACCTCGCCGGATCCGGTGAAGGCGCACGCCTCCGCGCCGGAGATCGGACGGTCCACCTCGCTGACCGCCGACGAGCGCGCCTTCGCGGTCATGGTGCGCAACGCCCTGTTCCGGCGCGTGCAGCTCGTCGCCGAGGAGGAGTACGACCTGCTGGACGCGATGGACCCCGGCGTCGACTGGTACGCCGCTTTCGACGACTACTACGAGGACTACGACGACATCGAGACGGGCGCCGACGCCCGTGGGCCGCAGCTGTTCTCGCTCGACACCTCCATGCCCCGCGCGTGGAAGGTGCGGCAGACGATCGCCGATCCCGACGGCGACCACGGCTGGGCCATCACCGCCGTCGTCGACCTGCCGGCGTCCGACGAGCGCGGCGATGTCGTGCTCGTGGACGTCGAGGTCGTCTCGGGCTGAGTCAGAGCGCACCCAGGTATCGCAGCACGGCGAGCACCCGCCGGTGGTCGCTGTCCGCGGGCGGTAGGTCCAGCTTCGCAAGGATGCTGTTGATGTGCTTGGCGACGGCGCGCTCCGTGATCACGAGCGATGCCGCGATCCCGGCGTTCGAGCGCCCACTCGCCATCTGCTCCAACACCTCCCGCTCACGCGGCGTGAGCCGGGTCAGTGGATCGCGGTCGCGCCGCACCAGCAGCTGCGCGACGACCTCGGGGTCGAGGGCCGTTCCGCCTGCGGCGACCCGGCGCAGCGCCTCGGCGAACTCCTCGACGTCCGCCACGCGCTGTTTGAGCAGGTACCCCACACCCGCGGTCTCGGTCGCCAGGAGCTCGCCCGCGTAGCGCTCCTCGACGTACTGGGACAGCAGCACGACCGCGGTGCCGGGCAACTCGCGCCGGATCTCCAGGGCTGCGCGGACCCCCTCGTCGCGGAAGCCCGGAGGCATTCGCACGTCGACGACGGCGATGTCGGGCCGATGCCGCTCCACGGCTGCGATCAGCGCCGCCCCGTCGCCGACCTCGGCAACGACATCGAATCCCGCGTACCCGAGCACCTGCACCAGGCCCACGCGCAACAGGACCGAGTCCTCGGCGATCACCGCGCGCACGGGAGCTCCGCCCGCACCGTGGTCGGGCCGCCCGGTGGGCTGGTGACGCGCAGGTGCCCGTCGACCGACGCCGTCCTCCGGGCCAGCCCTGCCAGCCCGGTCCCGCGGGACGGGTCCGCGCCGCCGACGCCGTCGTCCTCGACAGTCACGACGATCGCCTTCGGGCCGCCGTCGACGACGACACCCGCGCGGGTGGCGTGCGCGTGCTTGATCACATTGGTGAGGGTCTCGGAGACCACGAAGTAGGCGACCGCCTCGACCGCCGGAGTGGGCCGGTACGGCAGCCGCACCGTCAGGTCGACGGGGATCGCCGCGGTCCCGGCGAGTCCGGACAGCGCGGCGTCGAGGCCGCGGTCCTCGAGGACCGGCGGGTGCAGGCCGCGCACGAGGTGCCCGAGCTCGGCGATCGCGAGCTTCGCCTGGTCGTGCGCGTCGTCGAGGACCACTCGGGCAGGCTCGGATAGGTCGGCCAACGTGGCGCGCGCGACGCCGAGGTTCACGGCGAGGGAGACGAGGCGCTGCTGCACACCGTCGTGCAGGTCCCGTTCGAGTCGCCGGCGTTCGGCGTCGGCGGCCTCGACCACGCCCGCCCGGCTCTCGGTGAGGTCTTCCACGCGCCTGCTGAGCCGCTCGCCGCTACCGGGGCCGAGAAGGACTGCCGCACAACGGGCATCGACGACGGGTAGCAACGGCGTCGCCCACCACAGCAGCGCGCCGCCGGCGGCAGCGGCGACCGTCCACGCGCACGCCTCCCAGACGGTGTGCGGGAGCCCGCCGGCGGGACGCACCCACATCCAGAGCAGGCTCGTACCGCCGACGACCACGAGCAGCCACCCGACGATCACGGCGAGCAATGCCAGCAGGAGCAGCGGACCGACCACGACGTGGTGGGCCAGCTGCCGCACCCGCGCCGCGGATCGCCACACCCGCTCGTCGCGCGACGGCGGGATCACGACGCCGACGCGGGCGAGCCGGGACCGGTGCACGCGGGTGAGGACGGGCGAGGCGATCACCGGCGCGACGACGGGGACGGACAGGAGTGCAACGGTGACGACCGGCAGCTCCGCGGGGAGCGATACCCAGGGGGCGACGACCACGGTCACCACCGCGGCGTGCAGCGGCATCGCGGCGGCGGTGTTGAGCCAGGCGGAACGGGACATGACCTCACCGTATGTCCGCCGCGGCGACCGCGACCAGCATGCTGGCATCCCAGTTCCGGAGGACGCGGGCGTCACCGTCGAGAGGCGTACTGGCACCGGCGAGATCCGGCGCTCCCACGGCGAGGCTGGGGGGACAGTCGTTTCCGTCGAAGGAGCCATATCGTGATCACCCCGTCCACGACCCGGAGCCCCGCCACCAGCACGCCCGTCCGCATCGCGCCCGTTCGCGTCCGCCCCCGTGGACGTGGGGTCGCCGCCGTCCTGCTCGCCGCGGGTGCCGCGCTGACGCCGTGGCTGATCGTTCTCGGCGCGACTCTGCCGGCCACCATCACGGTGCGGCACTGGCCACTCGCGTGGGTGGGTCTCGACGCGCTGGAGGCCCTGGGACTGCTGACGACGGGCGCGCTCCTGCTCCGCGGCGCCTCGCGTGCGCGGCAGGCCGCCGCGGCGACGAGCACGCTCCTCGTCGCCGACGCCTGGTTCGACGTGACGACCGCGGCCGCCGGGAGTGAGTTCGCCGTCGCGCTCGCGATGGCGGCGTGCGCGGAACTCCCGCTCGCCGCGGTGTGCGCCGGGATCGCGGTGCGGCGCGGCGACACCTATCCGGAGATGTGCCGGTCCAGTGCCTCGAGCGACTGATCGAGGTACTCCGGCGGGAAGGGTGGCATCGGGACCTGGTCGCGGAAGGCCTGCGGAGTATCGGTCCAGTCGTAAGTGAGCGTCACGTCGGTACCCGCCCCCGACGGTGCGAGGTCGTAGCGCCACCACCAGCCGCCGGCCTGCCACTGCCCCTCCCGGCTGGTGCCGGGCGACCACCCGATACTGCGGTCGCGCTCGAACGCGTCGACCCGGTTCTCGATGACGTAGTCGCCGCCCGCGAGGTCGAGGTACATGTTCATCGCGAACATCTGACCTGCGTGGTCGATCGGCGCGGTGTCGATCGCGTCACGGACCCAGTCGGTCGGCTCGGCGTGCTGGTGCGCGGTCGGATCCGCCAACACGGCGAACACCCGCTCGGGCGGCGCGGCGAAGGTACGGGTGCGGGAGAAACGTTCGGTCATGATGCGCCCACTCTCTGCAGGATTGCTCGGCGCGCGACGGCCTCACGCGTCATGTTCACAGCGTACACATGGCGCGTCGGGGCCGCAGGCGTTCGACCGACGAATCCGGTCGAGTTCAGTCGCGGCGGGCGCGATCCTCGTGCAGCGACTTCACACGCCGCTCCTCACGCAACACGACCTGGTAGCTCGCGCGTTCCGTCGCGAGCCACTCCGGGGCCGCCGCGATGATCGCGTCGATCTGCGCGGTGGTCAGCGCGTCCTCGACCCCGCTCCGCGCCAGGCCGGCGATCGACACGCCCAGCTTGGCCGCGACCAGATTCTTGGGATGCGGGCCGTGCTTGCGCAGATCGGTCAGCCACTGCGGCGGATCCGCCTGCAGCGCAGCGAGCTCCGCACGGGTGATGGACGTCTCCTGGAACGCCGGCGGCGTCGCGGGCAGGTAGACGTCCAACTTCTTCGCCGCGGTCGCCGGTTTCATGGACTGCGCGTTCTGCCTGCTCATGACCGTCAGCCTATCGGTAACCTCCTTGCGTGACCTCCTCGCTCCCGCCGGTCCTGCGGCTCGGCTACGTCCCCGGCGCCACACCCGCCAAATGGGCCCGCATCTGGGGCGAGCGCCGCCCGGACGTCCGGCTCGAGCTCGTGCCCGTCGAGGCGGGGAGCGCAGCGGACGCGGTGCGGGAGGGCATCGTCGACCTGGCGCTGCTGCGCCTGCCCGCCGACACGACCGGGCTCTCCGTGATCGCTCTCTACGAGGAACAGGTGGTCGCGGTCGTGCCGCAGGAGCACCACACCGCGGCGGCCGACGAACTCACCGCCGCCGACCTCGACGGTGAGCCGACCCTTCTGCCGCTCGACGACGCGCTGTGCTGGGACGGCGCCCCCGGCGCGCCGATCGAGCACCGGCCCGAGACCACCGCGGACGCCGTCGAACTCGTCGCTGCCGGCCTGGGCGTGCTGATCGCGCCGCAGTCATTGGCGCGTCTGCACCACCGCAAGGACCTGACCTACCGGCCCATCGCGGACGCCCCGCCCTCCCCCGTCGTGCTGGCCTTCCCCGCCGGCGAGCAGCCCGACGCGGTCGCGGAGTTCATCGGCGTCGTCCGCGGCCGGAGGGCGGGTTCCTCACGGGGACAGGCGGAACCCGCTCCCAAGCGCACGGCCCGGGAGAAGACGCTGGCCAAGCAGGCGGCGCGCGCAGCCGCCGGGAAGAAATCGACGGGGTCGAAGGGCAAGCCCGGCAAGCGGACCCGCCGCTGAGCTCAGTCCAGGGCCTCGATCCACTCATCGACGGTGACCACCTCGGCCTGCCGCGGGAACACCTTGCGCATGAGCACGCGGTGCACTTCCGGATCGTGATCGGCGCAGGCGTCGAACAATACCGTCAGGCCGTAGTCGAGGTCCCCGGCGTAGCGGACCGTCGAGAGGACGACGCCGCTGGTCGAGATGCCCGCCAGCACCAGGTGATCGGCCTGCAAGCCGCGCAGCACCACGTCGAGGTCGCTGCCGCTGAAGGCGCCGAACCGCCGCTTGATCACCACCGGCTCCCCCGGCAGCGGCGCCACCTCGGGGACGATCGCCGTGAGCGGTGACACCTCCGTCATGGAGTCGCCGCCCTCGCGGATCATCGCGAAAGCCCGGTTGGTGGGCGGGATCTCGGGATAGTCGGGCCGGAACGCGACTCGCACGTGGACCACCGGGATGCCCCGGTCCCGCGCAGCGGACAGGGCCCGCGCGGCCGCGGCGACCGCGCCCTGGCCCGCCCGCTCGGCACCGTCGACGATGCCTCTCTGAAAGTCCATGAGGATGAGGACGGAGCGCTGGTTCACCATGGGCCCAGGCTAGCGCTCAGCGCAGCGCCTCGAGGTCGACGGTGACCGGGAACGGCGCCGTCGCGCCGAAGACGCCGGTGACCTCCGAAGCCTCGTACGCACCGTCGACCAGGGTGAGTGCCTCGATCCGCACGACGTCATCGGCGAGATCGACGATCCAGTAGTGCGCGATCCCCGCCTCGGCGTACTCGTGCCGCTTCATCACCCGGTCGGTGCGGCGCGTACCCGGCGAGAGCACCTCGACGGCGAGTACGACATCCGCGCCGGAGATCCTGGCGGTCACCCCGGCGCGCACCACGACCACGTCGGGGGCGCGCACCGTTGCCGGAGTGCGTGCATCGAGCACCACGTCGACCTCCGGATAGACGTCGAACCGCTCCGGCGCCGCGGCGTCGAGCGCTGTGAACAACCGCCCACCCGCACGTTGATGGGCGGGTACCGGCTTCGGCGACACGATCAGGACCCCCTCCTGAAGCTCCGCGTGCGACGTCGAGTCCTCCCCCAAGGCGTCCCACTCCGCCAACGAGAGGAGGTGCGGGCGGGTCGCAGCGGTCATCGCCCGATCCTACGCCCGGTCGTGCGATGTCACGGGGCCGATTCTCCCGCCGAGCGGGCGATCTCGGCGAGCCGCGTGAATCCCTCGGTCTTGGCACTGGAAGCCCGGTAGGCGAGGCCGATCCGCCGCCCCGGGGCCGGCGCGGCGAAGCGCGCGACGGCCAGGTCCGTGCCCCGGAGCTCGACGGCGACCGCGGGCTCCGGCAGCAGGGTGACGCCCAGGCCGCCGGACACGCACTGCACGATCGTGGCCAGCGAAGCGGCCCGCGTATCGCCGATGACGCCGACGCCGGACTCGGCCTGGCGGCACAGGTCGAGCGCCTGATCGCGCAGGCAGTGCCCCTCGTCGAGCAGCAGCAGCGGCAGGCCGGAAAGGTCGTCCGCCGTCAGGTCGTCGCGGCCGGCGAGCGGATGCCCGGGCGGCACGACGAGGACGAACTCCTCGTCGTAGAGCGGGATCTCGGCGATCGACGCGCTGTGCACGGGGAGCGCCACCACGGCCACGTCGATGCGGCCGGACCGCAGCGCGTCGAGCAGCCGGGCCGTCTGGTCCTCGACGACGGTGACCGCCAGCTCGTCGGTCTCCGCGCGCAGCAGCGGCAGCAGACGGGGCAGGCGGTAGGGCGCCACCGTCGGGATCATGCCGATGCGCAGCGTGCCGCGCAGTTCCCCGGTGAGCCCCGCCGCCGAACTCACCAGCTCCGCCGCGGAGGCGACGATCCCGGAGGCCTGCTCCAGCAGCGCCATACCGGCCTCGGTGATGAGCACCTTGCGGGTACTGCGCTCGACCAGCTGCACCCCGAGGCCCGCCTCCAGCGAGGCGAGCGCCTGCGACAGCGAGGGCTGGCTCACGCCCAGCGACGTGGCGGCCGTACCGAAGTGACGCGAACGCGCCACCGCGACGAAGGCACGCAGCTGCGCGAGGGTCGGCTGATAAGGCTGATCGGACATACCTATCAGTCTACGGCCGTCCATCACCTTTGCCTTCACACCCCGGACGCCCTGACGTCACGGCCGCCACGCGCCCGCCTGCTGGCGCGTCGCATGGTTGAGTCGGTTCCAGAGGTTGATCTGTCCGATCGCGAGCACGAGACCCGCGAGCTGGGCGGCGTCGAACTCGTCGGCCGCGGCCTCCCAGAGCTCGTCCGGGACCGCGTCGGACGCCCCGGCGAGCGCCGTGAGCTCCTCGGTCATCTCCAGGGCGATCCGCTCGGCGTCCGAGAAGTACGGCGTGTGCCGCCAGGCGCCGACGGCGAACAGCTTGTCGTCCGACGCGCCGTGCTTGCGTGCCGTGCGCCAGTGCCCGTCGAGGCAGGTGCTGCACCCGTTGAGCTGGCTGGCGCGCATGTTGACCAGCTCCAGTAGCTCCGGCGACAGCCCCGTCTCAGCCACCACCGCGCCGAGCTTCATCAGCGCGTCCATCGCTCCGGGCAGCGCCATCGCGGGGTTCGTCATCCGTGCGGTCATGATGTTCTCCTTCGGTCGCTCACAATCGGGGCGATCGCCCCGTCATCCCTATGACGAACCGACCACGAAGGATGTGACAGATGGACGCCGACGACTTCGAAACCGCCCGGCCGAGGCTCGTGGCGGTGGCCACCCGGATGCTCGGCTCGGCCGCCGACGCCGAGGACGCCGTGCAGGAGGCGTGGCTGCGGGCCGACCGCGCCGACGGCACCGTCGACAACCCGACCGCATGGCTGACCACCGTGGTCTCCCGGATCTGCCTCGACCGCCTGCGCGCCCGGCGCGACACGGCGCCGCTCGACGAGGTGGAGCCGGCGGATCCCGCGCCGGGGCCCGACGCGCAGGCGGAACTCGCGGAGTCCGTCGGCGCCGCCCTGGGCGCCGTCCTCGACGACCTCGCTCCCGCCGAGCGGGTCGCCTTCGTCCTGCACGACGTGTTCGCCGTGCCCTTCGACGATGTGGCGGCGGTCCTCGGCAAGAGCCCGGCGGGAACCCGCCAGCTGGCCAGCCGGGCGCGCCGCCGGGTGGCCGGCGCTCCCCGGCCCGACGCCGCCCGCGCGGACGCCGTCCGTGCCTTCCTCGCGGCGTCGCGCGACGGGGACTTCACCGCGCTCGTCGACCTGTTGGACCCGGACGCGGTGTTCCGGACCCACGCCGACGACGCCCCCTCGACGGTGCTGTCGGGCGCGCCCGCGATCGCCGAGGCCTTCCTGTTCAAGGCGAAGACGGCGCTCGTCGCGCTGGTGGACGGCCTCGTCGGGTACACCGTGCGGCTGCCCGGTGCGCCCGGCTACCTCCTGCTCGGGGACGTGACCTTCACCGCCGAGGGCCGCATCGCCGCCCTCGACGTCACGCTGCGCGCCGACGAGGTGGCGGGCAGCGAGGTCGTCCCCCTCTGACCCGGATACGACGGTGCCCGCCCCCGAAAGCCGGGGACGGGCACCGTCGAACGCGTGAACCTAGTGGTCGATGGCCTTCTCGACACCGACACCGGTGAGCGAGCGCACCTCCATCTCGACCGCCTTGTCCGTGAGATCGGCGTCGGGCTTGCCGAGGAAGGTACCGATGATCGCGAGGCCGAAGCCGATCGGAATGGAGATCAGGCCCGGGTTCGAGAGTGGGAACCAGTGGAAGTCGAGCGACTTGAACATCGACTTATCACCGGCTCCTGAAACCGCTGGCGAGAAGATGATCAGGACGATGGCCGAGATCAGGCCGCCGTACATCGAGAGCACGGCACCGGTCGTGTTGAACTTCCGCCAGAACAGCGAGAAGAGGATCGTGGGCAGGTTGGCCGACGCCGCGACGGCGAATGCGAGCGCCACGAGGAAGGCGATGTTCTGCCCCATCGCACCGATGCCCAGGATGATCGACGCGATGCCGATGACGACCACCGTGATGCGCGAGACCCGCACCTGCGCCTCCTCGGAGGCCTTGCCGCGCTTGATGACGCCGTTGTAGATGTCGTGGGCGAGGCTCGCCGAGGCCGTGATCGCGAGGCCCGCGACCACCGCGAGGATGGTGGCGAAGGCGACCGCCGAGATGACGGCCATCAGGATCGTGCCGCCGAGCGAATAGGCCAGCAGCGGCGCGGCGGCGTTCTCCCTGCCGGGCGCCTTCGCGATCACGTCCTGGCCGACGAACGCCGCGGCGCCGAACCCCAGGACCAGGGTGAAGATGTAGAACGCGCCGATCAGGCCGATCGCCCAGGTGACCGAGCGGCGGGCCTCCTTGGCGGTGGGCACGGTGTAGAAGCGCATGAGCACGTGCGGCAGGCCGGCGGTACCCAGGACGAGCGCCAGCGCGAGCGAGATGAAGTCGAGCTTGGTGGTCTCGGTCTTGCCGTACTTGAGGCCGGGCTCGATGATCTTCTCGCCGACGGCCTCCTTCGCGCCGGTCTTGGCGTTGGTGACGGTGCCGTCCATGGCCTTCTGCAGCAGGTCCGAGAAATTGCCCTTCACCGCGGCCAGCACCATGAGGGTCATGAGCAGGGCGCCGCCGACGAGCAGGACGGCCTTGACCATCTGCACGTACGTGGTGCCCTTCATGCCGCCGACGAGCACGTAGACGATCATCAGCACGCCGACCACCGCGACAACGACGGACTGGCCGGTGGTGCCCTTGATGTTGAGCAGGAGCGAAACGAGGCCGCCCGCGCCCGCCATCTGCGCGATCAGGTAGAACAGCGACACCGTCAGCGTCGCGAGGGCGGCGGCCATGCGCACGGGCCGCTGCTTGAGCCGGAAGCTCAGCACATCGGCCATGGTGAACTTGCCGACGTTGCGCAGCCGCTCGGCGACCAGCAGCAGCGCGACGAGCCACGCGACGAGGAAGCCGATCGAGTAGAGGAAGCCGTCGTAGCCCTGGACGGCGATGGCGCCGCAGATGCCGAGGAAGCTGGCGGCGGAGAGGTAGTCGCCGGCGATGGCGAAACCGTTCTGCGGTCCGGTGAACGTGGCACCGCCGGTGTAGAAGTCGGTGGCCTTCTTGGTGGTCCGGCTGGCGCGGATAACCAGGCCCATCGTCAGGCCGATGAACAGCAGGAAGATGATGATGTTGAGCGTGGTCGAGCCGACCTGCTGGCCGACCTCGATCTTCCGGGGATCGAACGCGAGGATATCGGTCACTTCGACTCTCCCTTGTCCAGCGCGACGCCGCCGCCGTCGCCCTTGAGGTCGGCCTCGATGTGCTGACGGAGATCCGTCGCGATCGGGTCGATGGTCCTGTTCGCGAACCGCACGTACGCCCAGGTGATGGCGAAGGTGGTGACGAACTGGCCGAGCCCCATCACGAGCGCGACATTGATGTTGCCGAACAACTTCTGGCTCATGAAGCCGTGCGCGTAGGTGGCCAGCAGCACGTACAGGACGTACCAGAGCAGGAAGGCCACGGAGATCGGGATCACGAACGACGCCAGCCTGCGGCGGAGTTCGCGGAATTCCTTGCTGTCGTAGGCGCGCTGATAGACCGCAGCCGTATCCTCTTCGTTCACGAGCGGAAGTGTGTCATGGACCACATTCATCAGGGGTTTGAATGGTCAACAAACCGCAATGCAACCCCCTGCAACCCGCCATCGGTGGATCACCGCTCCGTCAGGCGTCGAGGGCCCTCCGCGTTGCGGCCGCGATCTCGGCGACCTGCTCGTCGGTGGTGACGAAGGACGGCGAGTACTGGAGCGTGCCGAGCCCTGCCGCTCGACCCGACACGCCCTGGGCGCGAAGCTTCTTCACCATCGCCATCGCCTCCGCGGGTTCGTGCAACTGCACACCCGCCACGGCGCCGACGCCGCCGCGGACCTGCTCGACCTTCGGGTGATCGGCGAGCGTCGAGAGCTCGCGGAGCAACGTGTCCTGCAGGCGCAGCGCCTCGGCCACGAGGTTCTCCCGCTCCATGATGTCGAGGACCGCCATCGCGGCGGCCGCGGCGGCCGCGTGCCCGCCGTAGGTGTACCCGTGGCGCCACCACACCCCACCGGCGTAGAAGGGCTCCGCCACGTGCGGAGCGACGAACAGCGCGCCCATCGGGATGTAGCCGCTGGTGAGCCCCTTCGCCGTGGTCATCAGGTCCGGCTGCAGGTCGAACCGGCTCGACGCGAACCACGCGCCGCCGATCCGGCCGAAGCCCGTGATCACCTCGTCCGCGATGAACAGCACGTCGTGCTCGCGGCAGATGTCCCGGACCTCGCGCAGGTAGCCCTCCGGCGGCGGGAGCAGGCCACCGGCGCCGATCACCGGCTCCGCGACGAAGGCCGCGATCGAGTCCGCACCCACCCGTTCGATGAGCCCGAGCAGTTCCTTCGCATCGTCCCACGCGATCGTCGCGGTGTCGTCGAACAGCACGCCGCCGTAGCCCTCGGCGTTCACCGGAATGCCGCCGAGCGAGGTGCCTCCGACGTGCATGCCGTGATAGGCGTTCGACCGCCCGACGATGAGCTTCTTCTCGGGCCGGCCCTTCTCCTGCCAGTACCGCCGAGCGAGCTTGATCGCCGAGTCCACCGAGTCGGAACCGCCGGAGGTGAAGAAGACCTTGCTCTCCGGCACCGGCGCGAAGTCCTGCAGGCGATCGGCCAGCGCCACCGTCGTGTCCGTGGCTGCGTCGCCGAACCCGGTCACGTGCGCGACCTTGAGCAGCTGCTCGCGCACCGCGTCGGCCACCTCGGCGCGTCCGTGCCCGACGTTGGCGAACCACAGGCCCGCGGTCGCGTCGAGATAGCGATTGCCGTCGGTGTCGAAGACGTACGAGCCCTCGCCGCGGGCGAAGACGAACGCGCCGTCGCGCTGGACGGCGCCCATGTCGGCGAAGCCGTGCCAGAGTGCCGATGAGGTCGTGGGTCCCTGTCCGCTCATAGGCATAAACTAGAGCAAATGAGTGAACGGGAGACGCGTACGGCACCATGCGGCGCAGACGAGGCGCAGCTCCGCCCTTCCACGAAGCGCGACCTGTACGCCGCCCTCGGCACCGACGCCGCGCCCGCCGTCACCCTCCGGGACGAGACGCGGCTGCGGGGCAAGCTGAAGCGCGCCAAGGACTCCGACCTCCCACGGCTGGCGCGCGACGTGGACGCCGCACGGGAGCGGTACGCGGTCCGCGCCGCGGCCGTCCCCGCGATCGTCTACCCGGAGAACCTGCCGGTCAGCGCCCGCCGCGACGAGATCGCGAGGGCCATCGCCGAGAACCAGGTGATCATCCTGGCCGGCGAGACCGGCTCGGGGAAGACCACCCAGCTCCCGAAGATCTGCCTCGAACTCGGCCGTGGGGTGCGCGGCATGATCGGCCATACCCAGCCCCGGCGCCTCGCCGCCCGCTCCGTCGCCGAGCGCATCGCGGCGGAGACGGGGACCGAGCTGGGCGACACCGTCGGGTACGCCGTCCGGTTCACCGACAAGGTCTCGCCGAAGACCTCCGTCAAGCTCATGACCGACGGCATCCTGCTGCGCGAGCTCACGCGCGACCGGCTGCTGCGCGACTACGACACGATCATCATCGACGAGGCGCACGAGCGCAGCCTCAACATCGACTTCCTGCTCGGCTACCTGCGGCAGATCCTCCCCCGCCGGCCCGATCTCAAGGTGATCGTCACGTCCGCGACCATCGAGCCCGAGCGGTTCGCCACCCACTTCGCGGGGCCCGACGGTGCGCCCGCCCCCGTCATCGAGGTCAGCGGCCGCACCTACCCGGTGGAGATCCGGTACCGGCCGCTCGAGGACCTCACGGACGAGGGGGACGAGCCCGCCGATCAGGTGACCGGCATCGTGCACGCCGTCGACGAGCTGTCACGGGAGGCGCCGGGCGACGTGCTGGTCTTCCTTTCCGGCGAGCGCGAGATCCGCGACGCCGCTGAGGCGCTGCAGGCGAGATACGGTCCTGGCGGTTCCGCCGGTCGACACGGCTCCGCCGTGGAGATCCTGCCGCTCTACGCGCGGCTGTCCTCCGCCGAGCAGCACCGAGTGTTCGCCCCGCACACCGGACGCCGGATCGTGCTGTCCACCAACGTCGCCGAGACCTCGCTCACTGTGCCCGGCATCAAGTACGTGGTGGACACCGGCACCGCGCGCATCTCCCGCTACTCGACGCGCACGAAGGTCCAGCGGCTGCCGATCGAGCCGGTCTCGCAGGCCTCGGCGCAGCAGCGCTCCGGCCGTTGCGGCCGCACGTCGGACGGCATCGCGATCCGCCTGTACTCCGAGGACGACTTCGACGCACGCCCCGTCTACACCGATCCCGAGATCCTCCGCACGAACCTCGCATCGGTCATCCTCTCGATGACAGCGCTCGAGCTCGGCGAGGTCTCCGCCTTCCCGTTCGTCCAGCCGCCGGACGAGCGTGCGGTCCGCGACGGGACGGCCCTGCTCGACGAGCTGGGAGCGCTCGAGGACGCCGCCCCCGGGCACAAGAAGCTCACGACGGTGGGCCGGCAACTGGCCGACCTCCCGGTCGATCCGCGGATGGCCCGGATGCTGGTGGCCGCCCGCGAGTTCGGCGTGCTGGCTGAGGTGCTGGTCATCGTCGCGGGCCTGTCGATCCAGGACGTGCGGGAACGGCCCGCCGAGCACCGTCAGGCGGCGGACGCCCAGCACGCCCGCTTCGCCGATCCCACCTCCGATTTCCTGTCCTACCTGAACCTGTGGCGCCACCTCGGTGAGCGCCGCGCCGAGCTGAGCTCGAGCGCGTTCCGCCGCGAGTGCCAGCGCGAGTTCCTGCACTACGTGCGGATCCGCGAATGGCAGGACCTGCAGGGTCAGCTCCGGCAGATCTGCCGCGACCTCGGCTGGAAGCTGGACTCGCTGGGGCGCGAGCCGGCACCGTCGCCGGACCTGATCCACCAGGCGATGCTGGCCGGCCTGCTGTCCCAGATCGGGCTGCGCGAACCGGACGGCAGGGAGTTCCTGGGCGCACGGGGCGCGAAGTTCCTCGTCTTCCCCGGATCGGCGCTGTCGAAGAAGCCGCCCCGGTTCGTCATGGCCGGCGAGCTCGTGGAGACCTCGCGATTGTTCGCGCGGACCGTCGCCAAGATCGAGCCCGAGTGGGCCGAGAAGCTGGCCGGGCCACTCGCCAAGCACCACTACTCCGAGCCGCACTGGTCCACCAAGCGGGAGGCCGTACTGGCCAAGGAGCGGGTCACGCTCTTCGGCGTGCCGCTGGTCGCCGACCGCACCGTGAACTACGGCCGGATCGACCCGGTCGTGGCCCGCGACCTGTTCCTGCGGCACGCGTTGGTCCAGGGCGAATGGCGCACCCGGCACCGGTTCTTCGCACGCAACCGCGCGCTGCTCGACGACGCCGAGTACCTCGAGGACAAGGCGCGCCGCCGCGACCTCGTGATCGACGAGGACGGGCTGTTCGCCTTCTACGACCGCAGGGTGCCGGAGGGCATCGTCTCCGCCCGCCACTTCGATGCGTGGTGGAAGAAGGCCTCGCGCGCCGATCCCGCTCTGCTCGACTTCACCGCGGAGGACCTGCTCGCCGACGGCGCCGCCGAGGTCACGGCCGACGCGTACCCCACGACGTGGTTGCAGGGCCGCGTCGAGGTGCCGCTGAAGTACCGCTTCGAGCCGGGCGCCACCGACGACGGAGTGACGGCGCGGATCCCGGTCAAGGATCTGGCGACGGTGCGCGCAGACGGCTTCGAGTGGCTGGTGCCCGCGATGCGCGAGGAGCTCGCGACGGCGCTGATCAAGTCGCTGCCGAAACAGCTCCGCCGCGAGGTCGTGCCCGCGCCCGATTTCGCCGCGGCCGCCCTCGCGCGACTCACCCCGCGCGCGGAGCCGCTCGCCGACGGGCTCGCGCGGGAGCTGACCCAGTTGTCCGGCACGGTGATCCGTGCCGAGGACTTCTCCCCTACCGCATTGCCGGACCACCTGCGGGTGACCTTCGTGGTGATCGGTGATGACGGCCGCGAGCTCGGTTCCGGCAAGGACCTCGACGCGCTCAAGCGACGGCTCGGGGCGGCCGTGCAGGAGGACCTGTCGAGCCGCGCGGGCGCCTACGAGCGCGCTCCCGCCCGGGAGTGGACCGCGGCCACGCTCGGCGACGTTCCGCGCACCATCGACACGGAACTCCGGGGCAGCCGCGTGACCGGGTTCGGCACCCTCTATCCCGACGGTGACCGCGCCGGCGTCCGGGTGGTCGCCAACGAGCCGGACCAGCTGGCCCTGATGGGGGCGGGCCTCGACGTGCTGCTGTCGAACGCGCTGCCCACGGCGCACAAGTCGGTACTGCAGTCGGTCGGGCAGCGGGACCGGCTGGCGCTGTCGCAGAGCCCGTATCCGACGCCGATGGACCTGGTGGCCGACTGCCGCCGGCGCGCCATCAGCGATCTCCGGGCGCGCGCGGGCCTCGCGTGGACCCCCGAGGAGTTCACAGCCCTGACCGCGTCCGTGCGCGCCGACCTGGGCGCCACGGTGCAGCAGTACTTCGCGGACGTCGCGGCGGCCGTGGCGACCGCGACGGAGGTGCGCGGCGCGATCGCCTCGGCACCGCCCGCGCTCCGCGATGCCGCAGACGACATCGCCGAGCAGTTGGACGGGCTGCTGTTCCCCGGCTTCGTGGCCGCGACGCCCGGCGTGCATCTGCGGCACCTGCCTCGGTACACGGCCGGGGCCGCTGCGCGATGGGCGGCACTGCCCGCGGCGATCGACCGGGACGACCGTGGGACGGCGACGCTCGACCGCGTGTACGGCGCGCTGACCGCGAAGCTCGATACGCTGCCCCAGCACCGACGTGACACGGCGCTGGACGAGGCGAACTGGCTGATCGAGGAACTCCGTGTGAGTCTGTTCGCGCAGTCGCTCGGCACCGCCGGTTCGATCTCCGAGAAGAAGGTCCTTGCCGCGATCGCGGCCCTGACCTGACCTGACCGCGCTACGCGGCGTCGGTCGGGTCCGCGGCGGCGGCGCGGGTACGGAGGTCGCGGATCGCGGCCTCGAAGTCCTCGATGGACGAGAAGCCCTGGTAGACCGATGCGAAGCGCAGGTAGGCCACCTCGTCGAGATCGCGCAGCGGGCCGAGGATGGCCAAGCCCACCTCGTTGGCGGGGACCTCGGCGACGCCGGTGGCCCGAATCGCCTCCTCGACCTGCTGGGCGAGCTTGTGCAGATCGTCCTCGGCGACGTCCCTGCCCTGGCACGCCCGGCGCACGCCCTTCACGACCTTCTCGCGGCTGAAGGGCTCGGTGACGCCGTTGCGCTTGACCACCGCCATGACCGCGCTCTCGACCGTGGTGAACCGGCGTCCGCACGCGTTGCACGAGCGGCGCCGACGGATGCCCTGCCCGTCGTCGAACACCCGCGAATCGACCACACGGGTGTCCTCGTTCTTGCAGAACGGGCAATGCATGGGTTCACCTCCCGCGCGGGTGCGCTCGGATGTACGGCGAGGCAACTGCAGCACCGTGGCCCCTGCCACGGCCGTGCCCCGCGATCTCGACACCGAGAATACTCGGCGCGGCAACGGCACCACATTGTCGAGGTGCGCCACGCGCCCGCCCTGCCGGGAATCCACTATCGCCATCCGAGTGGTCATCCGCGTCTCCTTCACTCGTGCTGTGCCGTCAGTACCGCGGGGTGACCAGCGTCTGCCCCGCGTGGACCCGCCCGTCGCGGAGCCCGTTGATCTCCGAGATCTCCGCGACCACCGCGGCCTGCGCGCGATCGGGCGCGATCTCGCGGGCGATCTGCTCGAGGCTCTGGCCCGTCCGCACCGTGACGATCGACGTGAGCGCGGGCCGCACAGCACCGACCGGGGCCGGATCCGCCTGCTGCGCGCCGCCGAACAGGACCAGCAGGCCCACCAACGCGCCGACCGCGAACAGGAGGCACACGGCCAGGGACGGACCCGGGGTGCGCCGCGCGCAGCCGTCCACCCGCGAGACACCGCGAGGGGCACGACGGCCGACCGAACGCACGCGCGGACGTTCGACGGTGCGCCGCGCCGCCCCGCGGGCTCCGGTCACGCGGACCGCGCCGGGCACCGTTCGAACAGATCCCTCGGAAACGTCGTTCGACGGGGTGATCGATCCGGCCGACACCTCCTGCGAGCGGCTCCGGGCGAGCCGCGGCGACACGCCTCGCGCCCGGGTGGCGCCGCGCCGATCCGCAGCGGCGGAGCCGTGCCGCGCAAGCGCCTGCGCCTCCGAGGCGGGCTCCTGTGCTGCGGTGATGACATCCCGATCGATGATCGCGGTCATGATCTCTCCCTACGTCGGTAGCGGGTCCTTCTCGCTCACCTACAGGTCTATCGGAGGGGACTGACAAGTTTTTCCATCCAGCCCCACCAGTCACACCGGAGTGCGTGCATGTGTTCGAAAGAACTTCTGTTCGATTTCTACCACACCCCCGCCCCGAGCGGAAGACACGCGGGCAAATTTCTCGAACAAATGTTTGTCATCACCTACCGCCTCGACTACAGTGGATTGCAGAACCGAACGGGCGTGAGGAGCGGCACATGACAGAGGAACGACAGGTCCAGCATCGGGACAAGCGCTTCCGCGACGCGCAGGGCAATGTCTCGGAGGATCACCTCACGCGCCGGCAGAAACAGGTGCTCGAGGTCATCCGGCGGTCCGTGCGCGATCGCGGGTATCCGCCGAGCATCCGCGAGATCGGTGACGAGGTGGGCCTGACCTCCACCTCGTCGGTCGCTCATCAGCTGCGCACCCTGGAGCGCCTGGGCTTCCTCCACCGCGACCCGAACCGCCCGCGCGCGGTCAACGTGCAGGGCGCCGAGGAGCGTACGGCGCAGGTCATCCAGAAGGTCATGGAGGACGAGGACAGGATGCCCGAGCCGGCCTTCGTGCCGGTGCTGGGCCGCATCGCCGCGGGCGGCCCCATCCTCGCGGAGGAGGCGGTGGAGGAGATCTTCCCGCTGCCGCGCGAGCTGGTGGGCGAGGGCTCGCTGTTCCTCCTCAAGGTGGTCGGCGAATCGATGACCGACGCGGCGATCTGCGACGGGGACTGGGTGGTCGTCCGGCAGCAGTCCGTCGCCGAGAACGGTGACATCGTTGCCGCGATGCTCGACGGCGAGGCCACGGTGAAGACCTTCCGGCGCACGGGTCGCGACGTGTGGCTGATGCCGCACAACCCGGCGTTCGACCCGATCCACGGGAACGACGCGGTGATCCTCGGCAAGGTCGTCACGGTCATGCGGCGGATCTGAGCTCAGCCGGTTCCGAAGACGCCGGCTCGTCGACCTCAGGGTCGGGAGCCGGCGTTCGCCGTCCTCCGAGGGCGGCGATCGCGCACGCGGCGCCTCCGAGCGCGAGCCCGGCGACCGCGCCCGGATGCACGGGCTCGCCCAGTAGGACGAAGGCGAACATCGCGGAGACGGACGGGATGACCGCGAACAGCATCGCCGCGCCGCTCGCTCCGGCGAGCCCGATCACCCGGAGATAGAGCGTCGTGGCGGTCATCGAACTGAGCAGCACCATCAGCACGAGAACGACCGCGCCGCGGACCGGATCGATGACCGTCGCGCCGAACAGCAGCGCCAGCGCACCTGCGGGCACGGCCGCGATCAGCATGCCGACCGCGTTCCCAGCCAGCGGGTCCACGTCGCGGCAGAACCGCTGTTGGTAGACGCCGCCGACCGCGATGCCCACCAGCCCCAGAAGGGTGAAGCCGATACCCGCGCCGGCGTGCGCGAGGGCCGGCACCGTCGACCAGCACGCGGTGACGACCGCAGCGAGGCCCAGCCCCGCGGCCAGCGCCCGGCGGGCAGTGAGTCGCTCGCGCAACACGGCCCGCGCGACGAGGACGGTCAGCGCCGGGTTCACGCCGATGATGAGTGCCGCGACGCCGGCCGGCACCCCGGCCCGCAGGCCCAGGTAGCAACCGAGGAACTGCGTTGCTTGCGTGAGCAGCCCCACGACGAGCGCGTGTCCGAGAGACGTGCCCGTGGGCGGTCGCCGGCTCGTCCACCGCACGACGCCGAGCAGGAGCACGCCCGAGATCGCGAACCGCAGGAAGAGGAGGAGGAACGGACTCATCGCCGCGACGCCCAGCGCGCCGAGCGGATAGCCGAACGCGTACAGGACGATGACGGAGACGGCGAGCATCGGAGGGATTCTCATGGCTCCCATCGTCGAACGCGCAGGCAGTGCTCGTCCAACAATGATTGGCGATCATGATCGATCGAGGATATCGTTCGGTCATGTCCACACCGATCCTCGACATCGTCCCGCTGCGCAGCGTCGTCGCGATCGCGCGGTGCGGCGGGGTCCACCGCGCGGCCGAAGCGCTGCACCTGACGCAGTCGACGGTGAGCGCGCATCTACGCCGGCTGGAGAAGTCGACCGGCGGGACGATCGTGGAGAAGGCCGGTCGGGGCGTCCGGTTCACCGACCACGGCTCCCGCCTCCTGGCGCACGCTCAGACGATCCTCGACGCGCACGACGCCGCCGTCCACGAGCTGTCGTCACCGACCACCAGGACGCTGTCCGTCGCAGCCACGGAACACGGCGCCGACCGGCTCATCCCCGCGCTGAGCAAGGCCTTCGGCACCCTACCGGGCGGCTGGGCGGCGCACTTCCGCTTCGACCGCAGCGCGCAGGTCGCGAACGCGGTGGAGCGCGGGCTCGCCGACGTGTCGGTGTTCCTCGCCGCGGCGGACCACCCCGACGCCGTCGGGCCGATCCACCTGCACTGGTACGCGGCGCGCGAGTGGGCCGTCCCCGGGGACACGGTCCCGGTCCTGCTCTTCGACGAACCGTGCGTGCTCCGCTCCCCCGCGACGGATGCGCTGCGGCGCTCCGGGACCGACTACACGATCGCCGTCGAGGCGGCGAACCTCGCCGGGCTCTACTCGGCCGCCCGCACCGGCATCGGCGCGACCCTGCTGCCCGCGATCGACGCGACCGACGGACTGGTCCCCGTGGACGCGCTACCCGCCATCCCCGCGATCACGCTCGCGGTCACCGTCGGGCCGCGCGTACCGCCGACGGTCCGCGCGGCCGTGCGGCGCGCCGCCGCCACGCTCACGGCCCCCGACTAGCCGCCGACCGCCTCCGCATACCGGTGCAGGTGGTCGGTGGCGGAACCGAACTCGGTCTCGATCGCGGTGAGCCGCTTGAAGCAGTGACCGATCGCGAGCTCCTCGGTGAGCCCCATGCCGCCGTGCAGCTGCACCGCGTTCTGGCCGACGAACCGCGCCGCCCGCGCGATCGTGATCTTCGCCGCGGAGACGGCCCGCCGGCGCACCCGCGGCTCGGCATCCAGGTTGAGCACGGCCAGATAGGCCGCCGCCACGGACTGCTCCAACTCCAGCGCCATGTCGACCATCCGGTGCTGCAGCGCCTGGAAGGAGCCGATCGGCACGCCGAACTGGCGACGGTTGAGGGTGTACTCGACGGTGTCCTCGAGCACCCGGCGCATGATGCCGACCGCCTCGCTGCAGACGGCGGCGGCACCGTCGTCCAGCGCGCGTTCGATGAGCTCCCAGGCGCACCCCTCGGCCCCGAGCAGCGCCGCTACGGGCACGCGGACGTCGGCGAGCTCCAGGTCGCCCGTGTGATGATCATCGATCGTGCGGAAGTACCGGGCGTCGATCCCGGCGGGCGGCGCCTGCGGGTCGAACTCGAGCAGGAACAGCGAGAGCCCGTCCCGGTCGAGCCGGTCCCCCGCGGTCCGCGCCACCACGATCAGGTGCGTCGCGAGGGGGAGGTCGGCGACCACGATCTTGGCGCCGGACAACACGTAGCCGTCACCGTCGCGGACCGCGGTGGCCTGTACGTCCCAGGGCTCGCGCCCCGACGCGGGTTCGGTCAGAGCGACCGCGATCCGTGCCTCACCCGCGGCGACGGCCGACAGCACGCCGTCGGCGGCCGGACCGCCGGAGCCACGGAGCAGCGCCGCGCCCACCACGACGGTGCCGGTGTACGGCTCCACCACGAGGGCGCGGCCGAGTTCCTCGGCGATCACCATCATCTCCTCGGGGCCGCCGCCGAGGCCGCCCACGGACTCCGGCAGCGTCGCGGCGAGAATGCCCAGGTCGGAAGCGAACGCCTCCCAGACCGCAGGTTGCCAGCCGGCCGCGGACCGTGCGGCGCTGCGCGATTCGACCAGCGGGTACCGGCCCGCGAGGTAGGACCGCACGGCATCGCGCAGCATGCTCTGTTCGTCGGTGAGTGTGAAGTCCATCTACAGCCCCAATGCCGCTTTCGCCAGGATGTTCCGTTGAATCTCGTTGGAGCCCGCGTAGATCGAGCCCGCACGATCGTTGAAGTAGCGCAGCGGCGCCACGGCCTGCCACAGGTCGCCGCTGTGCGCCCCGTCCGCGGGCGGCAGGTACTCGACCACCGGACCGCCGGGCCGGGTGACGTGCGGCTGGTAGATGCGGCCGCGCGGCCCCGCGCTCTTGTGCACGAACTCGGTGACCGCCTGGCTCAGCTCGGTGCCGAGGATCTTGAGCATCGACGACGCCGGGCCCGGGTTGCCGCCCTCGGCCAGCACGGCGAGCGAGCGGTGCTCGAGGATCTCGAGCACGTCGACGCGGGCGCGCAGCTCGGCGAGGCCGAGCCGGAAGTCCTCGTCCTCCGCGAGCGGGCGGCCGGCCCGCCCGGGCACCGTCGTCGCGCGTTCGGCGAGCCGGTCGAGTGAGACCTGCAGCCACGGCGCGGATGCGCCGCCCCCGCGTTCGAACTCGAGGAGGTACTTGGCGACGGTCCAGCCCTCGTCGACCCTCCCGAGCACGTTGGCCTTCGGTACGCGCACCTTGTCGAAGAAGACCACGTTCTGCACCTCCTCGCCGGAGGCCATGACCAGCGGCTGGATCTCGATCCCGGGCACCGTCATGTCGAGCAGCAGGAAGGTGATGCCCTGCTGCTTGCGCTCCTGCTTCGAGGTGCGCACCAGGGCGAACATCCAGTTCGCCTCCCGGGCGTGGGTGGTCCAGATCTTGGAGCCGGTGAGGACGAGATCGTCGCCGTCGGACTCCGCGCGCATCGCGAGCGAAGCCAGGTCGGATCCCGATTCCGGCTCCGAGTAGCCCTGGCAGAAGAACACCGACGCGTCGAGGATCCCCGGTAGGAAGAAGCGCTTCTGCTCCTCCGTGCCGAACTTCACGATCGCGTGCGCCACCATCCGGATCCCCATCGGAGACAGGAAGGGCGCACCGGCGAGCACGGACTCGCGAGCGAAGATGTAGTGCTGCGCCACCGTCCAGTCGCAGCCGCCCCACTCCACCGGCCACGCCGGCGCGGCCCATCCCCGCTCGTGCAGGATCGCCTGCCACTGCAGGCTCGCCTCGTGGTCCGAGTACACGCTGGTGGCCAGGTCGCCAGCGGCACGCAGATCCTCGGTGAGGTGCGCGTCCAGGAACGCCCGCACCTCGTCGCGGAACGCCTCCTCGGCCGCCGTGAACGTCACATCCATCCGGGATTCCCCTCGTTGACACCCTCGCAGTGGCGAGACAAAATAGCAGTATGTCTTATCCGTCGCGCCCTGACAACCAGTCCGCCGTGATCCGTCGCGCGGCCGAGTGGTTCCGCGAGGGCCGCCGGGTGGACCTGGGACAGCTGGCGAAGGCCAGCGGCATCGGCCGAGCCACGCTGTACCGCTGGTTCGAGGGGCGGGAGCAGGTGGTCGGCGAGGCGATCTGGCTCGGGATCGCCCAGGCGATCGAGCGGGTCGAATCCACGGAGCCCGTGCGCGACCGCGCGGCCTTCCTCCGCTCCTTCGGACGGCTCGCGCACGAGGTCCGTGCCTATCCCCCGCTCACCGGATTCGCGACGGACGAACCGGAATTCGCGATGCGCGTGCTGCAGGCACCCGGCAGTGTGGTGCAGGAGCGGCTCATCGCGTGGGTTCAGGCCTGGCTCACGGACCTCACGATCCCCCAGCCCGACGGTGCTCGGGACATCACCCGAGCCGACCTGGCCTACGCGATCGTGCGGCTGGCCGAGTCGTTCCTGTGGTCGGACATGATCATCGGCACCCCGCCGCAGCCCGACACCGCGACGGCCCTCGTCGCGCTGCTGCTCGACGGTGCCTCCGGGAGCGGCCCGTCCGGCCGCGACGCGGCGGGTTAGCCGGAGACGATGCCCACGACCAGGTTGATCGCGGTGGCCAGGATCAGCGTGCCGAACACATAGGACAGCAGACACTGGCGCAGCACCAGGCTGCGGATCGTCGGCGACGAGACGGACGTGTCGGAGACCTGATAGGTCATGCCGAGGTTGTAGCTGAAGTAGAAGAAGTCGCGGTACGCGGGAGCGATGTCGGCGTTCCAATCGATCCCGCCGGGCTGCTCACCGGGGTCACCGTAGTACTCGGCCGCGTACTGCGTCGCGTAGGTCAGGTGCAGCGCGGCCCACACCGCGAACGCCGCGAACAGCGCCGCGGCGGCCCCCGCGTCCCGGTTGGCGGACTTGCCCGCGACCAGGAGCGCCACGATGGCGACGAGGCCGCTCAGCGCGATCACCGCGACGGCGAGCTCGGCGACACGCGGCCGGAAGTTCTC
Source organism: Tsukamurella sp. NPDC003166 (assembly GCF_040611135.1). Classification (NCBI taxonomy): domain Bacteria; kingdom Bacillati; phylum Actinomycetota; class Actinomycetes; order Mycobacteriales; family Tsukamurellaceae; genus Tsukamurella; species Tsukamurella sp. NPDC003166. The sequence goes on from NZ_JBEXNL010000016.1 coordinate 64,342, forward strand.
CCGCTGCACCGTCGCCCGCGTCGCCTCCGCGCCGAGGGGCCAGAGCACCGCCCATCCCATCACCACGAACACCGCGGCCGCGGCGCCGATCCCGACCAGGACACCCAGCGTACCGTCGAGCAGAACACCCGCGATCACCGCGGCGATCGCACCGACGACCAGAGCGATCCCCGCACGCGCGGAGATGGACAGCAACGGCCCCGGAGCCCGACGAGTCATGGTCTCGATTGTGCGCGACTACTGCGCGTAGCGGGCCAGCAGCCCCGCGAGCGCGCCGGGCACCCGCGCGACGATCCGCGTACCGTCGGCCTCGTGGTCCGCACTGACCACCGTGCCCTCCGCGTGGATCCGGGCGACCAGGTCGCCCCGCTCGTACGGCAGCAACGCGGCCACCTCGACATCCCCCGCGGTGATCAGCCCGGTCAACACGTCGAGCAGCTCATCGACGCCCTCGCGGGTGTGCGCGGAGACGAACACCGCGTCGGGCAGCGCGACGCGCAGCTGCGCGAGTACCACCGGGTCGGCGGCGTCGATCTTGTTGACCACGAGCAGCTCCCGCGGCAGCGTGGCCTCCCGCTCGCCCGCGACCTCGCGCAACACGTGCCGCACCGCGTCGATCTGGCGCTGCGGCATGGGGTCACTGCCGTCCACCACGTGCAGGAGCAGGTCGGCGTCGACCACCTCCTCCAGCGTGGACCGGAAGGCCTCGACCAGCTGGGTGGGCAGGTGCCGCACGAACCCGACGGTGTCGGTGAAGACCACGTCGCGGCCGTCGGCCAGCGTGCTCTGCCGGGTGGTCGGGTCGAGGGTCGCGAACAGCGCGTTCTGCACCAGCACCCCGGCGTCGGTCAGCCCGTTGAGCAGGCTCGACTTGCCCGCATTGGTGTATCCGGCGATGGCCACCGACGGCACGCCCGAGCGGCGGCGCTGCCCGCGCTTGGTGTCGCGGGCCTGCTTCATGCCCTTGATCTCCCGGCGCAGCTTGGCCATCCGCTCGCGGATCCGGCGACGGTCGGTCTCGATCTTCGTCTCGCCGGGACCGCGCAGGCCCACGCCGCCGTTGCTGCCGGCGCGGCCGCCGGCCTGCCGGGACAGCGCCTCACCCCAACCGCGCAGCCGCGGCAGCATGTACTCCATCTGAGCGAGACTGACCTGCGCCTTGCCCTCGCGGGAGGTGGCGTGCTGGGCGAAGATGTCGAGGATCAGGGCCGTGCGGTCGATGACCTTGACCTTGACCACCTTCTCCAGCGCGTTGAGCTGCGCGGGCGTGAGCTCACCGTCGCAGATCACCGTGTCGGCGCCCGTGGCGAGGACGACCTCGCGCAGCTCGTGCGCCTTGCCGGAGCCGATGTAGGTGGCCGGGTCAGGACGGTCGCGGCGCTGGACCACGCCGTCGAGGACGACGGAGCCCGCGGTCTCGGCGAGGGCCTTCAGCTCGGCGAGGGACGAGTCGGCCTCCGCCGCGGAGCCCGAGGTCCACACGCCCACGAGCACGACCTGCTCGAGGCGCAACTGCCGGTACTCGACCTCGGTGACATCGTCGAGCTCGGTGGAGAGGCCGACGACGCGGCGGAGCGAGGACCGCTCCTGGAGTTGGAGTTCACCGACGGTCGGCTGCTGCGCGTCGGTCGGTTCCCAGATATCTGTCTGTGTCATATGGGCCCCATTCTCGCACGTCGGGGCCACACGGGTCACGCGAGTTTTCGCAGGGCGAAACCCGCTCAGAGCGCGGACAGTCGCGCCGTGCCGGACGCGACGATGCGGCTGGGCCCGCGCAGCACGGCACCGTCGGCCTCGACGGTGACGGTCACGACCCCGCCGGGTACGCGCACGTCCACCTCGCCGGTCTCGGCGCCCGCGGCGCGCAGGGCCGCGACCGCCGCGGCGACGGTGCCCGTCCCGCAGGACCGGGTCTCCCCGGAGCCGCGCTCGTGCACGCGCATGTGGACGGCGCCGTCGTGCAGCGGCGTCAGGACCTCCACGTTCGTCCCGTGCGGGAACAGGCCGTGGTCGAAGGTGGGCGGGCTCGCCACATCGAGGGCCGCGAGGTCCTCCGCGGTGAGACCGGGGACGACACAGGCGATGTGCGGGTTGCCGACGTCGACGGCGATGCCCGCCAGGTCCCGCCCGCCGACCCCCGCCGAGGACGTGCCGAAGACCCGCGGCACCCCCATCGAGACGGAGACCTCCGCCGCCTCGGGGTCCGCGTGGTGCACCCGCACGGGCTTGGCACCCGCCCGCGAGCCGACCACGAACTCGTCACCGGCGACCAGCGCCGACGCCGCGAGGAAGTGCGCGAACACGCGAACGCCGTTGCCGCACATCTCGGCGATGGAGCCGTCGGCGTTGCGGTAGTCCATGAACCAGTCCTCGCGGGCCACCCCGTCGGGCAACGCGCCGAGGACGCCCGCGTCCAGCAGATCACCGGCGCGGGCGACCCGCAGCACGCCGTCGGCCCCGATCCCGGCCCGGCGGTCGCACAGGGCCGCCACCAGCTCCGGCGTGAGGTCGATGTCGACGCCCGGGTCCGGCAGGATCATGAAGTCGTTCTCCGTGCCGTGCCCCTTGAGGAAGTCCAGTGCGCCCGTCATGACCACGATTCTACGGGCGCCGTACCGGGGCCGCGTGCGCGGCGAGGGCCCGGTCGAGGAGGTCGGGGTCGGCACCGTCGAGCCAGGTCACGCGCGGGTCGCGCCGGAACCAGGACCGTTGCCGCCGGACATAGCGGCGCGTACCGATGAACGTCAGTTCGCGGGCGTGGTCGAGGTCGTACTCGCCGTCGAGGGCGGCGAGGACCTGCGCGTACCCGATCGCGCGGGACGCGGTCACGCCGTCGCGGAGTCCCCGGGCCTCGAGGTCGCGCACCTCGTCGACGAGGCCGCCCTCGAACATCTGGCGGGTGCGCAGGTCGATGCGGGCGTCGAGCTGCTCGGTGTCGCGGTCCAGCGCGACGATCGCCGTGTCCCACCGGGCGGGACCGATCCGCGGCGCCGAGGCGGCGAAGGGCTCGCCGGTGATGGTCACGACCTCGAGCGCCCGGACGATCCGGCGGCCGTCGGTGGCGAGGATCTTCGCGCCGGCCGCGGGGTCGAGCGCGGCCAGCTCGCGGTGCAGAGTGAGCGCTCCGACCTCGGCCAGTCGCTCCTCCAGCCGGGCGCGCACGGCGGGGTCGGTCGCGGGGAAGCTCCACTCATCGAGGAGGGCTTGGACGTACATCATCGAGCCGCCGACGATCACGGGGGTCCGGCCGGCCGCGAGCAGCGCCTCGACGTCCGCCCGGGCCCGCTCCTGGTAGGCGGCGACGGTGGCGGTCTCGGTCACCTCCAGCACGTCGAGCTGGTGGTGCTCGATGCCCCGGCGCTCGGCGACCGGCAGCTTCGCCGTGCCGATGTCCATGCCGCGGTACATCTGCATGGCGTCGACGTTGATGATCTCGCCGTCGCGGCGCTCCGCGAGGTCGAGCGCGAGGTCGGACTTGCCGGTCGCGGTGGGACCGACGACGGCGATCGGTCGGGCCGTCACCGGCCTCCCCCGATCCCCCCGGTCGCGACCAGGTAGCCGACGCCGAACGGCGCGCCGCGGTAGAGCACATCGGCACGGCCGTCCACGGCGTCCGCGAGGGCGCGCCAGGCACCGTCGAGCCCGTCCGACGGTGCGCCGTCCGTCACGGCCGCGACCTGGGCGTCGAAGACGGCCTCGTCCTCGGGGCGGTGGCCGCCGGGCGCGCGGGCGGTGAGCGTGTTCGGGCCGTCCAGCACGAACAGCAGGCCCTCGGCCTCGTCGTCCGCGGCCACGATCCGCGCCGACGGCGCCGCACTGCCCCGCAGCCAGGCGGCGATGAGCAGCGGGAGCGGCAGGTCCGGGCTCGGCGGCAGGTCGTTCGACGGTGCGCCGGGCGCGGTCGTCACGAGCACGTCCGCTCCGAATCCGGCGAAGGTCCCGGAAGTGGGGCCGTCGGCACCGTCGACGCTGGTCAGCGGCTCGGCACCGACGACGCGCCAGGTGTGTGCGCGCTCGCCGAGCCAGCGGCCGGCCGCGAGGACGCGCTCCCGCAGACGATCCGCATCCGGGTCGCCGGGTAGCCCGACCAGCTCGGGAACGAGCAACGGGGCGCCGGGGACCACGGCGACGGGCCGGTGACGGTGGGACGAGTGCACGAGAAGAACGCTAATCGATCGCGCCGACGGGCCCGCGGAGTGCTTCAATGGATCGAAGGGTCCGCGTCCGGCGCGGCCCCACGACGACGGCAGCCGTGACGCGCGGCGCAGACGAAGGGGAATCCCGTGGCCGAGAACGACCCGATCGCCGAGACCACTCCGATCGAGAACACCGCCCCGAAGCCCACCCCGGGCGCCCGGCCCGGCCCCAAGCCGCATCCGGGGCCGCACCCCGGCCCCCGGCCCGGTGGCCCGCGCCCGCACGCTCCCGCCGCCGCGCAGGCCGCACCGCGGGCGCGCCCGGCCTCCGACCCGAGCCGGCACGGCCGGGTCGACGAGGACGGCACCGTCTACGTGATCACCTCCGGCGGCGAGCGCGCCGTCGGGTCGTGGCAGGCCGGCGAAGGCGCCGAGGGGCTCGCGCACTACGGCCGCAAGTACGACGAACTCGCCACCGAGGTCGAGGTGCTCGAGGAGCGCCTGGCCAGCGGCACGAGCGACCCGAAGAAGGTCCGCGCCGCTGCGCAGCAGGTGGCGGACACGCTGCCGACCGCGGCCGTGGTCGGCGACCTCGACGGCCTGGCCGCCCGCGTGGGCGCGCTGCTGACCGGCGCCGACACGGCGATCGTGACGGCGCAGGCCGACCGCGAGAGGAGCCGGTCGGAGGGCATCGCCCGCAAGGAGGCGCTCGCCGCCGAGGCCGAGACGATCGCGTCCGAGGCCACCCAATGGAAGACCGCGGGCGACCGGATGCGGGCGCTGCTCGACGAGTGGAAGACGATCAAGGGCGTCGACCGCAAGACCGACGATGCGCTGTGGAAGCGCTACTCGAAGGCGCGCGACGCGTTCAACAAGCGCCGTGGCGCGCACTTCGCCGAGCTCGACCGGGAGCGCGCGGGCGCGAAGGCGCGCAAGGAGGAGCTCATCGCCGAGGCCGAGAAGCTCAAGAACGACACCGCCTGGGGCGAGACCTCCGCGAAATTCCGCGACCTGCTCGCCAAGTGGAAGGCCGCCGGCCGCGCGCCGCGCGACACCGACGACGCGCTGTGGGCGCGGTTCAAGGGCATCCAGGACGAGTTCTTCTCGGCGCGCAACGCCGCCGCCGACGAACGGGACGCCGAGTTCACCGAGAACGGCAAGGCGAAGCAGGCCCTGCTCGACGAGTACACCCCGCGGATCGAGTCCGCGGCGAACCTCGCCGCGCAGAAGTCCGCCCTGCGCGAGCTGCAGGACAAGTGGGAGGCGATCGGCAAGGTCCCGCGCGAACAGATGGGCTCGCTCGAGGCCGGCATCCGCGCGCTGGAGAAGAAGATCAAGGCCGCCGACGACACCCAGTGGCGGCGCACCGACCCCGAGGCGACGGCCCGCGCGGCGCAGTTCCGCGACCGCGTCGCGCAGTTCGAGGACCAGGCGGAGAAGGCCGAGAAGGCCGGCAAGACCAAGGACGCCGTGCGGCTGCGCGAGCAGGCCGCCCAGTGGCGCGAGTGGGCGGACGCGGCGGAAGGCGCTGTCGAGAACCGCTGACCCACCGCGGTCGCGGGAAGTAGAGCCGGACGCGGCGGAGGACGCTGTCGAGAACCGCTGATCCCCGACCTCGAGAAAACAGAACCGCCCGGCTGATCGCCGGGCGGTTCTGCGTTCGTCGAGGGTGCTAAGCCTCGTCGGTGGGGCGCTGCGCCCGCGGCGCGCGGTTGCCGATGCGGTTGGACCGCGCGAAATCCTCCCACTCCTGCGCGGCGTCCCGTCGGTCCTGCTCGGCGGCGAGTTGGAACGGCGAGCGCGCCCAGATGGTCTTGATCCACACGACGGCGAGCACGACCATCGCCAGCCAGCCGAGGTAGAGGCCGATGCCCGCACCGCTCGGCGGCTCGCCGTGCAGGCCGTTGGTCTGCCGGGACCAGACCGACAGCAGGCCGAAGACCACGGCGACGCCGCTGCCCGCGCCCGCGATCACCGACAGTACCCACCGGCGGGTGAGCAGCGCGGCGCCGGAGGCGAACACGCCGAACAGAACCTCGAGCCAGACGAACACCTTCGACACGATCACCAGCGAACTGCCCGCGACGTGCGGATCGCCCGTGATGATCTCGATGCCCGTGACCGATCCGGTGTGCGGGAGCGCGAGGGAACCGATCACCGCGACCACGGCGATCGCGGCGACCAGGATGCGCGGGCCGACCTGGAACTCGCCGGCGAGCTTGCGTTCGACCGACTCGACCTGCGTGCGCAGGCCGTCCAGCTCGTCGGCGCTCCGGGGGTTCTCGCTGTCCGCGTTCATGGGGTCCATTGTCCACCCCGCGCCCGGAGTTGTCTCCTACAGGTCGTCGTAGCGCCCCGTCGGGCAGCCGGTCAGCAGGTCGAGCAGCCCGACGCGGCCGGCGCGGACGCGGCCTCGGGGCGGCCCACGGGCGGCAGTCCGAGCCCGACCCCGACGGGGGCCGTCACGGGCGTGATCTCCGCCTCGACGTTGTCACCCGCGCGGGTCCGCCGATGGGTGAGCACGCCGGCGTCGGCGACGAGGTGGTGCGGCGCCGCGCCGGTGATCTCGACCTCGACGACATCGCCGGGACGGATGCCCTCCCGCCCTGCGAAGTGCACGAGCCGGCCGTCGCGGGCCCGCCCGGACATGCGCTTGGTCTCCGCGTCCTTGCGGCCCTCCCCGAGCGCCACGAGGAGCTCGACGGTGCGCCCCACCTGCTTCTGATTCTCTTCGAGCGTGATCCGCTCCTGGAGCTCGATCAGCCGCATGTACCGCTCCTGCACGATCGCCTTCGGCAGCTGATCGGGCAGGTCCGCGGCGGGGGTGCCGGGGCGGATCGAGTACTGGAAGGTGAACGCCGAGCTGAACCGGGCCTTCTCGACCACGTCGAGGGTGGCCCGGAAGTCCTCCTCGGTCTCCCCCGGGAAGCCGACGATGATGTCGGTGGTGATCGCGGCGTGCGGGATCTTCGCGCGGACGCGGTCGAGGATGCCGAGGAACTTGGTGCTGCGGTAGCTGCGACGCATCTCCTTGAGCACGCGGTCCGAGCCGGACTGCAGGGGCATGTGCAGCTGGGGGCAGATGTTCGGGGTCTCCGCCATGGCGTCGATCACGTCGTCGGTGAACTCGGCGGGATGCGGGCTGGTGAACCGCACCCGCTCCAGGCCCTCGATGCGGCCGCAGGCGCGCAGCAGGTCGGCGAAGGCGCCCCTGTCGCGGCCGAGCTCGGGGTCCGCGAAGTTCACGCCGTAGGCGTTGACGTTCTGGCCGAGCAGCGTGACCTCGGAGACGCCCTGGTCGACGAGGGCCTGCACCTCGGCGAGGATGTCGCCCGGGCGGCGGTCCACCTCCTTACCGCGGAGGCTCGGCACGATGCAGAACGTGCAGGTGTTGTTGCAGCCGACCGAGATCGAGACCCACCCGGCGTAGGCGCTCTCGCGGCGGGCGGGCAGCGTCGACGGGAAGGCGTCCAGCGCCTCCTTGATCTCGACCTCCGCCTTCTCGTTGTGCCGGGCGCGCTCGAGCAGGGTCGGGAGCGAGCCGATGTTGTGCGTGCCGAAGACCACGTCGACCCACGGAGCCTTCTTCACGACGGTGCCGCGGTCCTTCTGGGCGAGGCAGCCGCCGACGGCGATCTGCATCCCCGGGCGCTCCTTCTTGATCGGCGCCAGGTGGCTGAGGTTGCCGTAGAGTTTGTTATCGGCGTTCTCGCGGACCGCGCAGGTGTTGAACACCACCAGATCCGCCTGCTGGTCTCCCTCCGCGCGCACGTAGCCGGCGTCCTCGAGCAGGCCCGAGAGGCGCTCGGAATCGTGCACGTTCATCTGACACCCGTAGGTGCGGACCTCGTACGTTCGGCTGGCGGGAGCTGCTTCGATCACCCCTCCAGGGTATCGGCGACCGCAAATCCGACCCCGAAGGTAGATTTCCGATACCAATACTGCGGACTTTACGCGGACGAAACCTGACCGAACATAGGGTCGTCCCCATGACTACTCCCGCAGCGACCGGGCCCACCGGCGCGGTCCCGATGATCGAGATCGAGTCCGTCGACAAACACTTCGGCGCCCTGCACGTACTCAAGGACATCAACCTCACCGTCCCGAAGGGGCAGGTCGTGGTCATGCTGGGCCCGTCGGGCTCCGGCAAGTCCACGCTGTGCCGCACCATCAACCGGCTCGAGCCCATCGACTCCGGCACCATCAAGATCGACGGTGCGCTGCTCCCCTCCGAGGGACGGGGCCTGGCGAACCTCCGCGCCGAGGTCGGCATGGTGTTCCAGTCGTTCAACCTGTTCGCCCACAAGACGATCCTCGACAACGTGACGCTGGGCCCGCTCAAGGTCCGCAAGCAGTCGAAGGCCGATGCGGAGAAGCGGGCGCTCGAGCTGCTCGACCGGGTGGGCATCGTCGCGCAGAAGGACAAGTACCCCGCCCAGCTGTCCGGCGGTCAGCAACAGCGCGTGGCGATCGCCCGCGCGCTCGCGATGGGGCCGAAGGTCATGCTGTTCGACGAGCCGACCTCGGCGCTCGACCCCGAGATGGTCAACGAGGTCCTCGACGTCATGGTCGGCCTCGCCAAGGACGGCATGACGATGGTGTGCGTGACCCACGAGATGGGCTTCGCCCGCAAGGCCGCGGACCGGATCCTGTTCCTCGCGGACGGCCAGATCGTCGAGGACACCGACCCCGAGTCCTTCTTCACCGCGCCGAAGTCCGACCGGGCGAAGGACTTCCTCGGCAAGATCCTGGGGCACTGATGACATCACCTATCGCTACGAAACCACGACGGTGGCGGGGTGTGATCGCCGCCGCGGCCGCAGTCGCCGTCACGCTCCCCCTCGTCGCCGCGTGCGGCACCGACACACCGCGCAGCCTGCTCGACTCGATCAAGAACGGCCATGTCGTGCTCGGCACGAAGTTCGACCAGCCGGGTCTCGCGATCCAGAACCCGGACAAGTCGCAGACCGGCTCGGATGTGCAGGTCTCCGAGTTCGTCGTCAACCAGATCGCGAAGAACAACGGCTGGGCGGCGCCGAAGATCACGTGGAAGGAGACACCGTCCCCGCTGCGGGAGCGGATGATCGAGAACGGCGAGGTCGACATGATCGCCGCCACCTACTCGATCAGCAAGCCCCGCAAGGCGAAAGCCGACTTCGCGGGCCCGTACCTGCTCACCTACCAGGCGCTCCTGGTGCGGAAGAACGCCGAGCACCCGATCAAGACACTCACCGACCTCAACTCGGGGCGCAAGCTGTGCTCGGTGTCGGGATCGACGTCCGCGCTGAACGTGCAGAGCGCGCTGCCGAACGTCCAGCTGCAGCAGTACGACGGGTACGCCTCGTGCGTGGAGGGCGTGCGCCGCGGCGTGCTCGATGCGCTGACCACCGACGCGACGATCCTCGCCGGCTTCCAGGCGAAGTACCCCGGCGAGTTCGACATCGTCCCGATGACCTACCCGCAGGACACGACGCTCAAGGACGGCACCAAGAAGAAGAAGGGCGATCAGTTCTCGACCGAGCGGTACGGCATCGGCATCCGCAAGGGCGACGGCCCCGCGATGGTGCAGATCAACCGGGCGCTGGAGCAGATGACGCTCGGCGAGGAGGGCGCGGCGCGCTTCGCCGCCTCCGCGATCCCGTCGAAGCCGACCTGCCAGGTGTCGAAGGACACCACGACCGCCTATACCGAGGCCGCGTACGCGGACCCGAACAACAGGCTGTTCCAGGTCCTGCGGGAGAACCTCGGCGAGTACGCCACCACGATGATCGACCAGGGCCGGATCGACCCGGCGACGGGCAAGCCCGCGTCGGCGCTCGTGCCCACCCCCGGCGACCAGACCTGGTTGCTCACCACCGCCACGCCGACCCCGGCACCGAGTACGCCGGTGACGCTGGCGCCCGTCTGCGCGAAGGAGGGCAGCTAGATGTCCACCATGTGGGCCGACCTGGGCCCGAAGCTGTGGCCCGCCTTCTGGGTCACCATCAAACTGACCATCGTCTCCGGCATCGGCGCCATGATCTGGGGCACCGTCCTCGCGGGCATGCGCGTCTCACCGGTGCCCGCGATGCGGGTGTTCGGCACCTGGTACGTCAACATCGTCCGGAACACGCCCCTGACGCTGATCATCCTGTTCCTGTCGCTGGGCCTGTACCAGAACATGGGGTTCGCGCTCGCCCCCGATAACGCGGACTTCATCGACAACAACAACTTCTGGCTCGCGACGGTCGGCCTCATCGTCTACACGGCGACCTTCGTGTGCGAGACGCTGCGATCGGGCTTCAACACCGTTCCGCTCGGCCAGGCCGAGGCGGCGCGGTCGCTGGGGCTGAACTTCATGCAGGTGTTCACGCTCGTCGTGCTGCCCCAGGCGGCGCGGGCCGTCATCGCGCCCATGGGCAGCGTCCTCATCGCCCTCACGAAGAACACCACGCTGGCCTCCATCATCGGCGTGGGCGAGGCGGCCCTCCTGATGAAGGGCCAGCTGGAGAAGTACGGCGATCAACTGGTCATCATCTTCGTCATCTTCGCGGTCGGCTTCATGATCATCACTCTGTTGGAGGGCGCCGTGTTCGGCTACTTCGCTCAGCGACTGGCGGTGAAGCGATGAGTGCCAAGTCGACCTCGACGGTCCTCTACGACGCGCCGGGCCCCAAGGCGCGCGTCCGCAACAACATCATCGCGGTGGTCTTCATCGTGGTGCTCGCCGCGCTCCTCGCGTGGGTCGTGGCCGTGCTGGCCAACAACGGCCAGTTCGACCACGACAAGCTCGCCCCGTTCACCGACAAGAACTACTGGATCAACTACATTCTGTTGGGCCTGTGGGGAACGCTCAAGGCGGCGTTCGCCTCGATCGTGCTCGCGATGATCATGGGCGCGCTGCTCGGCATCGGTCGGCTCTCCGATCACCGCTCGGTCCGCTGGGCCACGGGCGCGATCGTGGAGTTCTTCCGCGCCATCCCGGTGCTGATCCTGATCTACTTCCTGTACATCGTGTTCGGCGTCTACAAGGTGTTCACGACCGACTACATCGCGTTCTTCGCCGTGGTCTTCGGCCTCACCCTGTACAACGGCTCGGTGATCGCCGAGATCCTCCGGTCGGGCATCAACTCACTGCCGAAGGGGCAGTTCGAGGCGGCGAAGGCGCTGGGGCTGCGCAAGACCCAGACCATGCGGCTGATCCTGCTCCCCCAGGCCGTGGCCGCGATGCTTCCCGCGCTGATCTCGCAGATGGTGATCGCGCTCAAGGACAGCGCACTCGGCTACCAGATCGGCTATGTCGAGGTGGTGAAGAAGGGTATCCAGGCCGGCACCTATTGGGGCAACGTGATCCCGTCACTGATCATGGTGGCGATCATCATGATCCTCATCAACTTCGGCTTGTCGGCGCTCGCGTCGAACATCGAGCGGAACCTGCGCGAGGGCCGCAAGAAGAAGATGATCGTCGATGCGCCGCATCCGCTTCCGGAACCCGGGCTGATGTCCAAGGAGGTCCTGGAGACCACGCATCCCGACCCGAAGCACAAGGATCTGCGGCAGGACTTCGGCGACTGACCGCCGTGCTTCCGAGATCCGCCCCGCGCCGGAGCGCGGCCACGGCACTGGTCACGGTGCTCCTGGCCGCGCTCTGCGCGTGTTCGGGCCCCTCACCGCGGAACCTGCTGTCCTCCATCGACGACGGTGCCGTCCTCATCGGGGTGAAGGTCGACCAGCCCGGGCTCGGACTGCGCGGGCCCGACGGTGCGCTGTCCGGCTTCGACATCGACGTGGCACGGTACGTGATCCGGACGGTGGCCGCGTCGCGCGGGAAGGCCGAGCCCAGGATCACCTGGCGGGAGACGCCGTCGTCGCAGCGCGAGCAACTCATCGACAACGGCGAAGTGGACGCCGTCGTCGCCTCGTACTCGATCGACGGTGCGCGGGCTGGAGCGGTCGGTTTCGCCGGTCCGTATCTCGTGACCCGGCAGGGGCTGCTCGTGCGGCGCGACGAGTCGGCGATCGGCACGGTCTCGGACCTGGGCCGCGATCGGTCCCTGTGTTCGGTCACCGGGTCGACGTCGGCCCGTGCGGTGAAGACCCTGCTCCCCGGTGTGCGACTCGTCGAGTTCGACACCTACTCGGCGTGCGTGGACGCGTTGGCACGCAAGAACGTCGATGCCGTGACGACCGACGAGGTGATCTTGGCCGGCTTCGCCGCGCAGCGGCCCACCGCCTTCCGGCTCGTCGACATGAGTGTGCCGAAGGACGGCTGCATCGACGGGCGGCTGCGGGCCGCGGGCGCACCGTTCGCGGTCGAGCGCTACGGCATCGGGCTCGGCCGCGACGATTCCGCGGCCCGCGAGGCCGTCAACGCGGCCCTGCGGTCGATGCTCGAGAGCGGCGAGTGGGAGCGGTCGCTCCGACGCGCCGTCGGCGATGAGGAAGCCGCGCGCACCCTCGAGCGGGACGGCGGCGCCGCAGAATCCCTCGCCCGGATCGGCGACCTGTCGTTCCTCTCCGCGACGAACTCCCCCTGCGCGGCCCGCTGAGCTCAGAGGTACGGACTCGTGAGCAACTCGATGCCGTGGCCCGCGGGGTCGCGGACGTAGACCCCGCGGCCGCCGTGTCCGTGGTTGATGCGGCCCGGCTCCTTCCAGAACGGATCCGCGGCGTGGTCCACGCCGCGCTCGGTGATGAGCGCGTACGCCCGGTCGAAATGCTCGTCGTCGAGCAGGAACGCGTAGTGCTGCGGCTGGATGTCGATCGGCGGCGCCGCGATCTGCAACAGGACGCCGTCCTCGATCTCGAGGTTGGAGAATGGGCCCCAGGACTCGACGGGCTTCGCCTCGAGGTAGTCGCGGTAGAACGCCGCCGATTCCTCAGTGTTCGTCGCAAAGATGATGGTGTGGTTGAAACGTGCTGACATGGAATCTCCTTCGGGTGGGTTCGGTGTTGTGTTCGTCCGTACCCGCCCGGTGGCGACCGCGCCGTCAACCGTTCGCCGGATCACCCGTCCGTGCGTGGCCCGAGGCCGTTCCGGCAGTCATGCGACCGACGGTACCCGTTGCCGATCCCCCGAGGTCGGGCCGCGGTCACGGTGCCTTGCTGATCGCGAGGGACGCGAACGCGACGGCGCGCTCGCACTCCACGGTGTTACCCGGAGATGTGTTCGTCGTCGCGACGATCGTCGCAACAATCGACTCGGCTGACCGAAACACCGCAAGGCAGTTGTCGTTTTCGGCTGCTACCGCCAGTGTCCGGCCATGAACGGTTCGATCGGTCTGCCATCGAAGCGAGGCCATGTAGCGCTTGTACTGCTCGAGGGTCATTTCGCGTCCGACGATCTGTGAGTACCGCGTTCCGCCGTGACGGATGGTGTAGTCGATACCTCGCCAGTGGCAACCGCGGTAGTTCGCTGCGTCCACCTTGGCGGCATCCTCAATGCTGTCAGGGTTGATCTCAAGCGCTGCCAACTCCGCATTGCTGTACGCGTTGCACGGCTCGAAGCTGGTGCCGTCGGTGCGGTCGTTCGTACGGTCCTTGATCGTGGGAGTAAACGGCAGCGGCTTCGGCGAGTTGTGAGACTGCTGGGCACCGACGGGATCGCCGGGCACGACAACGGTGCAACCGCCCAGCACGAGGGAGGCAGCTACTGCGAACGTTGCAATTCCTCGGCTCATCCAGTGCCGATCACTCGGTTGATCTGTTCCTCGCTCGCACCCTCGGTACGCAGTATCCAGCGACCGATCTCGCGATACGACTCGGCCATAGAGTTCGCCTCCGCGGCCTGCGCGAGGAGAGTCTTACGGATCGATCGGTCGTGCTCGACCACGCCGAGCCTGATGTTGTACGTGGCCGCGTCGCCCTCCACAGTGGGGCCCAGAAGGTTCTGACTTCCGACGTCGTTCAGTCCGTCTGCGGCAGCCACGAGCCGATCGGCGTGCCGCTCAAGGGCGCGGGCCAGCTCCTCCTGCGGATTACCGTCGGACACCATGGAGGGGCGATCTTTGATTCCCTCCCGCGCAGCCTCGATGATCTCGGTCATTTCCCCGCCGGCCATGGCACCCCCTTGCTGTCGATCCGTCCGCACAGACGTCCCTATGAATTGGACGCACCAGCCTCGAGATCGGTTCCACAGATCAGACAGCGAAGCCCCCGGAGCGGTCTCCGAGGGCTTCACTTCGCTGGGGATCGCTCCCCCGGTCTATTCACGCGGCTTCAGCCGCGGTCGGCGTCGGCCCTTTCGCGGACGGCGTCCAGCACCACCGACATGGCCAGCGACGGGTGGTAGCCACGACGGCCGAGCATCCCCACCAACCGCTGCGTGAGCTTGTCGCGCTCCGCCCGGTCCTCCGGGACCTCGACGCGAGCGAGCTTGCGCTCCACCAGCTCTGCGGCCCGCTCCCGCTCGTCCTCGCGACTGACGGTGTCGAGGGCCGCCGTCGCCTCCTCGGCGCCGACGCCCTTGCTGCGCAACTCCTGCGCCAACGCGCGCCGCCCGCGGCCGGAGAACTGGTGCCGCGACTGCACCCAACGCTCCGCGAAGGCCGCATCGTCGATCAGGCCGGCGGCGACGAACTTGTCGAGCATGCGCTCTGTGAGTTCCTCGTCGAACCCCTTCTTGGCGAGCTTCGCCCGCAGCTCAGCCCGGGAATGGTCCCGCATGCCGAGCGCGCGGTAGATCAGGTCACGGGCGAGCGCCTCGCGCTTCGCCGGATCCTGTTCGACCTCCTGCCGCCGCCGCGGTTCCCCGTCACCGTCGTCCGCGGACCGTCGGCGACCTCGCCGACGGCCCCGGGAGACGACCTCGTCGTCCGAGTAGTCGGACATCGCGGCCTAGAAGTCGACGGGCGCCGGCGCGATCTCGTCGGCATCGACGGTGATGTCCGCACCCACGCCGAGCTTCTCCTTGATCCGCTTCTCGATCTCGTCGCGGACGTCGGGGTTCTCGAGCAGGAACTTGCGGGCGTTCTCCTTGCCCTGGCCCAGCTGGTCACCGTCGTAGGTGTACCAGGAGCCCGACTTGCGGATGAAGCCCTCGTTGACGCCCATGTCGATGATCGAGCCCTCACGGCTGATGCCCTGGCCGTAGATGATGTCGAACTCGGCCTGCTTGAACGGCGGCGAGACCTTGTTCTTGACGACCTTGACGCGAGTACGGTTGCCGACCGCGTCGGTCCCGTCCTTGAGGGTCTCGATGCGGCGGACGTCCAGCCGCACCGACGAGTAGAACTTCAGCGCCTTACCGCCCGTGGTGGTCTCGGGCGAGCCGAACATGACGCCGATCTTCTCGCGCAGCTGGTTGATGAAGATGGCAGTGGTGCCCGAGTTGTTCAGCGCGCCCGTCATCTTGCGGAGCGCCTGGCTCATGAGGCGGGCCTGCAGGCCGACGTGGCTATCGCCCATCTCGCCCTCGATCTCGGCCTTGGGCACCAGGGCCGCCACCGAGTCGATGACGATGATGTCGAGCGCGCCGGAACGGATCAGCATGTCGGCGATCTCGAGCGCCTGCTCACCCGTATCCGGCTGCGAGACCAGCAGGGCATCGGTATCGACGCCCAGCTTCGCGGCGTAGTCGGGATCGAGCGCGTGCTCCGCATCGATGAACGCCGCGATGCCGCCGTTGGCCTGCGCCTCCGCGACCGCATGGAGCGCCACCGTGGTCTTACCCGAGGACTCCGGGCCGTAGATCTCGATGACGCGGCCGCGCGGCAGGCCGCCGATGCCCAGCGCCACGTCCAGCGCGATGGAGCCCGTGGGAATCACCGCGATGGGCTGACGCACCTCGTCTCCGAGGCGCATGACGGAACCCTTGCCGTAGTTCTTGTCGATCTGCGCGAGGGCCAGTTCGAGGGCCTTGTCGCGATCCGGTGCCGCAGGTGCCATGGGACTCTCCGTCCTTGAAGGCCGGAGCGGGGAAGACGCTGCCGGCGCTGGGTTCTTCAGTTGCCACGGACGTTAGAGGGAGCCACTGACAAGTTTTCACATCCCCATCGGATGCGCACCCTGCCGGCTCGCTCTCGCGTCGAACACCACCGACTATAGGCGAACGACCGTTCGAAGCAAGTATCGAACGTGCGACACGCCGCAACCCACCTTCCTCCGAGAATCTCGGCCCTCAGACCAGCTCGCGACCTGCGCCTACGCCACTCATTCGACCTGCCGCAAACGGCGAACCTCCACATGAGGGTTCGGTCCAACGTCGTCATCGTGCCGATGGCGGCCAGCTACCCACGCTCTGGAAGTACTGAGCCGCCTCGGGCTCGTCGACGTATTCGAGCAGTGTGCCGACTTCCGCGATCAGCACATGTTTCACATCGGCGGCGCTCGCGAAGAAGAACTCCCGACGCAGGTTCGCGTGGTTCAACCGCCGAGCCGCGAACGCCTCATGCAGGCGCGCCTCCAGTGTGACCGCATCGTCCGAGAAGTACAGCGCGTGAACGTCGAAGGGGAAGGGCACCGACGCACTCCCCAACTCGCGCACTCGGTCCATTGGATCGAGACGTCGCGTCATGCCGATCTTCACCACGCCGGGCCCGAACGCTCCCTGATTGCTGATCACGTAGACATAGCCCGCTCTGATGTTGGCCTGCCGGTAGTCGTTGTCCTCGATGGCCGACTCGATCTCCGACAGCTTGTCCTGAATCCGCTGCCTGTCCGGCGCGTCGTCCGCTAGAGAATCCAGAACGTTCATGTAATGCGAGTGCTCTTTGTCCAATTTCTCACGCTGCGCCGCAAGCTCCTGCTCAACCTTGCGTTCCTCACGAAGCCGCTCCTTCTCCGCACGCTGCTCCTCGCGCTCCTGCTGAGCCTTCATGAGGTAGTCAGAGGTCAATTCCAACTCCTCGACCCTGAGTCGGTGGTAATCGTCAGAGACCCGCATCTCCATCATCGCGCCCAGCTTGGAGATCGCAGCCGCTGACTTCTCGAGGCGCCGCACCGCGGTTTCAAGATTGCCCGCGCGGATCGTCCTCACACAGATATCCGCCTCAGCGTTGTACGCACGCAGCATGAGCTTCGAGAACTCCGCTGTCATCTTCCTGCCCTTGGCGAGGGAATTGTTGTAACTGAACATGTCCGATGCGATGATGGCGGTCCCCCGCTTGACCTCGTCCTTCACCGCCGCCTGAATCGCGCTCAGTCGATCGCGATATGCGACGGCATCGTCGAGTCGGTGCCGGTACTGGTAGATACCGACCTCTTGCAGAACCCGGCGGTCATCCGTCTCGACCACGTCATCGATTCCCGTTCCTGAACCGGGCACGCGGGAAACAGTCCCCGCACACGGGGCGTCGGACGCACGAGCCTTCTCCAACGCCCCTTCGAGCTCCGCGATCCTCTCAACGTATGCCGCTGCCTCGCGCTCCTTCACCACCAACTGTTCTCGAAGTATCCGCAACACTCCGTCGAGATCACTCATCGCCGCGGGCCTCTCATCCACGGACACCGCGTGAGTTCACAACTGGCACCAGCTCATGAGGATTCTTTGATACACCGGCTCGGAGATGCTGCAGAGTCGCGCTCGCTTCCACATTGGCGAGGTCCAACGGATCGAACGACGCTCGATCGACCGCGAGTTCCACGAGCACCGGTGCGACGACATGCCCCGTCGCAGGATCGACCCCCTCCGTGTCGACCGTCAATGAGATCGTCTGCACCAATCGCTCCCGATCCGACTCGAAGACCTCATGCACGCTCCGGATCGCAACGTCCGCGACCGCCTTCGCGTACCGGTCCTTCCTCGCCTTCTGCGACAACGGGCTCGCGACGATCGAGTCGGTCGATTTGACGTACCTGAAGGTCTTCTCCGCCGGCAAATCCGACGGATGGGGAATCGTGACCCGCAATCTCAACTCGTGCGAGCCGCCGTCGAAGCCGAAATCGTGCGTCACCGGAAAACACTCCGGGTACACCGAATTCGACAGAACGATCCCCAGGAACTCCTCGACGGCCCAAGCCTCGCGGTCTTGAAGGGCCATCATCAACCTTTCGAGTTTCACATTGGTCTCCAACGCGGCGCGCCTCCTCTCGAGGAACATCGCCTCGTGCTCCTCCTGCGCCGCACGTAACGCGCGTTCTCTGTCAACCTCACGCTGTCGGTGCTCGTCCTGGGCCCGTCGTTCAGCCTCCTCGCGCGCCGCGAGCTGTTGACGCCATACGTGCTGCGCCTGTTCGAACGCGTGCCGAGCCGCGGTCACCTCCTGGGCATGTCTCTTCCTCCCACCGAACGAGGCCGCAAGACCGGTCGGCGCCTCAGGTGCGACGTACACGGGCTGCTGTGGGAACGGCAGCGCGGCGGGAGGCGGGACCGGAGTCGTGAGATCGGGGCGCTCGAACGGCACCGAGACCACCGACTGGCGCAGGCCGGCGAGGTCGATGAAGTCGTCAACCTCCAGGGTCGCCGCGAGTAGCGAGTCGATCTGATCGGCCTGCGAGCTCAGTTCAGCATTCATCAACTCGACTTCGGTGCGCCGAGCATCATCGTAGGCGCGCCGGCGGTTCTTTTCCTCGAGGGCTACAGCCGCCGCATCACGACGAGCCTGAGCGGCTCTGGCGCGTTCGTACTGTGCCTGGACCCTGAGGTACTCACGCTGCGCACGTTCATGTTCCCGAACTGCTCTGTTGTGTGCCTGTGCTGCGACCCGCTCGCGTTGACGCTGCCTCTGCTCAGCCAGTCGAGCCTGATGTTGCAACTCCGCGAAGAACCCCCGCCTCTTGCCCATCCACATCTCCCCGTTGATCACCCGGTCGCGGTTCCGCGCCGGGATATTCAGGCATACCGCAGCGCACCGGGCGGCGAAGCGGATCAACAGAAAACGTCCGGAAACAGACGGTGACCGCCCATCGGAAACGAGGGGCGGTCACCGTCGAACAGGGAACGGGCGTTACCAGCCCAGCTTCTCCAGCTGCGCCTGGACCGCGGCGCGGTACTTCTCGACGTTGCCGGTCTTGACCGACTCGTAGCCGCGGACCATGTCCGGCAGCTCGGCGAGGGCGACGACCTGTTGACGCTGATCCTCGGCGACCCGACCGCCCTCGGCGGCGGCGATCATCAGGCCCACCAGCGCGCGGTACTCGGCGACGAGCGTGCGCTCCATCTTCCGCATCTCGGTCATGCCGAAGAAGTCGAGCTTGGTGCCGCGCAGGCGCTTCATCTTCGCCAGCGTCTTCATGCCCGGGTTCACCCACTCGCCCAGCGCGAGCTTGTTCTTCAGGCCCATCTCGCGCAGCGTCGGCGGATGCAGGCGGATCGCCTTCTTCGCATCGGCACCGAACTCGTCGGCCACCGTCGCCGCGAAGCCGGCGTCCTGCGACAGGCGGGCCACCTCGTACTCGTCCTTGTAGGCCATCAGCTTGTGCAGGTTGTGCGCGACAGCGGCAGTGAGATCCTCCGAACCCCAGGACTTCTCGGCACGGAACACGCGAGCGACATCGTCCATGTAGCGCTCGGCGTAGGCCTTGTCCTGGTACGCGACCAGCTCGTCGACGCGCAGCGCCACCTGGCGGAGCACCTCGGGCGAGGCACCGTCGAGCTTGGCGGCCTGCGCCGACGCGTACGCGCTCGCCGCGACCGGAGCGGGCAGCGGATGCAGCGCATCGATCGCGGCCTGGACGCCGGCCGGGTCGGAGACCGACTGACGGCCGCGACGGAAGGCCTGCAGGTTCTTCTCCACGGCCACGCCGTTGAGCTCGATGGCGCGCTCCAGCGACGCCGAGCTGATCGGCAGTGCACCGGTCTGGAACGCGGCCCCCACCATGAACAGGTTGGCGTACTGCTCGTCGCCGAACAGCTGCAGCGTCAGGTCGCCCGGGTCGAGGTAGACGGTGCGCAGCGACGCCCGGTCGATCGCCTGGTGGATGCTCCGCGAGTCCGGGTACCCCACGGACGTGTCGATCACCATCTGGCCCGTGGGCACCTCGGTGGTCGAGACGATCGAGGTGGTGCGCTCGGGCGAGGCCACCTTGAGGTTCGCCGGGTCGACGCCGACCAGGCTGTCGCAGGACAGGTACACGTCGCAGTCACCGGAAGCGACCTTCGCCGCCTGATCGACGTACGTGGCGGAGACCTTGATGTCCGAGACCACGGCGCCGCCCTTCTGCGCCATGCCGGTCATGTCGACGGTGCGCGCCGAGTGGCCGTCGAGCACGGTGGCGGTGGCCATGATCTGCGAGACCGTGACCACGCCCGTGCCGCCGATGCCGGTGACGCGGATGGCCATGCCGTCCGCCTCCCGCCGGGCCTTCTTCGGCTGCGGGATCGACTCGGCCGAGATGTCGGGCACCGACTTGCGGACCTTGCCCTGCGAACCGGGCGTGACCGTCACGAAGGATGGGCAATCGCCCTTGAGGCACGAGAAGTCGAGGTTGCAGGAACTCTGGTCGATCCGCGTCTTGCGGCCGAACTCGGTCTCCACGGGGTGCACGGACAGGCAGTTGCTCTTCTGGCCGCAGTCGCCGCAACCCTCGCAGAGGCGCTCGTTGATCACGACGCGCTGGTTCGGCGTGGGGTACTTGTCGCGCTTGCGCTTGCGCCGCTTCTCGGCGGCGCAGTACTGGTCGTGCACGAGGACCGTGACGCCCGGCACCTCGGCCAGTTCGCGCTGCACGTCGAGCATGTCGGCGCGATCGCGCACCTCGATGCCCTTGGGCAGGCCCACCGCGGTCTGCTTCGGGTTGTCGGAGGTGACGATGATCTTGGCGACCCGCTCGGCCTGCAGCAGCGCGCAGATCTGCGGCAGCGACATCTGGCCCACCGGATCTTGGCCGCCGGTCATGGCGACGGTGCCGTTGAACAGCAGCTTGTAGGTGATCCGCTCCCCCGAGGCCACCGACTGGCGCAGCGCCAGCGAGCCCGAGTGCATGAAGGTGCCGTCGCCGATGTTCTGCACGAAGTGCTTCTCGTCGACGAAGGGCGCCATACCGACCCACTGCGCACCCTCGCCGCCCATCTGGCTGACGCCGGTCACCTCGCCCACCTGCTGCGGGTCCATGAGCAGCACCATCGCGTGGCAGCCGATGCCGGCGCCGACGAGCGTGTCGTCGGTGACCTTGGTGGAGGTGTTGTGCGGGCAGCCGGAGCAGAAGTACGGGCTGCGCGCGGCCAGCGGCAGCTCGATCCGGGTGCGCACCTGCGCCTTGCGATCGAGCCAGTCCTTCGCGGCGGCCACGCCGTGGACGCGCGCGAGCCGCGCGGCCAGACCGCGGGAGACCGAGTCCACGTCCAGCTCGCCGAAGCGGGAGAACAGGGTGGAGCCGTCCTCGTGGGTCTTGCCCACGATGTTCGGCGCGCCCGGGTGGCGGAAGAGGATGTCGCGCATCATCGTCTCGAGGAAGTCGCGCTTCTCCTCGACGACGATGACCTCGTCGAGCCCGTCGATGAACTCGTGCAGGATCTGCCGCTCGAACGGGTAGACCATGCCCATCTTGAGGATGCGGATGCCGAGCCGGTTGAGCTCGTCGTCCTCGATGCCGATGAGGCGCAGCGACTCCCGCACGTCAAGGTACGTCTTGCCGGCGCAGACGATGCCGATCCGGTCGTCGCTCGAACGCACCGTGATCCGGTTGAGCCGATTGATCCGGGCGTACTCCGTGGCCCGCGGCATGCGGACCGTGAGCTGGTTCTGCTCGAGCTCCATGAGCTTCGCGCCCAGCAGCTGGCCCGACGGGACGTGCGGGCTGGTGCCCAGATCCCCGTAGACGGGCAGGATGCGGTCGGGGTGCACGTCGGCGGTCGACGAGCCGTCCGCGACGTGCGCGGAGATCTTCAGCGAGGTCCACAGCCCGGAGACGCGGGACATGATCGCGGCGTGCACGCCCAGGTCGAGGATGTCCTGCGAGTCCGCCGGGTACAGGATCGGGATGTAGAGGTCGGCCAGTGCCATCTCGGAGGCGCAGGGCACCGTCGAGCTCTTGGCCCCCGGATCGTCGCCGACGAGGGCGACGGCGCCGCCCGTGGGGTGAGTGCCGATCATGTTGGCGTGCCGCAGCGCGTCGGTCGCGCGGTCGAGGCCCGGCGCCTTGCCGTACCAGTAGCCGGTGACGCCGTCGAGGCCGCGAGCGAGATGCCCCACCTGTGCGGCGATCTGGGAGCCCATGACGGAGGTGGCGGCGAGCTCCTCGTTGAGCCCGGGGCGGTGCACCGTGTCGAAGTCCTTCAGGTACTTGCCGCGCTTGGCGATCTCGAGGTCGTAACCGGCGAGCGGCGAGCCCTCGTAGCCCGAGATGAACGAACCCGTCTTCAGGTTCTGCCGGCGGTCCAGGCGAGCCCGGTCGCGCACCATGCGGACGAGGGCCTGAATGCCCGTGAGGTAGATCGTGCCCTCTTCGCGCGTGTACCGATCATCCAGCGAGAAGGACTGCACGGCGGCCGACTGCCCGCCCCGAGGGTCCGCGTCGTGCTGACCTTCGGCGGCCTCACCGGCTGTGCCGGGAAGCTTGTCGATCGGCGAATTGGCGTCAAGGGTCACTGAAACCACCGTGCTTTCTCTCAAGTGCGCCTGCTCCAGGGGTGTCGGAACGCAGCGCGGGCTGTGTCGGTGGTCACAGCCTAACGTCTGATGCGGCAGTTTTCACAGCCCTCTCCGCAGACTCGCCGTGGGCGCACCGGATCGCGGGGCACGGGCCGATACCCTCAGTGATCGTGAACCTCCGAACCGCCCGGATCGCCGCCGTCGTGACCGGCCTGCTCGGCCTCGTGCTGGCGATCGCCACGCCGCTGCTGCCGATCAAGCAGACCGCCGTGACGATCGACTGGCCGCAGTCCGGCTCGCTCGCACCGGTCACGGCACCGCTGACGATGTACAAGCCGCTCGAGGTCGACCTGACCGTGCCGTGCGCGGTCGCGGCGGCGGCACCGTCGGGCAAGGAGACCGTGCTCGCGGCCACGACGCCCCCTCCCGCCGGGGACCGCGCGCGCACCGTCGGCCTGTTCGTGACGGTCGACGGCGAGGGGCTGACGGTCCGCTCGCGGGGCGCGCTGGTGGGCACCGTCCCGCGGGCCGACCTGGCGCACTGCGAGAAGGCCTCGGTGTCGATCGACGCGGATCGCGCGGTCACCGTCGTCGATGCGAAGCGGACCGAGGTGCCCGGCGACCTGCGCCCGCAGGTGGTCGGCGTGTTCTCGGACCTCCCCGCGGACCTGCAGGGCGCCAAGCCCTCGATGCACATCGCGGTCGACTCGCGCTACACCTCCTCACCGTCGACGCTCAAGGGCGTCGCGATCCTGGTCGGCGTGCTGTGCGTACTGATCTCGCTGTTCGCGCTGGCGCTGCTGGATCGCGCGGACGGCCGCCGCAGCACGCACCTCATCCCCCGACGGTGGCTGCACGTGCGGCTCGCGGACGCGGCGGTGGTCGGCAGCCTGCTGGTCTGGCACATCATCGGGGCGCCCACCTCCGACGACGGCTACATCCTGGGGATGATCAAGGCCGCGCCGCACTCCGGCTACATGCCCGAGGTGTTCCGCTACTACGACGCCCCCTACGCACCGTTCGGCATGCCCTTCTACGTGGTCTCGTGGATGGCGGAGCTGAGCGTGTCCAGCCCGTGGCTGCGCCTACCCGCGCTGTTGTCCGGCATCCTGGCCTGGTTCCTGCTCTCGCGGGAGGTCCTGCCCCGACTCGGGCTCAGCAAGCGCCGCGCGCCGACGGACTACTCCCGCGCGCTGTGGGCGGCCGCCGCGGTGTTCACGCTGTTCTGGCTGACCTACAACCCGGGCCTGCGTCCGGAGCCGATCGTCGCGCTGGGCACCGTCGTCACCTGGTGCCTGGTGGAACGCACCGTCGCGACCCGCAGGCTCGCGCCCGCGGGCATCGGCCTGGTCGTCGCGGGGCTCACGTTGTCCGCGGCACCGACGGGCAGTTTCGCCTTCGTGGTCTTCCTCGTGGCGGCGGCGCCGCTGTGGCAGGCCGTCCGATCCCATGTCTCGGTCAACGGGTGGGCCGCGTCGCTGCTGCCACTGGCCGCGGCCGGGGCGTCCGTGCTGTACCTGATCTTCGCCGACCACGGCCTCGTGGAGATGCTGCAATCCACGACGTTGCTCGGCGATGTGGGCCCGAGTGAGCAGTGGCACCGCGAGATCATCCGGTACGAGGCCCTCTTCCAGCAGAACCCCAACGGTTCGGTGGCCCGACGGTTCGCCATGCTCGCGATGTTCCTGTCCGCCGCGCTCACGGCGACGATGCTGCTGTGGCGCCGCCGGATCCCCGGCATCGCGTCCGGTCCCGCGCGGCGGGTGGTCGCCGCGATCGGCGTCTCGCTGCTGGTGATGGCGTTCAACCCGACCAAGTGGACGCACCACTTCGGGGCGTTCGCGACGCTCGGTGCCATGGCCGCGGCGATCGCGGTGGTCGCGGTGCGGCCGCGCGCGATCCGGCGCCCGCAGCTGCGCCTGCTCGTCCTCGCGGCGACGGCCGGCTGCGCGACGCTGGCGTTCGAGTCGACCAACGGCTGGTTCTACCCCGGCAACTTCGGCATTCCATGGGGCGGCACCGAACCCGTGGTGGCCGGGATCAAGCTGGCGAACGTCTTCGGGGCGATCACGGTGGTCCTGCTGCTCGCCGCTCTCGTCGTGCACGTGACGGGATGGACGCCGCGCCTGCCCGACCTCGGCGGTCCGGCGGGCAGGAGGCCGCAGGCCGCCCGCGGGATGTCGCGACTACCCGGGTTCGCCACGCCGATCACGCTGGTCGCGGTCCTCATCCTGGCGATGATCGGTGCCACCAATGCCGCGTCGATCATGATCCAGCGGCCCGCGTACTCGTACGGGCAGCAGAACCTGCGCTCGCTCGCCGGGAACCCGTGCGGCATGGCCGACGAGGTGCTCGTGGAGCGCGACGCCACCGCCGGCGTCCTCACGCCGCTCGGGAACGCCCGCGATCCGCTGGTCGGCGAGCAGAACGCGAACTTCACGCCGAACGGCATCGCGGGAAGCTTCTCGTCGAGCTCGCGCGGCGCGGCCGACCTGGTGCGTACCGGCGATGCCGACAACACGCCGTCGAACACCGGCGGCACCGGCGGTGGCACACTCGACAAGCCCGGCGTCAACGGCTCGACAGCGGCCCTGCCCTTCGGACTGGACCCGGCGCGGGTCCCGATGGTCGGCAGCCGGCAGACCGGCGTCCAGCGTTCCGCGAACGCGACCTCGAGCTGGTACGCCCTGCCCGCGGGCGGGGTCGACCGACTGTTGACGATCAGCGTCGCCGGCCGGTTCGGCCCCGCGGACCTGCAGCTCGAATTCGGCACGGGCACCGGCACGATCACTCCCGCAGGAATGGTGATCCCGATCGACATCGGCCCCGCCCCCGCATGGCGCAACATGCGCGTACCGTCGGCGATGATCCCGCGGGACGCCACGGCGGTCCGGGTGGTCGCGAACATCAGCGCACCGTCGGAGAACACCTGGGTGGCCTACACGCCGCCGCGCGCACCGAAGCTCGAAACGCTGCAGCAGTTGCTCGGCGACGAACCGACCCTCGTCGACTGGGGCGCCGGCATCGGCTTCCCCTGCCAGCGCCAGTGGCGGGAGAACGGCGGCGTGGCGGAGCTACCGAAGTGGCGGATCCTGCCCGAGCGCGACCTCGCCGCCGCGGCGACCACGACGTGGGAGGGCGGCGATGCCGGCGGCCCGTTGGGCTGGGCGCTCCTGCTCGCCACCGCACAGACGGTGCCGACCTACCTGAACAACGATTGGGGCCGGGAGTGGGGCGCGCTGGAGCGGTACGTGCCGTACGTCGACGCTCCGGCCGCGCAGGTGGGCCGCACGGACGTCATCCGGTCCGGGCTGTGGTCGCCGGGGAAGACGCCGCAGCAGAAGTAGCTACCAGCGCGACTTCGGTACATCGAATTCGGAACAGAGAGCGCGCCACACGTCCTTCGGGTCGACCCCCGATTCGATGGCCTGGTCGCCGGTGACGCCGAATTCGTTCAGCCGGTGGTCGCTCATCAGGGTGTCGCCGCGGAGGGTGCCGAACTCGGCGTAGAGCAGTTCGCGGAAGTCGGTGAGGCGCACCGGACCAGGCTACCGATGCGCAACCGTCTCGCACACCACCACCGGGTCGGCCACCCGGTGCGCACTGCTCGCGGCCGCGCGGGCGGCACGCGCGAACGTCGGATCGTCCAGGACGCGACGCACGCCCTCGCGGATCGCCTCCGGCGTCGCGGGCCGGACCAGCACGCCGCTCCCCTGCCGCACGACGCGGTTCGCGAGCTCCCACTGGTCGCCGCCACCGGGGACCACCACGACAGGCCTCCCGGCGGTCAGCGCCTTGGTCAGCATGCCGTGCCCGCCGCCGCAGACCACGACGTCGGCCTGCGCGACGAGCCGGTCCTGCCGGCCGAATCCGCTGGCGACCCAGGGCTCACCGTCGAAGACGGGCGGGTGCAGGCCGCTGACCGCGACGCGCACGCCGGCCCCCCGGAGACCGTCGACGGCAACCTGCGCCAGGTTCTGCTCCCCCGTCGCCGCGGTCGACGGTGCCACCATCACGACGGGCCCGGAGCCCTCCGGGATGGGGCACAGCGCGTCGGTCGGCTCCAGGGTGAGCGGTCCGACGAGGTGCGCGTGCGCGGGCCAGTCGGGGCGCGGCAACTCGAGAGCGGGGATGGTGGCGACGAGCCGGCCGTCGGGGCCGGGATCAGGCGGGGGCAGGCCGATCCCGGCACGGGCGGTCTCCCGCTGGTGCCGGCCGTTGCGCAGGTCGCGGGCGGTGAACGCGCGAAGCACGGCGTCGCGCAGGTGGTCGCGGGCCGTCACCGCGGGGGCGAGGCCGGAGCCGATCGGGGGCAGGCCCTTCGAGGACAGGTACAGCGGGTGCGGGCTGAGTTCGAGCCAGGGCAGGCCCAGCAGCTCGGCGGCCATGCCGCCGCCCGGGGTGAGGATGTCGGCGACCACCAGGTCGGCACCGAAGTCCTGGATGCCCGGCAGCACGCGCGTCCCGATGTACGCGGCGCGGGCGTGGATCTTCGCGCCCGCGTCCGCGTCGTCGTCGCCGGGGCGCGCCGCCAGGCCCGGCAGCTCGCGGGTGTCGACGCCGTACCCGGCCCCCACCCCTGACCACTGCCGCCCGGTGAAGACGACCGGCACGTGTCCGGCGTCGATCAGGCGGAGAGCGAGGGCGAGGCCGGGCAGTGCATGCCCGGCCTCGGATCCCGCGACGATCGCTACCCGCACCCGTGCTCCTCCCGCGACGGCGGGGTGCCGGGTACGTCGCACGCTAGAACGTGCTGGTGGTCTTCTTCCCGGATCCCAGCCACTTGACCACAGTGACGATACCGATGACGACGAGCGCGATGATCGCCAGCGGGAACAGGGACTTGATGATCGCCGAGGCCACCATCAGGGCGAGCCAGATGACGACGATGGCGCCGAGGATCTTCCAGAACATTGCGAGCACCTTTCGAGGATTTCCGTGGAGGTCTTTCCTCTTCCACCATGCCCCCGACGGTGCCGGAAGTCACCCTCTGAACAGGGGTTTCAGGGAGATTTGGGGGAATACCCCGACGGCACGGGCGGCAGCGACGCGATGCCGTAGGCCCAGGCCCGCAGCCGCTCGGCGGTCTCCTGCAGGCGCGGGGTGGCCATGCTGAGCTCGTCGAACCGGGCGGGCGAGCCGAGCGACCGACGGGCGGCGGCCACCGTCGTCGCGGCGGACCGGACCATCTCGCGGTACGCGTCGACCCCCTCGTCCAGGCTGGCGCGCCCCTCGTCGAAGGTCTCGCGCAGGTAGGCGGCGGACCCACCGCCGCCGGCGACCACCCGCTCGAGATCGGCGAGTTGCTCCGCGTAGGACGCGATGGCGTCGGCCGAGGCCTCCGCGTCGTCGTCGAGCTCGCTGAGCGCATCGGGCGGCAGGGCGCCGGAGCGCGACAGCACTGCCATCAGCGCGAGGAACTCCTGCTCCGACTCGGCGAGCGCGCGCACCGGCTTGTACAGCGCCGACGACCCGGCCGGCAGGGTGCGCCGCGCGTAGGTGCGCGGCGGGGCGGGGGTGCGGCGCAGCCGCCGCAGCCTCCGGACCGCGTAGGCCGCGGGGACGGCGATGACCGCCGTGACCGCGGTCGCCGTGCCGCCGACGACGGGGGCCGCGGTCGCGAAGCCGCCCACGGCGACGACCGCCGATGTCGAGGTGGTGGCCGCCCATCCGTTCACAGTGTGCCGGGCCTTCGTGATCGACCGCTGGTGGGCGGCCTTCGGGTCCTTCCGGCGGGCGGCCCGGTCGCGGGCCTCATCGGCGGCGCGGGCGGCGGTCTCCATCGCCGCGGACGCGGCCGTCATCGCGGACACGGCCATCCGACCGGCAGAGGCCGCCACCGCCGAGAAGTCGGTGCGGTAGCGGCCTCGCTGGTCGGTCATGATTCCTCGTCGGTTCTCAGGGCTTCTGCAGGTTGGGGTTCGCCTGCTGCGGGGCCGGGGCGGCCTGCGGGGCCGCGGGGGCGCCGGCGATCTGACCGCTGGCCTGCATGGACGCGCGGATCTGCTCGAGGCGCGAGTGGCCGGCCATCTGGACCGTGGCCTGCTGGACCTCGGCCATGCGGCCCTGGACCGAGTTCTGCGCGAGTTCGGTGGAGCCGAGGGCGTTGGCGTAGCGCCGCTCGATCTTCTCCCGGACCTCGTCGAGGTTCGGCGTGTTGCCCGGCGCGGCCAACTGACCCATCTGGTTCAGCGACGCGGAGACCTGCTCCTGCATCTTGGCCTGCTCCAGCTGGCTGAGCAGCTTGGTGCGCTCGGCGAGCTTCTGCTGCAGCTGCATCGCGTTCTGCTCGACGGCGCGCTTCGCCTGGCCGGCGGCCTGGAGCGACTGGTCGTGCAGGCCCTTGAGGTCCTCGACGCTCTGCTCGGCGGTCACCAGCTGCGCGGCGAAGGCCTCGGCGGCGTTCGTGTACTCGGTGGCCTTGGCGACGTCACCCGCAGCGGTCGCCTGGTCCGCCAGCTGCACCGCCTGACGCGTGTTGGCGGACAGCTTCTCGACCTCCGCCAGCTGGCGGTTCAGCTTCATCTCCAGCTGGCGCTGGTTGCCGATGACCGCCGCGGCCTGCTGCGACAGTGCCTGGTGCTGCCGCTGCGCGTCCTCGATCGCCTGCTGGATCTGGACCTTGGGATCGGCGTTCTCGTCGATCTTCGCGTTGAACAGCGCCATTAGGTAGCGCCACCCCTTGACGAACGGGTTAGCCATCGTCAGTTCTCCTCCGCCTCGATGCGTTCATCGCCGAATCAGCGTCCGGCCGTCCGGCGACGCCGGACTCGTGCTTACCAATCTATCGGGTATTCGGCCCGGTGCGCCGCCCTGATCCGCGGGTCCGGGGAAATCCCCGAACCCGCGGTTCTCCCGTATCAGGGTCAGGCAGCGGCAAGGGCGGGCGCCGGGATCACCATCGTGGGGATCGGGCGCATCGACACACTCGCCTGAGCCACCACGTCGGCCACCTCGACGGCCAGCGCACCGCAGATGGCGGCCAGCAGTTCGCTGGACGCCTCCTTCTGGCCACGCTCGACCTCGGACAGGTACCCGAGACTGACCTGTGCCGACGACGACACATCGCGCAGCGTGCGACTCTGGCGGACCCGCGTCTTGCGCAGGTTCTCCCCGATCGCCTCGCGAAGCAGTAGGGCCATGCTCACCTCCGTTGGTTACTGTCCAGTCAACGCGGAAGGGGGCCGGATGGTTCCCGGTTCGCGCAAACCCGTTCCGTCAGCTCCCGCACGGCCGCGTCGACGGCGCCCCGCCGGACCGCGGCGCGGTCACCGTCGAGGGCGAGGGTGGTGACGGTCGTGCCGGACGGCCCGGAAAGCCCGAGGTGGACGGTGCCGACGGGCACCCCGTCCTGTTCGGCCGGGCCGGCCACGCCGGTCAGCCCGACGCCCCAGTCCGCGCCGCAGCGCGACCGCGCACCGTCGGCCAGGGCGCGTGCGGTCTCGGGATGCACGGGCCCGTTGCGCTCCAGATCGCCCGACGGTACGCCCGCGAGGCTCGCCTTGAGGTCGGTCGCGTAGACGATGAGTCCCCCGCGGAGCACCGCGCTGGCACCGGGGACGTCGGCGATCGTGGCGGCGAACAGTCCGGCCGTCAGCGACTCGGCGGACGCGACGGTCTCGCCCCGCTCGGCGAGCGCGGCGACCAGGCGGGCCGCTTCAGCGCCGGGCACGCCACCAGCCCACGAGGTAATCGACGCCCGTCCAGACCGTCACCAGCAGCGCCGCGCCCATCGCGACCTGGCTGGGCACGTCCATCCAGCCCGGCAGCGGCATGAGGTACAGGCCGATCGCGATGGTCTGCAGGAGCGTCTTGAGTTTGCCGCCGCGGCTCGCCGGGATCACCCCGTCGCGGATGACGGCGAACCGGAAGGCGGTGATGCCGAACTCCCGAGCCAGGATCACCAGCGTGACCCACCAGGGGAGCTCACCGAGGACGGACAGGCCGACGAAAGCAGCGCCGGTCAGCGCCTTATCGGCGATCGGATCCATGAGCTTGCCGAAGTCGGTGATCAGGCCGTAGCGGCGCGCGATCTGGCCGTCGATGCGGTCGGTGATCATCGCGACCGCGAACACGGCGAAGGCGATCCAGCGCCACAGCGTCGAATGGCCGCCGTCCACGAACAGGGCCGCGAGGAACACCGGCACGAGTACGATCCGGAGCACCGTCAACCCGTTCGCGACGTTGACGTTCGAGACAGGTGTGCTCGCGGGATGCTGCACGCCGTCCGTTGCACTCACGACGATCACCCTATCGGTACGCGGAATCCGCGGCCGTGCGCGCTACAGTTTCGTCCGTGACCACCGACCACGCCGACGTGCTGCGCCGCGCCCGGACCTCCGACGTCCCCGGGATCAAGAGCCTCATCGACGTGTACGCGGGCAAGATCCTGCTCGAGAAGAACCTGGTGACCCTGTACGAGTCCGTGCAGGAGTTCTGGGTGTACGAGGTGAACGGCGAGATCGTCGGCTGCGGCGCGCTGCACGTGCTGTGGTCGGACCTGGGTGAGATCCGCACCCTCGCGGTGAACCCCGCCGTGAAGGGGCACGGGATCGGCCACAAGATGGTCGCGCGGCTGCTCGACGAGGCCCGGTCGCTGGAACTGCGTCGAGTGTTCGTGCTGACCTTCGAGACCGAGTTCTTCGGCCGGCACGGTTTCCAGGAGATCGACGGGACGCCCGTGAGCGCCGAGGTCTACAACGAGCTGTGCCGCAGCTACGACGAGGGCGTCGCCGAGTTCCTGGACCTGTCGTACGTCAAGCCCAACACCCTCGGCAACACCCGCATGCTCGTGACGCTCTAGTCCCGCCGGGGCGGATGGCTCGGCGGTTGCTGGGGCGCCTGCGGTGGTCCCGGGTGCCACTGCCAGTGGCCCTGGTGGGACTGCGGAGGGATCTGTGCGACGGGGCGGGGTGTCTGGGGCGCCCCGGGTCCGGGCGAGGTGTTCGACGATGCCGCCCGTCCGAGCAGCTCCAGCCCCCACCCGACCGCGAT
This sequence comes from Tsukamurella sp. NPDC003166, assembly GCF_040611135.1. Taxonomy (NCBI): domain Bacteria; kingdom Bacillati; phylum Actinomycetota; class Actinomycetes; order Mycobacteriales; family Tsukamurellaceae; genus Tsukamurella; species Tsukamurella sp. NPDC003166. Next base: position 95,921 of record NZ_JBEXNL010000016.1, read on the forward strand.
CGGGAGAGCCGTCGTGAACAGGACCCAGCTGACGACGTGCAGCCAGAACCGGATCACGCCCTCCGACCCGTCGAGTGGGTCGAACAGCACGTCGCGGATCAGGAAGGTGTACAGCGCCCAGATTCCGAGGCCGATGGGTATCGACAGCGCCCAGAGCCACCCACTCCGCCGCGCCACTCCCCACGCAGTGATCGCGATGACCACTGCGACGGCGTCGAGGAAGTCGTAGACGCCTCCGGGGAGGGCACCTGTCGTCAGTGACAACACGATCGTCCCCACCACGACGAGGAACGACAGGGCCTGCAATCCACCGCCCACGATCTTTCCGGTCGTGCCCCGCCCGACGACGAGTAGATACGCCACGAAGACGAGGTCGACCGCCGTCAGACTGAGCGGGTACGCCCAGGCGTTGAACGCACCCACCTCACGCCAGACGATGCGCACCAGAAGGTTGGCGACGAGCACGGCACAGAACACCGCGGCCGACGCGATGGCGACTCCGGTCCCCGTCGGACCGGGCTTAGGAGGTTTCGGCCCGACCGGGGAGCCCACGGGAACGTAGGGCGGCACACTCGGCCCCTGCGGCTGTCCGTACATCGGCGACTCCCCTGTCTCCGCCGGTCAGCACCGGCGCCGAGGGCAGCATAGAGCCCGACCCACCCCGCATGCAGAGGCACGGGCGCCGATGTCATCCGTTCGAACGACGCCGCCGGCCCGGTCATCGTCTGAATTCAGGTATCGGACCAGTCACTACGCCGCGGTGAACCAACCCGTACCCGGGTCCCGGGAGTGTGGTGAATCACGCATAACCGTGATTGACTTCCCCGGTGGATGTCATCGGCGAACTGCGAGCTGCGGGGTGCGTGTTCGCCGAGCGGGAGGCGGCGCTGCTCACCGACGCCGCCTCGGGCGACGACCTGGAGGCCCTCGTCCGCCGACGGTGCGCCGGCGAGCCGCTCGAGCACCTCCTCGGCTGGGTGGAGTTCCGCGGGCGGCGGCTCCGGATCGGCCCCGGAGTGTTCGTCCCCCGGCGGCGCACGGAACTGCTCTCGGAACTGGCCGACGGGACCGGGATGCTCGTGGACCTGTGCTGCGGCGTGGGACCCGTCGTCTCGACCGCCGCATCGGCCAAGGCGTACGGCGTGGAGATCGACCGCACCGCCGCCGAGTACGCGGCGTCCAACGCACCGCAGGCGACGATCCTCGTCGGCGACCTGTACGCACCCCTGCCGGGTGCGCTGCGCGGCACCGTCGACGTGATCGCGGCGAACGCACCGTACGTGCCGACCGCCGCGATCGCGACCATGCCGGCGGAGGCCAGAGACCGAGAACCCCATCGCGCATTGGACGGCGGCCCGGACGGTCTCGCGCTGCACCGTCGGATCGTGCGGGACGCGCCGCGCTGGCTGCGGCCGGGCGGGCGGGTCGTCATCGAGACCGGTCGCCAGCAGGCCACCTACACCGTCGCCGCGATGCGGGCCGTCGGCCTGCAGACGCACATCGAGATCGACGACGACCGGCAGGCGACGGTGGCCGTCGGCGTCCTGCCCTGATCAGCGACCGTCACGACGCCGCGCCCCGGCGTTCGCGGAGCACGGCGACCACGGCTTCGACCGTCGAGACCGGGTCGTACACGACGTCGTGCCAGGTGAACGCGAGGACGGTGAGGCCGCGACGGGCGAAGTCGTTGCGCTTGTCGTGGTCGCGCTGGAACCGGACCGCGTCCTTGTGGAACGCCCACCCGTCCACCTCCACCACCAGTTGCTCCTCCGGCCAGGTGAAATCGGCGCGGTACCTGCCGATGGGCAGCTGGGTCTCCCAGCCGCTGATCCCCTCGGCGAGCATGAGGGCGGCGAACTCGCGTTCCGCCTCCGACTCGGTGTCGGACTCGACGATCTCGACGACCCGCCGCGCCTCCGCCATGCCGTGTCGGCCGGCGTTCCGGTCCACAGCACCGGACAGACTCGAGACGGTGACCTCGGCGGTCTGCAGCGAGCGATCCATGAGCGTCGTGGCGTCCGCGCGCACCCCGACACAGTCGAGCAGGGTGAGAGGTCTGCGCGTCACCGGCAGCCCGCGAACCACCTCGATGTCGTCCGCGAGCAGGTCGCGCCGGTGGATCTCGAGTGGCGCGAGGTATCGCGGTGACCGATGTCGTTTCGTAGGCGCGGAAACGGTCGTGGGCAGAGGCGGATCCTCGACCATGCCATGCCACCAGAGCGCGGTCTGGGCGTCGGCGACGCCACCAGTCAGCGCCACCGCCCCGCGAATCCGGGCCGCGTCGGTGAAATGGTGATCCGCGACCAGGTACACCCCTCGCCCGAGGGCGATCCACTCGCCTCGCGCGAGCCTGCTTCCGATCGCACGGGGCGTCAGTCCGCATTTCCTGGCCTGGGTGGCGGTGATCACGCCATCGTTGTCAGCCAGAATCGTCCAGAGTCGAGTCGAGTTCCCCATGTCAGTTGGACGCACCGGAGACGAGTACGGTTCCGCGACCGGCGCTGTGCTCCGAACATCACCTGCCAGGTGGTGTTCGGAGCACAGCGATCTCGGTTAGTTCTCCCGGGTGCTGGTGCCGCTGCCGGTTTCCGAACCGGAGCCGCCGTCCGACAGCGCCTGCCGGCTGTCCCGCGTGGACTTGATCAGCGACGCGACGGTGGTGATCACCAGGACGCCGAGGATCACGGACAGCGACAGCCCGGTGGAGATCTCCGGCACCGCGACGTGCCGGCCACCGTTGAGGAAGGGCAGCGTGTTCTCGTGCAGGGCGTGCAGCACCAGCTTGACGCCGATGAACCCGAGGACGATCGACAGGCCGTACGAGAGGTACACCAGGCGGTCGAGCAGGCCGCCGATGAGGAAGTACAGCTGGCGCAGCCCCATCAGCGCGAAGGCGTTCGCCATGAACACCAGGTAGGGCTCCTGGGTCAGGCCGTAGATCGCGGGGATCGAGTCGAGGGCGAAGAGGACGTCGGTGAAGCCGATCACGACCAGTGCCAGGAGCAGCGGCGTTGCGATCCTCTTGCCGTCGATGCGGGTGACGAGGCGGTCGCCGTCGTATTGCTCGGTGGTGGGGACGATCTTCTTGAACAGCGCGGCGACGCGGCCCTCGCGCTCCTTCTCATCCTCGACCGGGCCCTCTTCGGACGAGGCCTCGCGAACCAGTTTGATCGCCGTGTACAGCAGGAACGCGCCGAAGATGTAGAACACCCAGGAGTACGCGGAGATCGCGGCGGCGCCGACGGCGATGAACCCGGCGCGCATGACCAGCGCCATCACGATGCCGATCAGCAGGACCTTCTGCTGGTAGATCCGGGGCACCGCGAACTTCGCCATGATGATGACGAAGACGAACAGGTTGTCCACCGACAATGCCTTCTCGGTGACGAACCCCGCGAAGAACTCGCCGCCGTACGTCGACCCGGACACGGCCCACACCCCGAGGCCGAACAGCGCGGCCAGCCCGATGTACACCGCCGACCAGAAGCCGGATTCCTTGAGCGAGGGCTCGTGCGGCGTTCGGACGTGACTGTAGAAGTCGAAGACGAACAACCCGAGAACGACCAGGATCGAGACGATCCAGACGAGCGCAGAAACGTGCATTGCATACACCTCCGGCAGTAGATCCGGAGGTCTCTCCCGACCCGAACAGCGGGTCCGGCGCGCCCGGGTGGATGTTGATCCACCGTGTTGACGTTCACGCCGCGAGCGGGATACTCCCCTCACATATGCACCTACCAGGGTACCAGGTCCGCCGGCTCGCCGCCGCGCGCAGACCCCACGCCCGTCACCCCGACCCGGCAGCGCGACGCCGGCCAGTACGGTGGCGGCCAGACCTCACGGGGCGGCGACACCGGCCGCGGGCAGGACGGACCGGGTCAGGGGCAGAGCGGCGGCCGGCACTGACCGTCAGAAGTCCAGCTCGTCCTCGATCGGCTCGGCGGTGTCGCCGCCGCCCCGCAGGACGAGCAGCAGGCCGGGGAGCTCATCGGGCGTGACCAGCACGTCGCGCGCCTTCGAACCCTCGGACGGCCCGACGATGTCGCGGGTCTCCATGAGGTCCATGAGCCGTCCGGCCTTCGCGAAGCCCACACGCAGCTTGCGCTGCAGCATCGACGTCGAGCCGAACTGCGAGGACACGACCAACTCGACGGCCTGCAGGAACACGTCCAGATCGTCGCCGATATCGGGGTCGACGTCCTTCTTCTCGACCTTGGTCTCGGTGACGCCGTTCGCGTAGTCGGGCTCCGCCTGCGTGCGCACGAAGTCGACGATCGACGCGATCTCCTCGTCGGTGATGAACGCGCCCTGCATACGGGTGGTCTTGCCGCCCATCGGCAGGAACAGCGCGTCGCCCATACCGATCAGCTTCTCGGCGCCGGGCTGATCGAGGATGACCCGCGAGTCCGTCAGCGAGCTGGTCGCGAACGCCAGGCGCGAGGGCACGTTGGTCTTGATCAGGCCGGTCACGACGTCGACCGACGGTCGCTGCGTGGCGAGCACCAGGTGGATGCCGGCGGCGCGGGCCTTCTGCGTGATCCGGACGATCGCCTCCTCGACATCACGCGGGGCGGTCATCATGAGGTCGGCGAGCTCGTCGACGATGGCGACGATGTACGGGTACGGCCGGTAGACCCGCTCCGACCCCAGCGGCGTGGTGATCTCGCCCGACTTCACCTTCCGGTTGAAGTCGTCGATGTGCCGCACGCGCGAGGCCTGCATGTCCTTGTACCGCTGCTCCATCTCCTCGACCAGCCAGGACAGCGCCGCGGCGGCCTTCTTGGGGTCGGTGATGATGGGCGTGATCAGGTGTGGGATGCCCTCGTAGGGCGTCAGCTCGACCATCTTGGGGTCGATGAGGATCATCCGCACCTCGTCGGGGGTGGCGCGGGCGAGCAGCGAGACCAGCATCGAGTTGACGAAGCTGGACTTACCCGAGCCCGTCGAACCGGCCACCAGCAGGTGCGGCATCTTGGCGAGGTTGGCGTTGACCATCTCGCCCTCGATGTCCTTGCCGAGGCCGATGACCAGCGGGTGGGTGTCCTTGCGCGTGTTGTCCGCGGCGAGCACGTCCGCCAGCCGGACCATCTCGCGGTCGGTGTTCGGCACCTCGATGCCCACGGCGGACTTGCCGGGGATCGGCGCGAGCAGCCGCACGTTGTCGGTCGCGACGGCGTACGAGATGTTGCGGTGCAGCTGGGTGACCTTCTCCACCTTGACGCCGGGGCCGAGCTCGAGCTCGTACCGGGTCACCGTCGGGCCGCGGGTGTAGCCCGTGACGGCCGCGTCGATCTTGAACTGCTCCATGACGCCGGTGATCGCGTCGATCATCGCGTCGTTGGCGCTGGTCCCGGCCTTGGCGGGCTCGCCCTCGATGAGCAGGTCCGCCGGGGGCAGGACGTAGTCCTCGCTGTCGATCGTCCGCGCGACGGTGAACTCGCTCGCCTTCGGCGCGGGCGGGGGCGTGTGGTCCTTGACCACGGGCGCGGCGCGGCGCGCGCGCACAGGCGGGGCCGCGGGTTCCACCTCGACCGTCGGCTCCTCCGACGGTGCGGGCTCCGGCGTGATCGGCTCCGTCACCTGGTCCGACGGTGCCTCCTCGACCGGTTCCGCAGCCTTCCGGCGACGCGCGGGACGCTTGGGCGGCTCGGGGTCGGCCGGGTAGTTGTCGTACGGATCGCCGTAGGGCGACAGCGCACGGGTGGCGTTGTCGCCCGCCACGTCGAAGTCGAAGGGCACGTCGAGGTCGTCGTCGAGCGGCTCCTCGTCGCCGTACTGCTCGCGCATGTCGACGCCGAAGTAGAACTTGAGCCGGTCGATGATCTCGCGCACCGTCATCCCGCTGACCAGCAGCAGACCGAACGCGGCGACCAGCACCAGGAGCGGCACCGAGATCCACGCCGTGAAGCCGTCGGTGAGCGGGCCGCCCACGACGTAGCCGAGGTAGCCGCCCGCGGCGCACCGGCCGTCGAAGGTCGACGGTCCGCCCGAGCCGATGTGCAGCAGGCCGAGGAAGGGCAGCACGATGAGTGCGCCGCCGACCCGGTGCCGGACGTGCGCGGACGGATTGTCGGGGCGCCGCATCATGATCACGCCGAGTGCGATCGCGAGCGGCGGCACGAGCACCGCGAACCAGCCGACGACGGCGCGCACGCCGGTGGAGAAGAAGGAGCCCACGGGCCCGCCGGCGTCGAAGTACACCGCCGCGCCGAGGATGATCGCGACGGCGAACAGCGCCAGCGCCAATCCGTCGCGCGAATGGGTCGGGCGGGGAGTCTCCCCGGTCACGGCGGGACCTGCGGTCCGATCGACGGCGGCACCGTCGGGCGCGCTTCCGGTGCGGACGGCCCCACCGACGCCCTTGGCCAGCAATTTCCAGCCGGCGCCGAGCCCGCGCCCCACTCCCCTACCGGCCGCCGACACGGCCCCCGAGCTCTTCGCCGCCCCGGTGCCGCCCTGCTTGGCACGGGTCCGCGGTGCCGCCTGCCGGCTGCGCGTCGGGCTCGCCGCGCGGCTGCCGCCGCGGGCGGAACCGCGGGAGGTGGCGGCGCGTTTGCCCGACTGCGCGCGACTGGTGGTCTTCGATGCCATGGGGGCAGTCTATCGACAGTAACCCCACCCGTATCAAGTGCCACACATGTAACAGCAGCGAGGACGGCGGGTCGCTACATCGACCGGACGACGGAACCGAGCAGATCAATGTCCGCATCGGCGCCCTCGAAAGTGACGAGCGCCTCGTCGCGCCCGAACGCCCACATGGCGACCTCGCCGATAGCGCCGATCACGGCCACCTCGGGTCCGCGCCCGACGGTCGCGACCGTGCCGGTCTCCGTCGTGAGGCTGATCCGCAGCGGCGCGCCACGCAGCGTCATCCGCGCGATCCGCGCGACGACCGAGGTCAGACCGCGTTGGACGCTTTCATCGAGAGCACGCGGCGTCCAGCCGGGCGTCGCGCGGCGGATGTCCTCGGCGTGCACGAAGTACTCGCCGAGGTTCGCCTGCTCGTCGACGAACCGGAACGGCGAGAACCGCGGCGGTCCGCCGGCGACCGAGGCGAGGAGCTCGTCGAACGGGCGGGCGGCGATCCCCGCCTGGACCCGCTCCGTGTAGCGCGCCAGCGGCGGGACCATGATGCCAGCGACGGCGTCGAGCCGCCCCTCACGCAGGACGAGGTGGGCGAGCAGCTCGCGCACCGTCCAGTCCCCGCAGAGCGTGGGGGCGTCGGGGCCGGCGGCGCGGGCCGCATCGACCAGTGCAGCGCGCTGCATGCGAGCAGGTTTCACGTCGCCACCCTATCGCCCCGCGACGGAGCCCGACCGCGTCCGAAGACACATGGTTCTGTAATGAAATTCTGATGCACTGTCGTATACTTCGCGCATGATTGCGAAGACCACGCAGACGTCCACCCGTACGCGGTTCGCCTCGGCGACCGTGATCCTCGCCACCGTCGCCGCGGGCGTGACACTCGCCGCCCCGGCGGCCTCCGCCGCACCGGCGAACAGCGACCTGGTGCTGACGCAGGCGCAGTTCCCGGCCGGCTCCACCGACTACCGCGCCGGCCGGCTCCGTGGTAGCGCCATCAACATCAAGGCCGGCGCTCCCCGGCCGTGCGTCGACGCCGCGAACCGGCTCAACGCCGCGACCGCGACCGCGCAGAACGCGGGCGCAGCCGCGCGCAACGGCTACTCCTCGATGGTCAGCATCGTCATCTCGCCGATGCAGGGCGGGCTGTGGCGCTCGATGGCGCAGGCCTGCTCCGGCCGCGTCGCCGAGCTCGCCGTCCCCGGCGACCTCACCCGTTACAACCCCGCGGTCATCACGTACGGCGGCACGACGAACTCGACCATCGAGGGCGCCGCCGACGTGAACGGCCACACCGTCAACGTCCTCGTCCGCGGCATGTCCGACACCCCGGCCAACGCCGGCAAGTTCTGGCAGGTGTTCCGCGCGCAGATCCAGAAGGTGCAGGCGGCCGGCTGATGCGCGTCCGTCACGTTCTGGTGGGTACGACGGTGACCCTTCTCGCCGTCGCCGGTCTTCCGGCGGTCGCGCAGGCGGCGCCGGTCGACCCGGCCCGAGCGATCCTGTCCGCGGCCGAGTTCCCGGCGGGTACGACCGGGTACGCCGTGGAGCACGAGACGATCCGGACGACCGACGACGTCAACGGGCCGACGCGCACCGAGTGTGACCGCCGGCTCGTCGCCGCCGCGAAGAAGATCGACGGCGCCCCCGCCACGACCGCGAAAGTCACCCGAGGGTCCGTGGGCGTCGAGTCGGCGGTCGTGGGACGTTCGTTCACCGCGGAGGTCACCTCGCTCACGACCGCCTGTGATGCCGAGTCCGACACCCGCATCCGATCCGTCGTACTCCCCGCACCGCAGGACCTCGCCCGCTTCCGCACCTTCGTCCTGCAGTACGCGGGGAACTCCTTCCAGGGCTGGGTGGACGTCCGCGGTGCGACGGTGACCGTCGACGTCTCGAGCCGCGGCAGCGCGGCCGCCGATCGGGACCTGTTCTGGCAAGTTTTGCGCGCTCAGGTCGCCAAGGTGGAGCGGCAACCATGATCGCCCGACGGTCCGCCGCCGCGGGCGCGCTCGCTCTGGCGATGGCCGGCGCCGTCCCGGCACTGAGTACCGCTGCCCCGGTCGACTCGGCCCGGGCGATCCTTTCCGCGGCCGAGTTCCCCGTCGGCAATGACGCGTCGTACCGGGTCACGCACACCGTCAATCGCGCGCCGGCCAGGACCTCGGGTCTCACCACCGACGGCTGCGAACTCGCCGGCGTGCGGATGATGAGCGCCGCGGCGGGATCGCGGTCCACCGAGGCGATGGCGTTCCAGGGCAAGACATACGCGTCAGTCGAGGTCACCGATCGAGCCCTCGTGTCCCCGATCCGCGCGGTGATGGACGCCTGCCGAACCACCCCGAACGCCGACGTGCCGGTACTGATCGGCACACCCGCGGAGTTCACCCGCTATCGACTGATCGCCGGCACGGCGTCACACGGCGAGGAGCTGAACGGCTGGGCCGAGGTCCGTGGAGTCACCGTCCAGGTGGTGGTGGATGCGAGCCCGAATCCCCCTGACTACGAAACGTTCTGGCGACTGTTCCGCGCACAGATCGCCAAGATCGAGAGACAGCCCTGAACATCAGCGTCATTCGACGCGCTCGCTACTCCCCCACCACCATCACGGTCGGCACGATCATCGGCCGGCGGCGGTAGGCCTTGTCGACCCAGCGACCCACGGCCCGTCGGACGCCCTGGGCGATCCGGTGGGCCTCCTTGACGCCCTCGGCTGCCAGGTCGGCGAGCACGTCCTCGACGAGCTGCTCCGCCTCCTTGAGCGCGGTCGGATCGTCGGAGAAACCGCGGCCCGACACTTCGGGCTTGCTGACGGCGTTGCCCTCCTTGTCGATGGCGACGCTGATCGCGATGAAGCCACCCTCGCCCAGGACCAGCCGGTCGGACAGCGTGGACTCGCCCACATCGCCCACGGAGTTGCCGTCCACGTACACGTGACCGACGGGCACCTGGCCGACGATCTTGGCCACACCGTCCACCAGGTCCACCACGACGCCGTCCTCGGCGAGCATGATCCGGTCCTTCGGCACGCCGGTGGCCTCGGCGAGCGCGGCGTTGGCGCGCAGGTGCCGCCACTCGCCGTGCACCGGCATGGCGTTGCGCGGGCGCACCGCGTTGTACAGGTACAGCAGCTCACCGGCGCTGGCGTGGCCGGACACGTGGACCTTGGCGTTCTGCTGGGTGATCACCTTGGCGCCCAGCTTCGACAGCCCGTTGACCACGGCGAACACCGAGTTCTCGTTGCCCGGGATGAGGGAGCTGGCGAGCACGATCAGGTCGTTCGGCGAGATCGTGATGTTGCGGTGCTCGCTGCGGGCCATCCGCGACAGCGCCGCGAGCGGCTCGCCCTGCGAACCGGTGGAGATGAGCACGACCCGGTCGTCGGGCAGCGACGCGGCGGTGTCGAGGTCCACCTCGACGCCCTCCGGCAGATGCATGTAACCGAGCTCCTGCGCGAGCGCCATGTTCCGGACCATCGAGCGGCCGACGAACGCGATCCGCCGGTTGTGCGCGACGGCGACCTCGGCGATCTGCTGGATGCGGTGGACGTGCGAAGCGAAGGACGCCACGATCACGCGGCCCTTGGCGCGGCCGATCACGTTGTCCAGCACGGGGCCGATCTCCCGCTCCGGGGTGACGAAGCCCGGCACCTCGGCGTTGGTCGAGTCGACGAGGAACAGGTCGACGCCGGCGTCGCCGAGCCGAGAGAATCCCGCGAGGTCGGTGAGGCGGCCGTCGAGCGGCAGCTGGTCGAGCTTGATGTCGCCGGTGTGCAGCGCCACCTGGCCGCCGGCGTGGATCGCGACGGCGATCGCGTCGGGGATCGAGTGGTTGACCGCGAAGTACTCGCACTCGAAGGGGCCGTGGCTCGTCGACTCGCCCTCGCGGACCTCGACCAGCTTGGGCCGCAGGCGGTGCTCGTCGCACTTGGCCTTGACCAGTGCCAGGGTGAATTTCGCGCCGACCACAGGGATGTCGGGACGCAGGCGCAGGAGGAAGGGCACGGCACCGATGTGGTCCTCGTGGCCGTGCGTGAGCACGATCGCCTCGACGTCCTTGATCCGGTCCTCGATGTACCGGAAATCCGGGAGGATCAGGTCGACGCCCGGCTGCTGGTCCTCGGGGAAGAGCACGCCGCAGTCCACGATGAGCAGCTTGCCGTCGTACTCGAAGACAGTCATGTTGCGACCGATCTCCTTGATGCCGCCGAGCGCGACGATCCGCATGCCGCCCTTGGGGAGCTTGGGCGGGGCGCCCAACCGTTCCGCGGGCGCCGACGGTGCCTTCTGCCGCTCGTTGCCGCGCCGCCCACCGCCGCGGCGACCGCCGCCGCCCTTCGCCGCTGCCTTCTGCGGCTGCTGAGCGGGGGCCTTCGTCGCCCCCTCGGAGGCCTGGGCCGCGGGCGCCTGCGCCGCCGGGGCCTGGGCCGCCGGGGCCTCGTCCTCGACGACGACGCGCGCCGCCGAGGTGACGATCACCGGCTTGGGCTCGGCAGGCGGACCCGCCTGCCGGGTGGCCTTACGGCCCCGTCGGGCTCCGCCTGCTGCACCGTCGGTCATTGTTTAGAGCACCCCCGCTTGGGTCAGTAGCGCTGCGAGCCGGTCGCGCTGTTCACCGGTGGGCGGCACCTGCGGCAGGCGCGGCACCCCCATATCAAGGCCCTGCAGGGCCAGTGCCGCCTTCGAGAAGGTCACGCCGCCGAGGCCGGCCATGGCCTCGTAGACGGGCCCGAGGGCGGCGTTGATGTCCTTGGCGCGGGCGTTGTCGCCCGCGAAGTAGGCGTCGCGCATCGCGCGCAGCTGCGGCGCGACGACGTGCCCGATGACGGAGACGAAGCCCAGTGCACCCACCGACAGCCAGGGCAGATTCAGCGGGTCGTCGCCGGAGAGGAACTGGAGGTCGGTCTCGGCGATGAGCCGCGCGCCGGCGCCCAGGTCGCCCTTCGCGTCCTTCACGCCGATGATGTTCTTGTGCTCGGACAGCTTCCGCAGCGTGTCGGTCTCGATCGCGACCACCGAGCGCGGCGGGATGTCGTAGAGCAGCACGGGCAGGTCGGTCGCGTCGGCCACCGTGGTGAAGTGCGCGAGCAGGCCGGCCTGCGGCGGACGGGAGTAGTACGGGGTCACCACGAGGAGTCCGTGCGCGCCGGCCTCGGCGGCGTCGCGCGCGAAGACGGCGGACTCGTCGGTGTCGTACGTGCCGACGCCCGCGGTGATCCTCACGCGGTCGCCGACGGCCTCGATGACCGCCTTGAGGAACTGGATCTTCTCCCACGGCTGCGTGGTGGGCGACTCGCCGGTGGTGCCCGCGACGATCAGCCCGTCGCAGCCCTGATCGGCCAGGTGCGACGCCAGCTTCTGCCCTGCCTCGAGGTCGAGCGTGCCGTCGGCCTTGAACGGGGTCACCATCGCCACGGAGATCGTGCCGAACGGGGTGGTGGGCGGTGTCGCACTCATAAGTGTCAAGGCTACCCACCCGGCCGCGGAAAGCTGCTATTGGCTAGTGGTTGCGCCGGTAGGTCAGGTGCCGGTACCGCAGTCCCGACGATGACTCGCTCCACGCCGGCTCGTCGTCGAGCGCGAATCCCTCCGGGACCGACGGTGCCGTCGTGTCCCCCTCGATCGTGGCGTCGACCTCGGTGACCGCCAGAACATCCGCGAGCGGCAGTGCGGCGGTGTAGATCTCGCCGCCGCCGATCACCCACACGTCGCCGTCCGGCAGGGTGAGATCGTGCTGGACCACCGCACCGTCGGCGGAGAAAGACCGGTCCCGAGTGACGACGATGTTGGTGCGGCCCGGGAGGGGCCGGAACCGCGGTGGGAGCGAGTCCCACGTGCGGCGCCCCATGAGGACCGTGGCGCCCGAGGTGGTCTCGCGGAAGAACTTCATGTCCTCCGGGATGTGCCACGGGATCCCGCCGTTCGCGCCGATCACTCCCCCGCGTGCCTGCGCCCAGATGAGGCCGATCATCTACACGGCCACCGGGGCCTTGATGGCGGGATGGTGCACATAGTCGTGGACCGTGATGTCGCCGTACTCGTAGTCGAAGATGCTGGGCCGCTCCGCGAGTTCGAGCCGCGGGTACGGGTACGGCTCGCGGCTCAGCTGCTCGGTGACCTGCTCGACGTGGTTGTCGTAGATGTGGCAGTCACCACCGGTCCAGACGAAGTCGCCCGGCTCGAGGCCGACCTGCGCGGCGACCATGTGCGTGAGCAGCGCGTAGCTGGCGATGTTGAAGGGCACGCCGAGGAACAGGTCGGCGCTGCGCTGGTAGAGCTGGCAGCTGAGCTTCCCGTCGGCCGCGTAGAACTGGAAGAAGGCGTGGCACGGCGGTAGCGCCATGTTCTCGATCTCCGCGACGTTCCACGCGGAGACGATGTTGCGCCGGCTGGACGGGTTGGTCCGGAGCGTCTCGATCGCCTGACTGATCTGGTCGATGTACTCGCCGTTCGGGGTGGGCCAGCTGCGCCACTGCACGCCGTAGACGGGTCCGAGCTCTCCCTCCGGCGATGCCCACTCGTCCCAGATCGTGACGCCGTTGTCCTGCAGCCACTTCACGTTCGAATCCCCACGCAGGAACCACAACAGCTCGTACGCGATGGACTTCATATGCACCCGCTTGGTGGTCAGCAGCGGGAAGCCCTGGGAAAGGTCGTACCGGATCTGGCGCCCGAAAACGCTGCGCGTCCCGGTGCCGGTGCGGTCCGGGCGGTGCGTGCCGTTCTCCATCACGTCGCGGAGCAGGTCTTCATAGGGCGTCGCGATCACGGGTCCCAGTGTATGCGGCCCCACCGACAAGTTCCGGGACCCACAGCACGGAATCAGATAATCAGATACGCTGAGGCATGAAGGTCATCAACGCCACCACTGCCTCTCGGCGGTTCTCCGACCTCCTCGATGCGGTCGAGCGAGGCGAGTCGATCACCGTGGCACGCGGCGGACGAGTGATCGCCGAGATCTCGCCGGCACGGCAGCGCACCGGTCGGGATCTTCGCGCAGCACTCGCGGCGCTCCCCCCTTTGGATAAGGACTTCGAGACCGACATCGCAGACGCGATCGGCTTCTTGGAGAACGACGCCCTGTGAGGCAACTTCTGTTCGACACGAAAATGCTGATCGCGTACGAACGCGGCACGATCGACGCGACGCGGTACGACGAAGACGACATCGCCATCGGCGCGATCACACTGGCCGAGTTCCGAGTCGGAATCGAACTCGCGGATACCGCCGAGCGAGCCGCGGCGCGGTCTGCGAAGCTCGCAGCACTTGAAGAGCAGATCGAGGTCCTCGAGTACACGCCTGGTACGGCAGCGGCGCACGCGCGGCTGATCGCGCACACGAAGCGGAGTGGCACGCCGCGGGGCGCCTACGACCTCATCATCGCTGCGCACGCAGCGGAGTCCGGGCGGAGAATCGTCAGCACCGACAGCGCGGCACGATTCGGCGACCTCCCCGGGGTCGACACGCAGAATCCCGAGTAGCGGCCAGGCGACTACGCCGCTTGGTTCGGTGCGGTGGATCGGTGCACATGTCCGGTGGGGGTTCGGGTTTCGACGGTGTGCCGCCCGGATTCATTGTCAACGGTTGCGCTGCGCCAACCGGGTGCCTCCTTGGCGTAGTTGCACGCCGCGCACAGCCCCTGCCCGTTGCTGAAACTCGTTGCTCCGCCTTTCGCGTGTGGGGTGATGTGGTCGGTGTGCGCGATCGGCGCGTCGCAGTACGGGGTGCGGCAGTACCGGTCCCGCACCCGGATCACCTCCGCCAGCCCGTCGGGGAACAGGC
>NZ_JBEXNL010000017.1:0-91459 GCF_040611135.1 Tsukamurella sp. NPDC003166
GGGTGTGGGAGAGTAGGACACCGCCGGACTAAAATTAGATACAGGACGAGCCCTCGGAGGCCGGTGAGCGGAAACGCTCCCGCCTCCGAGGGCTTCGCCGTATCCGCGGTCCTCGCCGTAGCAGGACCCCGCGCCCCGGGGACGGGGCACCGTCGAACCCGTACCGTAAGGTGGAACCCGTGCGTGTCGTGATTGCCGAATGCCAGGTCGACTACGTGGGCCGGCTCACCGCCCACCTCCCGATGGCCCGCCGGCTGATCCTCGTCAAGGCGGACGGCTCGGTCAGCATCCACGCCGACGACCGCGCCTACAAGCCCCTGAACTGGATGAGCCCGCCGTGCTGGCTGGAGACGGCACCGTCGGACGAGGAGTCCAAGGACGTGCCGGCGGGGCACCAGCTGTGGATCGTCCGGAACAAGGCGGACGAACAGCTGCGCATCCTGATCGGGGAGATCGAGCACGACAGCAGCCACGACCTGGGCGTGGACCCCGGCCTGGTGAAGGACGGCGTCGAAGCGCACCTCCAGGAGTTGCTGGCGGAGCACACCCAGACCTTCGGCCCCGGCTACACCCTCATCCGCCGCGAGTACATGACGGCCATCGGGCCCGTGGACCTGCTGTGCCGCGACGCGGACGGCGGGACGGTGGCGGTGGAGGTGAAGCGCCGCGCGGAGATCGACGGCGTCGAGCAACTCACCCGCTACCTCGAGCTCCTCAACCGGGATCCGCTCATCGCGCCCGTCACGGGCATCCTCGCGGCGCAACAGGTGAAGCCACAGGCTCGGACCCTTGCGGAGGACCGCGGGATCCGCTGCGTCACCGTCGATTACGACGCGTTGCGCGGCACCGAGGACACGTCCTACAAGCTCTTCTGATGGGGCGCAGGCCCGTCTCCCGGAAGCGAGCGGCCGCCCGGGACGGCAACCGCCCGCTCAGCACGGGCGGGTTCGGGTCCCGGGTCGAACTGGGCGACGAAGCCTACCAGGTGCGGACCGTCACCGGCAGTGGCGCCGCCAAGGACTACCGCTGCCCCGGGTGCGATCAGCTGATCCCCGTGGGCACGGCCCACGTCGTCGTGTGGCCGTCCGCGGAGAGCGGCGGGGTCACCGACCGCCGGCACTGGCACAGTGGTTGCTGGCGTCGGGAGGCCGGCCGACGGTCGCGCTGATCAGCGCTTGGCGACGGTGTTGATCGCGACCGTGTCGTCGGTGGCCGGCGAGGTCTTCATGGCGACCGTGTCGGCGGAGGCGAAGTCATCGGCCCCGAGGACCTTCTCCGCGCGCTGCGCGGCCGTGGGCCCGTCGTCGGTCACGTGGTCGGCCCGCGGCGGCGTGGCGGCCTCGTAGGCGGCCGGATCGATGCGCTTCTCGACCACGGGCGTCTCGTTGTCACCCGTCGCAAGGGCCTCGGGCACCAGCGAGAGCTGGCGGCGCACCGTCTCGAGCTGGTCCAGGATCGATGCGCGCAGCGCCTGCATGTCCTCGGTGATCCGCCGGGCATTGGCGACCTGCGTGGCGATGCGGGTGTTGGTGTCCTCGAGCTTCTGCTCCGCCGTCGCGTTCGCGGTGTTGAGCGTCTGCTCCGCGCGCTCATTGGCCGCGTCGATCCGGTCCCTGGCCTCGGTCTTCGATGCTTCCTCGAGCTCGGTGATCGTGCGGATCGCCTTGTCCCGGCGCATCGACATGGCCATGTCGAAATCATCCTGCACACGCTCGCGGTTCTCCGCCGCCGACCGCGAGAGCTTGTCGGCCTCGGCCTCCGCCTCGGCCTTGATCCGGTCCGCCTCCTCGCGGGCACGGGTCATGGTGGCCTCGTGCTCCTGCTCCATCGCCTCGCGGCGCGAGGTCATGTCGGCGCGGATCCGGTCCGCTTCCCTGCGGGTCGTCTCCGCCTCCTGGCGGGCGAGCGAGCGTACCTCGGCGGATTCGTTCTGCGCCGCGGCGCGGATCTCGGAGGCCTCGTCGGACGCGAGGCGCATCATGCGGGCGATCCGGTCGCTCATGCCCTCCGCGCTCGTGGGCGGGACGCTGAGCCGGTCCACCTCACGACGCAGGTTGTCGATCTCGTCCTGCGCCTCGTCGAGGAGGTCGGTCAGTTCGCGGGCGTGGGCCGACGCGGCGTCCCGATCGGCCGCGAGAACCCGCAGTTCAGCCTGGTAGCGGTGGAACTGCTCGCTGACCTGGTCGCGGTCGTACCCGCGCAGGACCACCGCGAACGGTGCGGGCGCCGGGCCGCCCGCGATGTTGTCCGAATTCGCCATGCTCCGATGGTACGTGGGCGCCCCGCGTCCGCGGCGTCAGCAGTCGCACAAGGTCCGATTCCCGGGACCGGGTCCCGGCGTCAGGATGCGGGCTCGACCAGCTCCACGAGGATCCCCCCGGCGTCCTTCGGGTGCAGGAAGTTGATCCGGGAACCGGCGGTGCCCATGCGGGGGGCGTCGTAGAGCAGACGCACGCCCTGCTCCTGCAGGTGCGCCGTCACCGCCGCCAGATCGCTGACCCGGTACGCGAGCTGCTGCATGCCCGGGCCGTTGCGGTCGAGGAACTTGGCGATGGTCGACTCGGGGGTCAGGGGGGCGAGGACCTGCAGCTGGGCCGCGCTCGACGGTGCGCCGTCGGCCGCCAGCAGCGAGGCCGGGGACAGCATGCCCTCGCGGACGCCCTGGGCCTCGTTGATCTCCTCGTGGGTGCACACCATGCCGAGCACGCGGGCGTACCACTCGAGCGCCGCGTCGAAATCGGACACGGCGACGCCGACGTGGTCGATACCCAGGACGTATTCGGCCGGGACCCCGTGCGAGGCGGGGTGCTGGCCGTGGGCGGTGTGATCGGTTCCGTGCGATTGGCTCTCTGTCATACCTCGAATGTAGCTTTGAGGTGGAAGTCCCATGCCCACGAGGAGGAACGAAGTGGCTCCGTCCGCATCTCATCAGGATCCCAACACCGATCCGACGGTCATCGTCGCCGGCGCTCGGACGCCCTTCGGCAAGCTGCTCGGCGCGCTCAAGTCGCAGTCCGGCACCGATCTGGGAGCGGTCGCGATCCGCGGCGCCCTGGACAAGAGCGGCGTCGACCCGCAGACGATCGACTACGTGATCATGGGCCAGGTCCTCACCGCGGGCGCGGGACAGATGCCGGCGCGCCAGGCCGCGATCGCGGGCGGCGTCCCGTGGGACGTGCCCACACTGACCATCAACAAGATGTGCCTGTCGGGTATCAACGCCATCGCGCTCGCGGACCAGCTGATCCGCGCCGGCGAGTACGAGGTCGTCGTCGCCGGCGGTCAGGAGTCGATGACGCAGGCGCCGCACATCCTCACCGGCAGCCGCGAGGGCCACAAGTACGGCAGCATCGAGATGCTCGACCACACGGGGTACGACGGCCTCCACGACGTCTTCACCGACCAGCCGATGGGCGGGCTCACCGAGCAGCTCAACACCACCGACACCGTCACGTACTCCCGCGAGGAGCAGGACGCGTTCGCCGCCGACTCGCACCGCAAGGCCGCCGAGGCCTGGGCCGCGGGTAAGTTCGCCGACGAGGTCGTGCCCGTCGAGATCCCCCAGCGCCGCGGCGAGCCGGTCCGCGTGACCGAGGACGAGGGCGTCCGCGGCGACACCACTGTCGAGTCGCTCGCCAAGCTGCGTCCGGCCTTCGCCAAGGACGGCAGCATCACGGCCGGCAACGCCTCGCAGCTCACCGACGGCGCCGTCGCCGTCGTCGTCATGCGCAAGAGCAAGGCGCAGGAGCTCGGCCTGCCCTACCTCGCCGAGATCGGCGCGCACGGCGTCGTCGCCGGCCCGGACTCGTCGCTGCAGCACCAGCCCTCGAACGCCATCAAGAAGGCCTGCGACAAGCAAGGCATCACCCCCGCTGATCTCGATCTGCTCGAGATCAACGAGGCCTTCGCCGCAGTCGGCCTCGCGTCCACCGCGGACCTGGGCGTCGACGCCGAGAAGGTCAACGTCGACGGTGGCGCCATCGCCATCGGCCACCCCCTCGGCGCCTCGGGTGCCCGCATCGTCCTGCACCTCGCGTTGGAGCTCGCCCGCCGCGGCGGCGGCACCGGTGCCGCGGGCCTCTGCGGCGCCGGCGGCCAGGGCGACGCGCTGATCATCACCGTCCCCGAGCAGTGAAGGAAGCTGTGAACACCAAGAACCTCACCACCGCGTTCAAGATCGTCGCCTTCCTGGAGGCGCTCACCTGGGTCTGGCTGATCATCGGAATGATCATCAAGCGCGTCAACGACGAGCCCGGCGCGGTGCAGGCGCCCGGCATGACCCACGGCGTCGTCTTCATCGTGCTGGTCGCCCTCACGCTCGCGGTCGCCCGCGCGCTGAAGTGGGACGCCAAGACCCTGGTCCTCGGCCTGCTGGCCACGATCGTCCCGTTCTGCTCGGTGGTCTTCGAGGTGTGGGCGCAGCGCGCCGGCAAGCTCGACGCCCCGATCGTCGCGGCGAAGGCGGCGGAGCCCGCCGACGCGATCGGCGGTTAGGTCAGCGCGGCTCGGGGCCTGCGGGTACGTTGATTCGCTGACCGAGACGTCAGTCGACCGGAGGACGGGGACATGGTGGACATCCTGGGCGGACTTCCCGGAGGCAGGGCACTCGAAGCGTCGGTGAACCGGCTGGCGGCCACCGCGCGCAACGGCTTCGAGGTACTCACCCAGGGCGGCCTCGAGACCGGGCAGAAGCCCTCGCAGTACTCGGTCCTCGAGCGGTCTCCGATGTACCGGCTGCGGCGCTACTTCGCGGACCGCGCCCCGGCACCGTCGGCGGACGACCGCCCGGTGATCCTGCTGGTCCCGCCGATGATGGTCGACGCCAACGTCTTCGACGTCACCGAGCACAACGGCGCGGTGTCGGTGCTGCATCGTGCCGGCGTGGACCCGTGGGTCATCGACTTCGGCTCGCCGGACCGCGAGGAGGGCGGGCTCGAGCGCAACCTCGCCGACCACGTCGTCGCGATCTCCCGCGCGATCGACCAGATCGCGGCTTTCCGCGGCCGCGACGTGCACATCGGCGGCTACTCGCAGGGCGGCATGTTCTGCTACCAGGTCGCCGCGTACCGGCGGTCGCGGTCGATCGCCAGCCTCGTCACCTTCGGCAGCCCCGTCGACATCTCGGCCGGGCTGCCGCTGGGCGCCCCGCCCGCGCTGGTGAACAAGGGCGCCGAGTTCGTCGCCGACCACGTCTTCAACCGCTTCTACCTGCCGAGCTGGATGGTCCAGCGCGGTTTCGAGATGCTCAACCCCGTCAAGGCGGTCCGCTCGCGGATCGACTTCGTGCGGCAGCTGCACGACCGCTCGGCCCTCTTGCCACGCGAGGACCAGCGGCGCTTCCTCGAGGCCGACGGCTGGGTCGCGTACTCCGGCCCCGCAGTCGCCGACCTGCTCAAGCAGTTCGTGGTGCACAACCGCATGCTCACCGGCGGTTTCGCGATCGACGGTGACGCGGTCTCGCTGGCATCGATCACCAGCCCGGTGCTCGCCTTCGTCGGCCTGTCGGACCAGATCGGCCGGCCCAGCGCGGTGCGCGGCATCCTGCAGGCCGCTCCGAAGGCGACGGTGTACGAGGCGCAGGTCTCCGCCGGGCACTTCGGCCTCGTCGTCGGCAGCTCGGCGGGCGCCGTCACGTACCCGACGGTGTCGCAGTGGGTCCTCTGGCAGGAGGGGCGCGGGCCCGAGCCCGAGAACATCGCCGCCATGCAGCCGGACGACGACCGCGACGCCGGTGTCAATCCTCTGGTCGCGGGCGTGGGCGGGCTCGCGACCGTCGGCTTCGTGGCGGCCCGCGACCTGCTCGACGCGGCCTCCGCGACCGCCGCGGGCGCGACGGCGGTGGCCCGCGAGGTCACGCGCGGCCTGCCGAAGCTGGCGCGCCTGGGGCAGCTGCAGGCGCACACGCAGGTCTCGCTCGGCAAGCTCCTCGCGGAGCAGGCCGCGAGCGACCCGCATGGCGAGCTGTTCCTCTACGAGGACCGGGTGCACACCAAGCAAGCGGTCAACGAGCGCATCAACCGCGTGGTCAGCGGTCTGCTGCAGGTCGGCGTGCGGCAGGGCGAGCACGTGGGCGTGCTCATGCACACGCGGCCCTCGGCGCTCGTGGTGATGGCGGCGCTGTCGCGGCTCGGCGCCGTCGTGGTGCTGCTCCCCCCGGGCACCGACTACGCCGCGGCGCTGCGGCTCGGCGAGGCGACATCGGTCATCACCGATCCGGAGCACGCGGAGGAGGCCGTGGCGGTCGCCGAGCGTGTGTTCGTCGTCGGCGGTGGTGACCGCCGCGACCGCCCGGGCGCGGCGCGGCAAGACCTGGGCGCCGAGCTCGTCGACCTCGAGCAGGTCGACCCCGACAACGTGCGGATCCCGCGCTGGTACCGGCCGGACGCGGGCCTGGGCCGTGACCTCGGGTTCGTGATGTTCTCCGAGGTGGGCGGCAGGCTCCGGGCGAAGCGGGTCACGAACGGCCGGTGGGCGTTGTCGGCGTTCGGCACCGCGTCGGCCACGCGGCTCTCGCAGAGCGACACCGTCTACTGTCTCACCCCGCTCAGCCACAGCTCCGGGCTCATGACGAGCCTCGGCGGCGCGCTGGCCGGCGGCTCGCGGATCGCCCTGACCCGCGACTTCGACCCGGACCGGTTCATGGTCGAGGTGCAGCGGTACGGCGTGACCGTGGTCTGCTACACCTGGAACCTCATGCGGGCGGTGCTCGACGATCCGCGCCTCGAGGTGCCGCGCTACCACCCCGTTCGCGCGTTCATCGGCTCCGGCATGTCGGCCGAGCTGTCCCGCCGGGTGGGCGAGGCGTTCGCGGCGCAGGTGGTCGAGTTCTACGCCTCGACCGAGGGCGAGATCGTGCTCGCCAAGGTCCGCGGCGGGAAGCCCGGCGCCAAGGGCCGCAGCCTACCCGGCAGCGCCGAGGTCGCGCTCGTGGACTACTACTTCGACACGGGCCGGTTCGTCGAGAACGGCGACGGCTTCCTGCAGGAGGTCCAGCAGGGCGAGGTGGGCGTGCTCATCGGCCGCGCGGATCCGGACACCACCCATCGGGACGTCCTGCTGCGCGGCGTCTTCCGGCCGGGCGACGCGTGGTTCTCGACGGGGCACCTGTTCCGCCAGGACGAGGACGGGGACTACTGGCTGGTCGACGACGTCCGCACCGTCGCGGTCACCGAGCGCGGCCCGGTGTACTCGATCCCCGTCACCGACGTCCTCGAGCAGCTCGGCCAGGTGGAGCAGGCCGTCGTCTACCAGGTCCCGGGTGAGCAACCCGACGGTCCGCCCCGCGTCGTCGCCGCGGTCACGCTCCGCGACGACGCCACCCTCACCGCCGACGACATCACCGACACCTTCGCCGGCCGCCACGGCCAGTACCCGGACGCGGTGCACGTGGTCGACGACGTGCCGCTCACCAGCTGGTACCGGCCCCGGCGCGGCGCGCTGGCCGCCCGCGGAATGCCCGTGCCCGGCCCCACGTCGTGGCGCTTCGATCCGGACCTGCAGCGCTACGTCTGATTCCGGGGCCGTGCCAAGATGGAGGGGTGACTACACCGCGCGCCCCTCGTGGCGCTTCCAGGCAGGACCAGGAGCGGGCGCTGCGCACCGCCGCTGCGATGGCGGGGGCGGTCGACCTCTCGGGCCTCAAGGCCCGCGCGGAGGCGAAGGCTGCGCAGCAGGCTCGGCCCGCACCGTCGGACCCGCAATCGCAGGGCGACGGTGCCCCCGGGCCCGGCATCGTCGACGTGACGGACCAGAGCTTCCCCGTGGATGTGATCGACCGATCCGCCGGCTCGCTGGTCGTGGTGCTGCTGTCGGCGGCCTACAGCGAGCAGTCGCAGGCGATGTCGGCGGTGCTGGAGAAGCTCGCCGCCGCGGACGGCGGCCGGTGGACGCTCGCCCGGGTCGATGTCGACGGTGCGCCCGGCGTGGCGCAGGCCTTCGGCGCGCAGTCGGTGCCGATGGTGATCGCGGTGGCCGGGGGCCGCGCGGTGACCGCGTTCGCCGGCGCGCAGCCGGAGGCGGCGGCACGGCAGTGGCTCGACGACGTCCTGGCCCAGCTCCCGCCGGAGTTCGGCGGCGGCGGTGGCACGGGTGCGGGGGAGGCACCGTCGGACCCGCGGCGTGAGGCGGCGGAGCAGCTCGCGGCCGACGGCGACTACGACGGCGCCCGCGCCGCCTACGAGGCGATCCTGCACGCCGACCCGGGCGATGCGGATGCGGCGGCCGCGGCCAAGCAGATGGCCTTCTTCGCGCGGGCCACGCGCGGCGAGCCGGGTGCGATCGAGCGGGCGGACGCCGCGACGGGGGCGACCGGCGCGGAAGCGGTGGAGCTCGCGCTCGCCGCAGCCGACGAGGAGCTGCTGGCGGGCACCCCGGCGCGCGCCTTCGGACGGCTGATCACCGCGATCCGAACCACCTTCGGTGACGACCGCACCGCGCTGCGCACCCGCCTGCTCGAGCTCTTCGACCTGTTCGACCCGGCGGATCCCGCCGTGCTGGAGGCCCGCCGGGGCCTGGCGGCCGCGCTGTTCTAACGAGCTTCGGCGGCGTCCGGGGGCCCACACGCCGTGGGTTTGCGATACTTACTCCCGTGTCTGACTTCAGCATGTCCCGTCGCTCGATGCTGACGGGGATCGGCGGCCTCGCCCTCGCCGGCGCTCTGGCGGCGTGCGGCGGAAACACCGGCCGCGATGGCGGTGCCGGGAGGGACCTGCGGGCCTGGTTCCACCAGTACGGTGAGAAGGGCGCGCCCGAAGCGCTCGCCCGCTATGCGTCCGAGTACCCCGGCGGCGGGGTCCGGGTCAGTTCGTTCCCGGGCGACTACGACCAGAAGATCTCCTCGGCGCTGGTGAGCGGCGACGGCCCGGATGTCTTCGAGTTCGCCAACGGCCCCACGATCGACATGATCACGGCGGGCCAGGTCGCGGACCTGACCGACGTGCTGGGTGACGCGCGCTCGGATTTCACACCGTCGCTGCTGGACCGGATGACTCACGGGGGCCGCGTGTACGGGATCCCACAGGTCATGGACATGCAGCTGCTGGTGTACCGGCGGTCGACGCTCGAGCAGTCCGGCGTCGTGCCGCCCCGGACGCTCGGCGAGCTGGTGTCGGCGGCGCGGGCACTCAACAAGGGCACCACCAAGGGCCTGTTCCTGGGGAACAACGGCGGCGCGGACGTGCTCGGCGGTGTGCTGCTGTGGTCGTCGGGCCACGACTACCTCACTCCCGAGCGCAAGCCGGGCTTCGTCGACGAGGAGGTCGCGGCGGGCCTGCGGACGATGCGCGCGCTGTTCACCTCGGGCGACCTGTTGCTGGGCGCGCCGCAGGACTGGTCCGATCCCGGGGCGTTCATCGCGGGCCAGACCGCGATGCAGTGGACGGGGCTGTGGGCGCTGCCCGCGATCACCGCGGCGCTGGGTGACGATGTCGGCGTCCGGGCCTTCCCCGCGATCGGCGCGAACGGCGGCACCAGCGTGCCCTTCGGCGCGTACGGTGCGGCGGTGAACGCGAAGGGCGATGTCGCGCGGGCGAAGAAGTTCGTGCAGTGGCTGTGGGTCGAGCGCACGGACCTGCAGCTGGACTGGGCGCAGAGTTACGGCCTGCACGTCCCGGCGCGGCGCTCGTTGCTGCCGCGCGCCACCAAGCTGGCGACCGGGTTGTACAGGGAGGCGGCCGATCTCGTGAACACTGTGGGGCATCCCCAGACGCCGCTGCTGTGGACGGCGCGCTGCGCCACCGCGTATCGGGACGCGCTCGACCGGATCATCCGGGGCGGCGCCGATCCCATGACCGAGCTGCGGGGCGTCGGAGGCGTGGTCGAGAAGGAACTCGAGCGGTTCCCGAGCTGATGCGCGCGCGCTCGGCACGGACCGAGAGAGGCGGGTGGCGCGACTCGCCGCACCTGTGGTTCTGGGTGCTGACGGGGCCCTTCCTCGCGGGACTGACGATGTTCGTCGTCGTCCCCATCGGGTGGAGCGTGTGGCTGAGCCTGTTCGAGGCCCGGAACACGGTGACCCCGACGCATTTCGTGGGACTGGACAACTACCGCGACATGCTGGGCGACCCGGCGTTCCGCTCGAGCCTGGTCACGTTCGTGGTGTTCGCCGTGATCCTCGTCCCGCTGACCTTCGCCGGCTCGCTCGCGCTGGCGGTCCTGGTGAACGGGGTGCGGCTGTTCCAGCGCTTCTTCCGGTCGGTGTTCTTCCTGCCGATGGCGTGCAGCTATGTCGCGGCGTCGCTGATCTGGCGCGGGGCGATCTTTCCCGGCGTGCCCACGGGCGTGGCGAACACGGCGCTGCGCGCGGTGGGGCTCGAGCCGGTCGCGTGGCTGTCGGTGGTGCACCCGCCCTGGTACTGGTTGGTGCTGGTCACGGTGCGCCTGTGGTTGCAGCTGGGCTTCTACATGATTCTGTTCCTCGCGGCCCTGCAGCGGGTGCCGGCGACGCTGTACGAGGCGGCCGCGCTCGACGGTGCGTCCGGCTGGACCGTCTTCGCCCGGATCACCCTCCCGCAGCTGCGCGCGGTGTCCGTCGCCGTGCTGCTGCTGGCGACGGTGAACGCGTTCTCCGCCTTCGACGAGTTCTACGGCGTCATGTCCACCGCGCAGGGGTATCCGCCGTATGCGCGACCGCCGCTGGTCTACCTGTACTACGTGGCCGTCGGCAACGGTCAGGACTTCGGCAGCGGCGGTGCGGGCGGGGTGATCCTCACCATGCTGATCGCCCTGTTCGCCCTGCTCCAGGGCAGGCTGACGGGGTTGCTGGGGCGGAGGGGCCCCCGATGACACTGTCCCGCGCCGCCCGCTACCTGATCCTGACCGGCCTCGCCGTCCTCTTCCTGGTGCCCTTGTACCTGCTGGTCCGCGGCGCCCTCGGTACGTCGATGGACGTCGCGACGGGGTCCTGGGGGCTCCGAGCGCCCGTCTGGAGCAACCTTTCGGAGGTCTTCTCCGACGATGCCCGGCCGCTCGGCCGCGCCCTGCTCAACTCGACGGTCGTCGCGGTGCTGCAGACGCTCGGGACGGTCGCGCTGGCCCTGCCCGCCGGGTACGCCTCCGCGCGGATCCGGGTCCCGTACGCGGGGGCGGTGTTCGGGGTGGTGCTGGCGACGCTGCTGGTCCCCGCCGCGGTCACCTTCGTGCCGACCTTCGTCATGGTCTCCTCGCTGGGCTGGGTGTCGTCGCTGCAGGGCCTCGTGGTGCCGGGTCTGTTCCAGGCCACGGCGGTGTTCCTGTTCCGGCAGCACTTCCTGGGGTTCCCGCGGGAGCTCGAGGAGGCCGCCGTGCTCGACGGTGCCGGCCCCGCCCGGATCCTCCTGCGCGTCGCCCTGCCGGGCGCGGGCGCGGTGACGGCCGCGGTCGCCACGATCACCTTCGTCGGCAGCTGGAACGCGTTCCTGTGGCCGCTGGTGATCGGCCAGGACCCGCAGTCCTGGACCGTGCAGCTCGTCCTCTCCAGCTACATCACCGCGCAGTCGGTGAACGTGCCCGCGATGTTCGCGGCCGCGCTGGTATCGATCGCGCCGCTCCTGGCGTTCTTCCTGGTAGCACAGCGATGGATAGCGGCAGGCGTGGAGCGCAGCGGCATCTCCGGCTGACGGGTGACGGTGGTCACCGCGGACGGCGGGCGGTCGAGCGGGACACGTGCGTGCGGAAAACCAGCAGATGTGCTGGATCGGGGTGGCTGTTCCGCTTAGTCTGAACCGGTTCTGTCCGACCCCGGAGGTCGGGCGAGAGGAGACGACGATGTCTGTGACCGCGCATCGCGGCGTGAGCGCCCAGTCGGCGCTCGCCATCGCGGGAGCCAAGCTGCTGCTGCGGCCCCTGATCTCCCTGTACCCCGTGCGGTCCTGGAGTTTCGGGCCCCTCGCGCTGGGCGAGGCGCTGGCCGAACTCATCGGCTGGATGCCCGACGACGTCGAGGTCGACCGGATGGAGCTCGCCGGCGTGCAGGTCGAGCGCCTCGTGCCCACCGCCGGTGACCTGCGCACCGACGTCGCGATCTGCTACTACCACGGCGGCGCATTCCTCGCGGGCGGCCCCGCGACGCACCGACGGGTCGCGGCCGCGCTGGCCCGCGCCCTGGGCGTCACCGTCTTCAACGTCGACTACCGCCAGCTGCCCGACGTCGGCATCGGCACGTCCGTCGAAGACGGTTACCGGGTGTACCGAGCCGTCGTCGATTCGGGCCGGTACCGCCAGGTGGCGGTCGGCGGCGATTCCGCGGGCGGCTACATCTCCGCGAAGGTCCTCGAGCTGGCCTACCTGGACGCCGCGCCGGCCCCGGCGGCCTACTTCGGATTCTCTCCGCTGCTCACGCCCACCGTCGAGGACGGTGACCCGCGCTACGACATCGACGACGCCTACCTCACGGCCGGCAAGCTGCGCGGCCTGCGGGAGTTCTTCGATCGCGGACCCGTCGATCCGCGCGGCCACGACGACGCCACCGAGATCAGCCCCGCCGCGTTCCCGCCGGCGCTGGTGATCGCCTGTACGGACGAGATGCTCCGGGTCGACGCCGAGCGCCTGCACGCCCGCCTCGACGGTGCCGGCAAGCTCTGTGACCTGCACCTGTACGAGGGCGGCGTGCACGCCTTCCCCGTACTCGCCGGCGCGACGCCGGAGAGCGAGCAGGCCGTGCAGATCACGGCCCTGTTCCTCGAGGCCGCGTTCGACGCGCGCCTGCAGCACCACGCGGCGTAGCGGGGCCGTCGGCAGCGTGTCGGCATAGGCTGGGGGCATGCTGCTGCCGCACACCGTGACCCCCGTCCCGCCCGGCTCCGACGGTGAGCCGGCCGTCACCGTCGGGGGCAGGACGCTGACGCGGACTGAGCTGATCGGCGCCGCCACCGCCGTCGCCGAGCGGCTGAACGGCCTCGGCGTGCGCGGCCCCGTCGCGGTGTGGGCCGAGCCGACCCTCGCCACCGTCATCGCCATCGTCGGCGGGCTACGTGCCGGCGTGCCCGTGGTCCCCGTCCCGCCCGACTCCGGCAGCGCCGAGATCGCGCACGTCCTCACCGATTCCGGCGCCCAGGCCTGGTTGGGCGTCACCCCGGAGGATCCGCACGGCCTGCCCGCGGTTCCGGTCCGCGAGCACGCCCGCGGCTGGCACGCCCTGCCGGAGCCGCCGGCCCGCGCGACCGCGCTGATCATGTACACCTCGGGCACGACCGGCGCCCCGAAGGGCGTCCCGATCCGGCGCGAGGCGATCGCGGCGTGCATCGACGGCCTCGCCGACGCCTGGGCCTGGACCGCGAATGACACGCTCGTGCACGGTCTTCCGCTGTTCCACGTGCACGGGCTCGTCCTCGGCGTCCTCGGCCCGTTGCGCGTGGGCAGCCCGCTCGTGCACACGGGCAGGCCCACGCCGGAGGCCTACGCCGCCGCCGTTCGGGACCACGGCGGCACGATGTACTTCGGCGTCCCCACCGTGTGGTCGCGGATCGCCCGCGATCCGGAATCCGCTGCGGCGCTGCGCGATGTGCGCCTCCTGATCTCGGGTAGTGCGCCCCTGCCCGCTCCGGTGTTCGAGCGGATCCGCGAGCTGGCGGGCCACGAGATCGTCGAGCGGTACGGGATGACGGAGACGCTCATCACCGTGAGTGCGCGTGCCGACGGCGAGCGCCGTCCCGGCTGGGTCGGTTTGCCGATCACGGGCGTCGAGTCGCGGATCATCGGCGAGTCGGGGGAGGAGGCACCGCACGACGGCGAGTCCATCGGCGCGCTGCAGATCCGCGGCCCGATGGTCGGCACCCAGTACCTCGGCCGCCCCGAGGCCACGGCCGAATCCTGGGTCGGCGAGGGCTGGTTCGACACGGGCGATGTCGCGGTCATCGACGCGGGCGGCTTCCACCGCATCGTGGGCCGCGCGTCCACGGACCTCATCAAGACCGGCGGTTTCCGGGTCGGCGCGGGCGAGATCGAGGCGGCGCTCCTGGGGCATGCGGATGTCCGCGAGGCGGCCGTCGTCGGACTTCCGGACGAGGACCTTGGGCAGCGCCTGGTCGCCTTCGTCGTGTCCGACGGTGCCCACGACCCTGCGGCGGCCGCCGCACTCACCGAGTTCGTGGGGGAGGTCCTGTCGAAACACAAGCGCCCCCGTGAGATCCGCTTCGTCGACGACCTCCCGCGCAATCCGATGGGAAAGGTGCAGAAGAAGCAGTTGCTCGCCGACTGAGCCGGCGGGGGCCGCCCTGTGGTGTAATCGCGGCATGAAGTGGGGATGGATCACTGTGCTCGTGGCGGGCGCGCTCGTCGCAACGGGATGTTCGTCGTCGACGGGCGGGACGGCGGTGCCCACGAGCACGACGACCTCCGCAGCGTCGCAGGGCGGCGGCAACGGCATCCCCGCGGGGAGGGGCTCGTTCAAGCTGGACGGTGCGTACGTCCAGAACGCCGAGAACATGACCGTCATGTGCACTGTGACGAGGGAGAAGACCACTGTTCTCACCGTCGGCGTCAGCATCTCGATGGAGGTCCGGAACGCCGTGGTGCCGCAGGTGACGAAGTTCAGCTATCTCTCGGCGAACGGCGTCCTCGAGGGCGCTCCCGCGGGCTTCCGGCTCACACACGACGGTGACGCCACGGTCGTCACCGGCAACCTCTCGGGCACGGTGTTCACCGCGGGCGGGGCGATGGAGTCGGTCACCAAGCCGTTCGAATTCCGTTACACCTGCTGATCCCCGGCGGCGCGGGCGATCACGAACTCGTGCAACCGTCGGGTGACCGGACTGACCGTAGCCGTCGCTCGCGCCAGCGCGATCGCCCGGCGGTGCTCGCCCGTCAGCGGCACCTCCACCACGTCCGACGGTGCGCGGTCGTCGTGCGGCAGCAGGGCCACGCCCAGGCCGCGGGCGACGAGCTCGCGGATCGTGGTGAATTCGGTGACCTCGACGGCGATGTCCGGGGTGAAACCGGCCGCGGCGCACCACTGTTCGGTGGCGGAACGCAGGTGGTAGCTGGGCGGGTTGGCGATGAAGGTCTCAGCCCGTAGGTGCGCCAGCGGGATCCGCCGGGACTGCGCGAGCGGATGACTGATGGGCAGCGCCGCCCCGATCTCCTGCGCTCCGATGATCGTGTGCGGCAGCCGGTCCGGCGGCGGGATCGTCACGGCCAGGTCGAGCGATCCAGTCTCGAGGTCGCGCACGAGCTCGGAGCCGTGGGCCTGCTTGAGGGTCACGGTGATCCCCGGATGCGCCCGCCGGAACGCGGCCAGCAGGTCGGGGACGAGCCCGGCACCCATGGTCAGGGGGAATCCGAACCGGACGGTGCCGTGCTCGCCGTCGGTCTCGCCGACCACCGCGTCGATCGCCATCTCCAGTTCGTGTAGCGGATCCCGGACCCGGCGCGCGAGCTCCTCTCCGGCCTCGGTGAGGCGTACCGTGCGCCCGGCGTGGATCAGCAGGGGCGTTCCCAGGTCGTTCTCCAGCGCGTGGACGCGCCGGCTCATCGAGGACTGCGGGATCCCGAGCGCGGTCGCGGCGCGGGTCATGTGTCCGTCGTGCGCTGCGAGCTCGGCGAGTGCCTGGAGCTGTGGGGCGAAAAGGCTCAACCATTGATCCACCTTCGGATCATATCGACGCAATACTTCATTGGACGGATGGGTGGCGGCGGATCGATGCTGGAGCGGTACCCGATCACGCGGTACCGCCCACTGTTCGAGGAGGATCCGATGGCCACCCATTCCACCCGGGGATTCGACGCCGATGTCGTGCTGATCGGCGGCGGCATCATGTCCGCGACGCTCGGCGCGATGCTCGTCGAGCGCAGGCCCGACCTGCGGATCGTGCTGCTCGAGCGCGCCGACGCGCTGGCGACCGAGAGCAGCGGTCCGTGGAACAACGCGGGCACCGGGCACACCGGCTTCTGCGAGCTCAACTACATGCCCGATCCCACCGACGGCGCGAAGCCGATCGCCATGGCCGAGCAGTTCGGCCGGACCCGTGCCTGGTGGGACGGGCTCGTCGCGGCGGGCCGGCTCGACGGGGGCTTCCTGCACGCGACCCCGCATCTGGATGTCGTGTTCGGCGAGCGCGACATGACCTACCTGCGGCAGCGGTACGAGACCCTGCGCACCCACCCGGCGTTCGCCGCGATGGCGTACACGGAGAACCCCGAGACGATCCGGCAGTGGGCGCCGCAGGTGATGGAGGGGCGCGGTCCCGACTCCATGTGGGGCCGGATGGCCGCGACGCGGCACCCCGGCGGCACCGACGTCGACTTCGGTGCCCTGACCCGCGGACTCACGACGATCATCACCGGCGCGGGCGGCGAGGTCCGGTTCGGACACGAGGTGACGCGGCTGCGTCGCACCCTTGCGGGCTGGACGCTGCGCGGTCGCGGCCCGCACGGTCGGTTCGAGATCCGCGCCCGCCGCGTGTTCGTGGGTGCCGGCGGCATGGCGCTGCGGCTCCTGCAGAGCGCGCGGGTCCCGGAGGTGCGCGGCTACGCGGTGCTTCCGGTCGGGGCGGCGTTCCTGCGCTGCTCGGACCCCGACGTCGCACGCCGCCTCGACGGCAAGGTGTACGGGCAGGCCGCGATCGGCGCGCCGCCCATGTCCGTCCCGCACCTGGACCGTCGGTACGTCGACGGTGCCGACCACCTCATGTTCGGCCCGTACGCCACGTTCAGCACGAAGCTGCTCAAGCGGGGGAGCCTCGTCGACTTCTTCACGACGCTGCGGCTTGGCAACCTGCACGTGATCGCGGCGGCGATGGCCCAGAACCTTTCGCTGGTGCGGTATCTGATCACCGAGCTGGCCGCCGGGAAGCGGAAGAAGTTCGCCCAGCTCCAGCGGTACTACCCGGACGCCGATCCGGCGCAGTGGGAGCTCATCGCCGCCGGGCAGCGCGCCCAGCTCGTCACCCCCGACCGCCGCCGCGTCGGCGTGCTGCAGCAGGGTACCGAGCTGGTGACCGCCGCCGACGGGACCATCGCCGGCCTCCTCGGCGCGTCGCCCGGTGCGAGTACCGCGGTCCCGATCATGCAGGACCTGCTCGCGCGCTGGGGATTCGGCGAGGATCAGGAGGGCGTGGCCGCGAGCGGGCTGGTCGCGAACGCCGCCAGCACCGACGCCGGCACCTCGCCGTCGGCCCCCGGCGAGGGCTCGATCGCGGTGTAGCCGGTGCGGACCGGCAGCACCCCCGACCAGCCGCCCTCGCTCGCGGATGCGCCGCCGCTGCGCTGCTTGGTGATCCAGTTGTCCGCCGTGATCGGCAGCGTGAGGACCAGCGTCGCGGCGAGTTCCTTGCGGGTGTTGGCCCGCAGCTCAGCACTCCGCCCGGGGAGCAGTCCGTCGACGAACCGGTCGAGAAGCTCCGTGGCGTCCGCGGATTCGGTCGCGAGATTCCCGCGGACCACCGCGGACCGGTAGTTCATCGAGTGGTCGAACGCGGTGTCGGCCACGACGAGCCCGTCCACGTGGGTCACGGTCAGCGTGGCCGGGGCGCCCGCCGCGACCCGGCGCAGCGCACCCGCGCCCGTCGAGCCGTGCAGGACGATGCGGTCGTCGACGCGGACGTAGGCGAGGGGGACGGACCAGGGCAGTCCGTCGACCACCGTCGACAGGACGGCGACCACCCCGTCGTCGAGCACCTCATCGAGCAGGGCGCGGTCGCCGCCGCGGTCCGGGTAGCGGGTGAGTGTCTCCATGGGACGATCCTGGCATCGATACCGGCACCCTGTCGCTACCAGTTTCAGTCAGAATGTGAATCCAGTATTCTCGGTCGGTGCCCCGGCCTCCTGCACAGATCCCCGACCTGTGGCCGTCGCCGCTGCCGCCGCGCGACGACGGTCGGGGCGCTCCCCAGGCGATCGTCGACCTCGTACTCGACGCGCTCGACCGCGCGACGCTGCACCCGGGCGATCGTCTTCCCTCGTCCCGCGCGCTGGCCGTGCACCTGGAGGTTCCGCGGGGCGTGGTCACCGTCGCCTATGACACCCTTGCGGCGATGGGTGTGGCCCGCACGGTGCCGGGGAGTGGAACCACGATCGCGGAGGGGTCGGACGGCCTCGCGCGCGCCCTGCTGTCCCCGGGCCCGACGGTGCCCCCGTCCCCGCCTCCGGCTCGGCCGGTGATCAGCCTCGAGCCCGGTCTGCCGGACGTCGCGCTCATCGACGAGCGGCGGTGGCGCCGCTCATGGCGGCACGCCACCCGGCTGACCGCTCCCGCCGACCTCGACGCACGGATCGCCGAGCTCCGCGCGGTACTCGCGGCGCAGCTGCGCCGGAGCCGTGCCGTGGTGTGCGCATCGTCGGACATCCGCCTGTTCCCCGGGGTGAACCCGGCGCTCCGCACGATCGCCGACTGGTTCGGTGCGCCGATCGCGATGGAGGACCCCGGGTACCGGCGGGCGTTCGACGCCTTCCGAGCCACCGGGAATCGGGTCGTGTCCGTCCCCGTCGACGACGAGGGGCTCGTCGTCGACCGGCTCCCCGATCGACGGTGTCTGGTGTACGTCACCCCGGCGCACCAGTACCCGACGGGCGTGCGCATGTCGATGTCGCGCAGGCTCGCTCTGCTGCGATGGGCTCGTGGGACCGGCGGCCTCGTCCTGGAGGACGACTACGACGGCGAGTTCTCCTACGACGTGGCCCCGCTGCCGGCGCTGCACCGCCTCGACCCGGAGTCGGTGGTCTACATCGGGACCGCGTCGAAAGCGCTCAGCCCGCTGTTGCGGATCGCGTGGGCGGTGCTCCCGGAGCGGTGTCGCGAACTCCCCAACGCCGGAAACGGATCCGGCGCGGGCGTGGACGGCACGGCGGCGACGATGCTCGCGCATTTCATCTCCTCCGGCGGGTGGGACAACCACATCGCGCGGGCCGGCCGGACCTACGGCGCGCGCCGGGCCGCGGTGCGGCGCGCGCTCGCGCTGCACGTTCCGGACGCGCACGTGATCGGCGTCGAGGCGGGCCTGCACCTCACCGTCGACCTCGGATCGCCCGATGCGCTCGCCGCGGTGCTCGACAACCTCGAGGACCACGGCTACCGGGCGAGCACCGTCGCCGCCCACGCGCTGCAGGACCTCGGATCTCATGATCGCGACCCGCGCGAGCGCGCCGGGCTCCTGGTGTCCTACGCGGTGATCCCGGAGACGCGAGCGGACACCATCATCCGCCTCCTCGCCCCGCGGTAGGCGCGGAGTGAGGGGCGGCACGGTCAGAAGGGCGGCGGTTCGTCGTCGGGCGGTGGGAGCGACGCGGGAGTTGCGCCGGCGAGTACCGCGGCGAGGCGTCGTTCGACGGCACTGACCGTGTCGGGGTGGGTGCGGCGTTCGAGTTCCTCGAGATTCCGGTCGCGGATCCGTTCGCGCCGTTCGTGTTCGCGTTGCAGCCGGGTGGGACCGCCGGGTCTCCGAGGCTTCGACGGTGCCGCCGACGGATTCGTCCAGGTGATGCGGGTCAGGTCGGGGAACAGACCCAGGATCGTGCCCGACGGGTCGACGACGACCCGCCTACCGTTCGGTCCCGTCCACAGGATGCGGCCGTCGGCGAGGTGGGAGTCGACCCAGATCCCCGCCGTCTTCAGCTGATGGTGGGGCACGCACAGGGGCTGGCCGTTGTCGGCAGTAGTGGCTCCGCCGCGGGCGGGGTCGAGGTGGTCGTACTCGCGGGCGTGGTCGATCTGGCAGCGTGCCGCCGGCCGCGTGCACATCGGGAACACGCAGCGGGGGAACAGGATGTGGAAGTACCGCTTCAGGTCCGCCGAGAACCGGTACCCCGCGCTGCCCTGCGCGATCACCAGTGCCCGTGGGCTCAGTGCTCGCGGGGAGCGAGTCGGAGCGACTCGAGTATGTGCCGGAGGGGGAGTGGCGGTATCCGCTGCGCCATGAGTGTCTGCCTCACCGTCCGCGTCTGCGGCGCGGCGGCAGCGTGACGCGAGCAGGATCCCCACCGGACGACGGCGCACGAGGTCGATTCCGGACCACCGGTACATCGAGCCCGACAACGGTTCCGCGGTGCGGTCCGGAACGAGCTCAGCCTCCGGCGACGTGCTCGGATCATGTGTCCGCTCAATTGATTCAGGGTCTGCGCTCACCTCGGGATCGACGCCCGCCGCGGACTCGGCGGTGGGGGAGTCGTCGAGCTCCTGGCCGAAGGGGCGGATCACGGCATCGTTGCGGCGACTGATCTCGCGGGCGTGCTCGGCGGTGATCGGGCCGTGGCCGATCAGGTACGCGGCATCGGTATCGCTGGGATCGGCGAGGGTCTTCTCGTTGATCACGACGTGGATGAGGGTGCGGTACCGGACGATGACGCGCGCACCGTCGGAATCCTCCTGGCACTCACCCGCATGCCGGATCGGGGCGAACCGGCACACGGGGAGGGCGCACCGGCAGCCCAGCGTCACGAAACCGCGGACGAGCATGACGAAGGCGTCGGCGCGCCGCTGGGAGGCCGACCGCGGATCGCAGTCGCACACCGTTGCCGCGACCTCGTCGACCCGGGACTCGAGCTCCCGGATCTCGTGTGCGGTGAGCAGTGCGTAGGCCACCGCCATGCCGTCGTCCGCGGGCCGCACGGTGAACGTGCGGTCCTCCTCAGCCTGCTTGCGCTGCCGTTCCGCGGCCGCGGGGTCGATGTCGTGCACGATCCGGTCCGCAGCTTCGCGCAGCGCGGGAATCGCGGTCAGCTGCTCGGCGCCGGCCGTGAGCACCTCGGCGAGGCGTTCGTCGAACTCGAGCGCCTGTGCCGTCGACAGCGCGCGGCACCGGCTCAGCGACTCCTGCCCGCCGCGCGCAGAGATCACGTTCGCG
This sequence comes from Tsukamurella sp. NPDC003166, assembly GCF_040611135.1. Lineage (NCBI taxonomy): Bacteria > Bacillati > Actinomycetota > Actinomycetes > Mycobacteriales > Tsukamurellaceae > Tsukamurella > Tsukamurella sp. NPDC003166. The sequence goes on from NZ_JBEXNL010000017.1 coordinate 20,751, forward strand.
TCGATGAGCGCGAACACCCGCGGCAGCCGTTCGACGAAACCGATCGCCTGGTCGATCGCCGTCTCGGCCGCGGTGGGACCGAGACGCAGAGCGACCATCACCTCCGCCTTCAGCGAGGAGTACGCCAGCGACAGCTCCTGCCGTCGCGCGTAGAAGTCCGCCCCTTGCTCGATGTCCGACGACAGGAACGCCGACTCGCGCTCGCCGTATCGGTCCCGGAACAGGGCGTACGTCGCCGTCATCGTTCGACAGAACGCCCTGTTCTCGACCCGCCGCTGCTCGTCGAGCACCTCGCCCAGCTCGACCGAGGGCACCACGGCACCGACCAACCGCGGAGGCAGCAGTGCCTCCGGGATGCTCGTCAGGGCGGCGGTGTGATCCATGACTCAATGGTACAGGTGTTCGAATGGGGCCGCAATGATTGATCTACAGAGAGCGAGACGCGCATCGCGGCAGTGCACGTCGCGGACGAGCCCCGGATTGCCACTGCAAAACTCCGGCGGATCTCGACCGAATACTCGACGCGTGTGCTTTCCTCCAGACGGGCGTACCGCCCGAAATCGGTTCCGTGCCTAAGGAGGCCCGCTATGAATCGCACCCTAGCCCTCACTTCCGCGATCGTGTTCGCGTCGATCGGACTCGTCGCGTGCGGCGGTGGCTCCGACAAGGGGTCCGACTCGAATTCCGCGAGCACGGACGCCAAGACCACCGTCACGGTCGACGGGAAGGAACTGACCGGCGTCGACCTGAGCAAGGTGGGCTGCACCAAGCAGGGCGACCGGATCGCCATCGGCGCCGGCGGCACCTCCGGCGGCGTCGGCGCCACCCTCAAGGACGGAAACCCGCCCACCGTCGAGACCGTCGCCCTCACCGTCGACGGGAACGCCCTCGGCGTCGGACCCGGTGTCGGCGAGGCCACCGTCAAGGTCGACGGTAAGCGCTACACGATCTCCGGCACGGCGCAGGGCGGCAGCCTGAGCAACCCGATGGCGGGGATCGTCAAGAAGCCCTTCGAGATCGTCGTCACCTGTAGCTGACGCGCGCCCGCGCGACCGCCTCGGCGGGGCTCCCGTGCCACGGCTCGCCGTGGCCGGGGGCCAGCACGCCGGCGTCGAGCGCTGCGATCGCCTCGAGGGTGTCGACGGTGCGCGGCAGGTCGTGGCTGAAGAAGCCGGGCAGGAGCTGCGGCCCCGTCGAACCCGACAGCGGATGGCCGGTCACCAGGGCGTCACCGGTGGCGACGACGCCGCCGGGCAGGAGGAACGCGGTGTGCCCGGAGGTGTGGCCGGCGCAGGGGATCGGTACGGGTGCGCCGGGCAGGTCGAGCGGAGCGCCCGCCGCGCGCACGGAAAAGGGTTCGGCGTAGGGCATCTCGACGTGGCCGAGCACGCCGACGCGCGCGACATCGGCCATCCACCGCAGCGTGCGCGGGCGCCAGGCGATGGGCAGCAGGTCGAGCGGCGCGGCCTGCTCGTGCGTCTCGCCGCGGGCGTGTGCGATCTCGTCGGGGTGCGCGAGAACCGGTGTCCCGTAGCGCTCGTGCAGTCTCGCGACGCCGCCCACGTGGTCGATGTGCGCGTGCGTCACGAGGATCGCGCGGACGTCCTCGGGGCGCCGGCCGATCGACGCCAGCGCGGCCTCGACGCGGTCCACGTCGCCCGCCCAGCCCGCGTCGATCAGCGTGACCTCGGCGCCGTCGACCAGGGCGAGGAAGTTGACGTGCGTCCCGGACCCGAACCACACGCCGCTCGCGAGCTCGCGCATCAGGCCTCGACCGCGGGCTTCCCGTCGAAGGTCAGCCACACCGCCGAGTTGGGGCCCAGTACGACTTCGACAGAGGCCTCGCGGCCGTGCCAGGAGCGGGACTCCGCGCTCACGCCGCCCATGTTGCCCGCACCGGTGCCCTCGTATGCCGAGGAATCGGTGTTGAGGATCTCGCGCCACGAGCCGGCGAAGGGGACGCCCACGCGGTAGCGCTCGTGCGTCTGCCCGGAGAAGTTGTACAGGCACAGCACCACGGAACCGTCGCTGCCCCAGCGCAGGAAGCTCAGCACGTTGTTCTGCGAGTCGTTCGCGTCCACCCACTCGTAGCCCGACGGGGTGGTGTCCTGGCTCCACAGCGCCGGGTGGGAGCGGTACGCCGCGTTGAGATCCCGCGTGAGCGCCTGGATCCCGGCGTGCAGCTCGCCCTCCCAGCCGTCGAGGCTGTCCCAGTCCAGCGAGCGCTCCTCGGACCATTCCCGGACCTGCCCGAACTCCTGGCCCATGAACAGCAGCTGCTTGCCCGGGTGGCCCCACATGTACGCGAGGAGGGCGCGGACGCCGGACGCCTTGGTGTGGGCGTCGCCGGGCATGCGCGTCCACAGCGTGCCCTTGCCGTGCACCACCTCGTCGTGGCTGATGGGGAGCACGAAGTTCTCGCTCCACGCGTACATCAGGGAGAAGGTGACCTCGTGGTGGTGGAAGTTGCGGTGCACCTGGTCGCGCCCCAGATAGCCCAGGGTGTCGTGCATCCAGCCCATGTTCCACTTCATGGTGAAGCCGAGGCCGCCGAGGTTCGTCGGGCGGGTGACGCCGGGCCAGCTCGTGGACTCCTCGGCCACCGTGACCACGCCCGGGAACAGCTTGTGGACCGTGGCGTTCATCTCCTGCAGGAACTCCACCGCCTCGAGGTTCTCCCGGCCGCCGTACACGTTCGGCGTCCAGCCGCCGTCGGGGCGGGAGTAGTCGAGGTACAGCATCGACGCCACGGCGTCCACGCGCAGACCGTCGACATGGAACTCGTCGAACCAGTAGAGAGCATTGGCCACCAGGAAGTTCCGCACCTCGCGGCGACCGAAGTCGAAGACATAGGTGCCCCAATCCAGCTGCTCGCCGCGCTGCGGGTCGCCGTGCTCGTAGAGCGGCTTACCGTCGAACCGGGCGAGCGCCCACGCGTCCTTGGGGAAGTGCGCGGGCACCCAGTCCATGATCACGCCGATGCCGCGGGCGTGCATCACATCCACGAACTCGCGGAACTCGTCCGGGGTGCCGAACCGGGAGGTCGGCGCGAAGTAGGACGTGACCTGGTAGCCCCAGGATCCGCCGAAGGGGTGCTCCGCCACCGGCAGCAGCTCGATGTGCGTGAAGCCGGTCTCCGTGACGTAGTCGGCCAGCTCGTTCGCCAGGTCGAGGTAGCTCAGACCCTGCCGCCACGAGCCGAGGTGCACCTCGTAGGTGCTCATCGGCCGGTCGGTGGGGATCTGCTTGGCGCGCTCGGCGATCCAGGCGTCGTCGCGCCACGCGTGATGGCTCTCCGTGACGATCGACGCCGTGGCGGGCGGTACCTCGGTGCGGCGGGCCATCGGGTCGGCCTTCTCGACGGGGCCGCCCTCGGTGAAGATCCGGAACTTGTAGGCGGCGCCGTCGCCGACTCCCGGGACGAAGACCTCCCAGACACCCGACGAGCCGAGCGTGCGCATCGGGAAGGACTCACCGGACCAGTACTCGAAGTCGCCGATCACGGTGACCCCACGCGCGTTCGGGGCCCATACGGCGAAGGAGGTGCCACTGACCTCGCCGTCGGGCGTGGTGTAGCTGCGCACGTGGGCGCCGAGCACGTCCCACAGCCGCTCGTGCCGGCCCTCGGCGATCAGGTGCTGATCCAGTTCGCCGATCGTCGGCAGGAACCGGTAGCCGTCCGCGACGATCGTGCTGCCCGTGGGGTAGAGCACCTCGTAGCGGTAGTCGGCGAGATCGGAGATCGGCACCTCGGTGCCCCACAGTGCGCCCTGGATGCGGGCCATCGGGTAGTGCTCGCCGCCGATCACCGCCGCCACCGCGGTGGCGCCGGGCTTGAGCGCGCGCAGCACCGTGCCGCGGGGCGTCGGGTGCGCGCCCAGGATCGCGTGGGGGTCGTGATAGGCACCGGACAGCAGGCGGCCGGCGGTATCGGGGTCGACGGCAGCCGCAGCCGAACTGGGGCCGACGGGGTTCTCGCTCATCATGCCTCCCGGTAGGACAGGTCGCGACGGTGCTGCGGGCTCAGTTGGGGCAGCACCAGGATGTGCGCGACATTGCGCCAGGGCTCCAGCCGCACGAAATTGGCCTGGCCCCAGTGATAGACCTCGCCCGACACCTCGTCGCGCACGGGGAACCGCTCGTGCCAGTCCATTCCCAGCGCCGGCAGGTCCAGCCACACGTTGCCGGCCTCGGCGCCGAAGGGGTTGAGGTTCACCACGATCAGGACGAGGTCGCCGGTGTTCGGATCGTGCTTGCTGTAGGCGATCAGCGCATCGTTGTCGACCGCGTGGAAGTGCAGGTTCCGCAGTTGCTGCAGCGCGGGGTGCCGGCGCCGGATGTCGTTGAGCCGGGTGATCCACGGCTCCAACGACTCCCCGCGACTCTGTGCCGCCTTGTAGTCGCGCGGGCGCAACTCGTACTTCTCCGAGTCGAGGTACTCCTCGCTGCCCTCGCGGACCGGGACGTGCTCGTAGAGCTCGTATCCCGAGTACATGCCCCAGCTGGGGGAGAGGGTGCCGGCGAGTGTCGCGCGGATGGCGAACATGCCCGGCCCGCCGTGCTGCAGGCTCTCGTGCAGGATGTCCGGCGTGTTCACCCAGAGATTGGGGCGGCAGATGTCGGCGTTGGCGGCGTGCTCGCGCGCGAACTCCTCGAGCTCCCACTTCGCCGTGCGCCACGTGAAATAGGTGTAGCTCTGCGTGAAGCCCAGCTTGCCCAGGCCGTACATCCGTGCCGGGCGGGTGAATGCCTCGGCCAGGAACAGGACGTTCGGGTTGACCTTCTTCACCTCGGCGATGAGCCAGTGCCAGAAGTCCGGCGGCTTCGTGTGCGGGTTGTCCACCCGGAAGATCTCGATGCCGCGCTGCACCCAGAACAGCGTGACGCGCAACAGCTCCCGGTAGATGCCGGTGCGATCCTCGTCGAAGTTGATCGGGTAGATGTCCTGGTACTTCTTCGGCGGGTTCTCGGCGTAGGCGATCGTGCCGTCGGGCAGGACCGTGAACCATTCGGGATGTTCCCGCGCCCACGGGTGATCCGGCGCCGCCTGGAAGGCCAGATCGAGCGCCACCTCCATACCGAGGTCGCGGGCGCGCTGGGTGAAGTAGTCGAAGTCCTCCAACGTGCCCAGCGCGGGATGTACCGCGTCGTGCCCGCCCGCGGTCGAACCGATGGCCCACGGCACGCCGACATCGTGCTCCTCCGGCGTCAGGGTGTTGTTGCGCCCCTTGCGGTTCACCTCGCCGATCGGATGAATCGGCGGGAGGTACACGATGTCGAAGCCCATCTCGGCCACCCGCGGCAGGTCCTCGGCGGCGGTGTGGAAGGTGCCGTGCACCGGCTTGCCCTCGTGATCCCAGCCGCCCGTCGATCGCGGGAACAGCTCGTACCAGGATCCGAAGAGCGCGCGCGTGCGGTCCACCCACACCCGGTACGTCCGCGACTTGGTGATGAGGTCGCGCACCGGATACTGCTGCAGGAGCCGGGTGATGTCGGGATGCAGTGCGGCGCCGGTCCGTTCGACGAGGCTGCGGTCGCCGTCGCGCAGGGCCGCGGCTGCGGCGCGGACCGAGGCCCGGTCACCGTCGGGCACGCCGCCCGCGGCGCGCTCGAGAAGGCGGGCACCGAGCTCGAGGTCGTTCGCGAGCTCCGCCGGGCCCTGGCCCGCGGCGAGCTTCTTCTGCACCGCGCTGCGCCAGGTGGTGGCCGGGTCGGACCAACCCTCGATGCGCAGCGACCAGTAGCCCGTGAGGTCCGGCCGGAACAACGCGTGGAATACGTCGGGCTCCGCGGCCGGCGACATGCGGATGTAGGTGGACGAGCCGTCCGGCCCGGTCACGACGACGGACGCCGCCACGGCGTCGTGACCCTCGCGCCACACTGTCGCCGACACCGGCACGACCTCGCCGACGACCGCCTTGCCGGGGTATTGCCCGCACGAGACCACGGGTTCGATGTCATCGATGCCGATGCGTCCTGTCACCGGGCCAACGGTAGTCGACGCGGCCGGTTTACGGGCGAGTACTCCGGGCTCGTCCGGGCCCGGCGCCGCGCCGCCTGCGGGCCTTTCCGGTTGTGCCCGGACGGGTCCGGAAAACGTGGTCAGGTCTGGGAGAGACGCTGGAGCGCCGCGACCGCGACGTCCCGGTCCGCGGTCTCCCAGAACGGCGGCAGGGAGGCGCGGAGGAAGCCGCCGTAGCGCGCCGTCGCGAGCCGCGAGTCCAGCACGGCGACGACGCCCTTGTCCTCCGTCGAACGCAGCAGCCGGCCCACGCCCTGCGCCAGCAGGAGCGCCGCGTGGGTGGCTGCGACGGCCATGAAGCCGTTGCCGCCCCGCGACTCGACGGCGCGCTGCCGGGCGGTCAGCAGCGGATCGTCGGGCCGGGGGAACGGGATCCGGTCGATGAGCACGAGCGAGAGCGACGGTCCGGGCACGTCGACGCCCTGCCACAGGCTCAGGGTGCCGAACAGCGAGGTCGACGGGTCGGCGGCGAAGTCGCGCACCAGCTGGCCGGTGTTGCCCTCGCCCTGGCACAGGATCGGGGTGTCGATCCGCTCGCGCAGCGCCTCGGCGGCGGCCTTCGCTGCGCGGGTGGAACTAAACAGCCCCAGGGTGCGGCCGCCGGCGGCCTTGATCAGCGTCTCGATCTCGTCGAGGACGGCGGGATTGGTGCCGTCGCGGCCGGGCGGCGGCAGTTTCGTGGCCACGTAGAGGATGCCCGACCGCGGGTAGTCGAAGGGCGAGCCCACGTCGAGGTGGCTCCATTCGATCTTCGCGTCGGGCTTCTTGCCGGTTGCGAGCGACGGGTCGCGGTCCGGTTCGGTCGACGGTGCGCCGTCCGCGCGGGGCAGGCCCCACGATCCGGCGACCGTGTCGAAGGCGCCGCCGACGGCGAGGGTCGCCGAGGTCAGCACCACCGTCGACTCGCCGAACAGCCGGGTGCGCAGCAACCCGCCCACCGACAGCGGCGCCACGTACAGCGTCCGGCGGAAGCCGCCGCCGCGGACCGGGACGTCGGAGGTCCAGACCACGTCGCGGCGCTTCGCCTCGTCGGGCTCGTCGAAGGCGGTGAGGACGCGGACCGCGGTGTCGTGCACGTCGTCGAGGGCCGTGAGAGCGGCGCTGCGTGCGGCCGCGGCGTCCGAGTCGAGGTTGGCTCCGCGCGCCGGGCCGACGGCGGTCCGGACGGCCCACGCGGCGTCGCGGACGGCCGCCAGGGCGGGCCCGGCACCGTCGGGCAGGCCCAGCCAGCGGCGCGTGCCGGACGCGTCCAACAGCTGGGTGAGCCCCTCGGAGGCGGCGACGAGCGCGTCGGCGATCTCCTCCTCGACGAGTTTGCCCGCGCGACGGGCGGCGGCCGCGACCACGCTGCCGGTGAGCTCCGCGGTGGCGACGGAGGTGACCCGGTCCACCAGCTCGTGCGCCTCGTCGACGACGACGGCGTCGTGGTCCGGCAGCACCTTGACCTCGGTCATCGCGTCGATGGCGAGGAGGGCGTGGTTGGTGACCACCACGTCGACCTGGCCCGTCTTCTTGCGCGCCGCCTCGGCGAAGCAATCCTGGCCGTAGGTGCAGTTGGTAGCGCCCAGGCACTCCCGCGCGCCGACGCTGACCAGACGCCAGGACTGGTCGCCGACGGCGGGGGTCAGCTCGTCGCGGTCGCCGGTCTCGGTGTCGCTGCTCCACTCGCGCAGGCGTTTCATCTCGCGTCCCAGACGCGAGGCGGCGAACGGATCGAACAGTTCCTCGCTGTCCGGCTCGGAGGCCACCGAGCTGTGCAACTTGTTGAGGCACAGGTAGTTCCCGCGACCCTTGAGGATCGCGAACTCGGGCTCACGGCCGAGGTCCTTCTTCAGTGCCTTGGCCAGGCGGGGCAGGTCGCGGTCCACCAGCTGCTGCTGCAGTGCGATGGTCGCGGTGCTCACCACGACCGTCTTGCCGGAGGTCACGGCGTGCCGGATCGAGGGCACGAGGTAGGCCAGCGACTTGCCGGTGCCGGTGCCGGCCTGCACCGCGAGGTGCTCGCCGGTGTCGAGGGAGTGGGCCACGGCGGCGGCCATCCGCACCTGTCCGTCGCGCTTGCTGCCGCCGAGTGCGGTGACCGCGATGTCCAGCAGCTTCGGCACGATCGGCGGTTCGGTCACCCGGAGATCCTACCGGCTGGGCGTCGTCGTGATCTCGCCCCGCTGCTCGGCGAGCGCCGCGAACGGGACTGCCCCTGTTCTAGCGGTACTGCTCGGGCGTGAGGTGCTCGCGCAGGGTGCGGGTCATCGCGCCCGCCGCCGCCGACGGTGCCGCCCGTGTCGCGAGGGACAGGTTGGTCCGGGCGGACCGGGCGATCGGCACCGTCGACAATCCCGGGCGTCCGCCCGCCATCGAGGCCGTGAGCACCGCGACGCCGGCGCCGGCGGCCGCGAGTGCGAGGAGGGCCTCGGGGGAGTGGGCCTGGACCGCGGGCTCGACGGTGACGCGCTCCGCGGCGCACGTCATCGTCAGGGCCGTGCGGACGCCGGTGCCGGAGGGAAGGCACAGCACCGTCGTGCCGGCGAGGTCCGCGCACGTGATCGACGGTGCTTCCGCCCACTCGTGGGACTCGGGGATCACCGCGGTCAGGGGCTCGCGGATGAGGCGGTGCGCCGCGAGGTCCCCCGGCAGCGATCCGGCGTGAGCGACCAGCGCCACGTCGAGCGCGCCGGTCATCAGGTCCGCGATCAACTCGTCCGAGTTGCCTTCGGTCACCTCGACGGTGACGGCCGGATGTGCCGCCCGGAACTCGGCGAAGCCCGCCAGGTAGCCGGGGATCGTGCAGCCGATGACGGTGCCCAGGCGCACGTGGCCGCGGACCACGCCGGTCAGCTCGTCCGCGACCGTGCGCACCGTCTCCACGGCCCCGAGCGCGGCGCGCGCGTGCGGGAGGAGCTCGGCGCCCTCGGTGGTGAGCCGGACGGTGCGCGACGCGCGTTCGAGGAGGCGGTGGCCGAGCTCGCGCTCGAGCTTGGCCACCTGCGCGGAGACCCCGGATTGTGCGACGTGCAGCGCCTCGGCGGCCGCGGTGAACGAGCCGTGGTCCGCGACCGCGACGAGATACCGGAGTTGATGCAGTTCCATCACTGATGATGATAGCTCGGATCAGAATCAGCTGTTGGACTTCTGATTGTGGCCGCCGCAGGATGGAGTCATGACCGAGAACATCACCCCCCGCCAGATCGCCGAGACCTACTTCCGCTGCTGGGAGGCGAAGGATTTCGCGCCCCTCCGCCCCTACCTCGCGCCCGACTGTCGTTTCGTCGGAGTCTTCGGGGTGGCGGCCGGACCGGATGAGTTCCTGGCCGGCCTGAACGGCATGGCGCAAGCCACCGACTCGCTCGAGATTCTCGCCCGTCTCGCCGACGATCACGACGTCATCACGTGGTTCGACCTGGGGCTGGGTGGCGCCCCGGCGACGGCGGTCGCGAACTGGACGCACGTGGAGAACGGCCTGATCACCGCGGTGAACGTGACCTTCGACCCCCGCGAGATCCTGGCCGCCTCCGCCTGAGGGCTCCGATTCCGGGCCGCGCCGGCGGTTCTCCCACCCGTTTCGCGGGTGTCCGCGGGCTCCCACCCGTTTCGCGGCAGCCCACCTCGCGTGCGGGGTGGGCTGCCGTGCCAGGGGCGGGAGCAGTGGGCGCTACCGGGCCCGGACGCCGTCGGCGATCGCCGAGATGAACACCTCGATGAGCCGATCGAGCTCCTGCGGCGTCGCCCCGAGGTCGCCGGGGCGCCACGCGAGTGCGAGCAGTCCGTTGACCGCGGCCCAGAGTGCCGTGGCAGTGCGATCCGGGTCCAGGTCAGCGCGCGCGAATCCCGTTGCCATACCCTCGCGCAACACGCCGGCGAGCTTCGCGTTCTGCTCGCGCGTGAGCTCGGCGATTCGGGCGACGGCGGCGGGAACGTCCGGCGGCTCGACGAGGATCCGGAACTCGTAGGGTCGCTCCCGGGCGAACCGCGCGTACTCGGCGGCCGCCACCATGATCTTCGTCTCCGGGTCGCCCTCGGATCGGTACGCGGCGTCCATGTACGCGCGGTTCTCCTCCATCGCCTGCTCGGCGACGGCGGTGAGCAGGGCGGACCTGCCCCCGACCCGGTTGTAGATGGTCTGCACCGCGACATCGGCGCGTTCCGCCACGGACTCCAGCGTCATCGCCTCGGCGCCGTGTACCGCGACGATCTCCCGCGCCGCGTCGATGACGGCCCGCCGGTTCGCCTCGGCTTTGCGTTGGGCGCGGGTCGGTTCCATGGCACGAGCGTAACGCATCACATTGTTGGAATCACTTCCAATGTTGGTATCAAATCCAGTACTCTTGCCGCATGAGCAGAGAAGACATCGCATTCGCGTCCGGAACCTCCCAGTGTGCGGCCTGGCTGTACCGGCCCGAGGCGGCCGAGGGGGAACGGCGGCCGATCGTCGTCCTGGCCCACGGCCTCGGCGGTGTCAAGGAACAACGGCTCGACGCCTTCGCCGAACGGTTCACCGCGGCCGGCTACGCGTGCCTCGTCTTCGACTATCGGCACTTCGGCGCCAGCGGCGGCGAGCCGCGGCAGCTGCTGGACGTGGGGCTGCAGCGTGCGGACTGGCGCGCCGCGGTCGCCTTCGCGCGCACCCTCGACGGCGTGGACCTCGATCGGGTCGTCGTGTGGGGCACCTCGTTCGGCGGCGGGCACTCCATCGTCACCGCCGCCGACGATCCGCGGATCGCGGCGGCCATCAGCCAGTGCCCATTCACGGACGGTCTCGCATCCTCGCTCGCGATTCCGCCACTGACCTCGGTGAAAGTCACCGTGCGGGCGATCCGGGACTTGCTCGGTGCTCGGATCGGCCGCGAGCCGCAGCGGGTGCCCACGTACGGTGCGCCGGGATCGACCGCGCTGATGACCTCACCCGATTCCGTGTCCGGTATGGAGGCGCTGAGCCCTCCCGGGGTGAGCCTTCCGCATGATGTCGCCGCCCGGTTCGCGCTGCAGATCATGCGAGAGTTCCCCGGCCGGCGGATCAAGGACATTCAGTGCCCGCTGTTCCTCGCAATCTGCGAGAGGGACACCGTTGCTCCCGCCGGCCCGACGCGGAAGTACGCGGCGCAGGCGCGCGACGCAGACGTCAAGCTGTACGACGCCGGCCACTTCGACATCTACGTCGGCGACGACTTCGAGCGCAATGTCGCCGATCAGCTGGACTTCTTGCGGCGCCACGTCCCCCTCAGCTGACTCAGGAGATCGCGTCGCTGGGGATCGAGCGGCCAATGCGCTGGAGCAGGTCGGCGGCGTTGGCCATCGACCGCGCCGGGTCCGGCTCGAGTTCGGCGAGTGCCAGTGCGCGCTGGAAGCCCGCTGCGCGGATCTGGTCCGCGCCCAGGAGATTCCGTCCGGACACGGCGATCACCGGGATACCCGCGGCCCGGGCCGCCGCGGCGACGCCCACGGGGGCCTTGCCGTGCAGCGTCTGCTCGTCCAGCGAGCCCTCACCGGTCACGACCAGGTCGGCACCGTCGAGCTGGGCGGCGAAGTCGACCAGCTCGAGCACGATGTCGACGCCCGGCCGCGCCTGCGCGCCCAGCACAGCCATCGCGCCGAAGGCGGTCCCGCCCGCGGCGCCCGCACCCGGGACGTCCCGGGCGTCGTGCCCGCCGGCAACGGTGAGGAGGTCGGCGAAGACCCGCAGCGCGGCGTCGAGCAGTGCCACGTCGCCCGAGGTCGCCCCCTTCTGCGGGCCGTAGATCGCGGCCGCGCCGTCGGGGCCGAGCAGGGGGTTGTCGACATCGCAGGCGAGGGTGAATCGGGCCTGCGCGGCCGCCGGGTGCAGGCCCGCCAGGTCCACGCGCGCGGCCCGGGCCAGCGCCGCGCCGCCGGAGGGGAGCGGGGCACCGTCGGCGTCGAAGATCGTGACCCCGAGGGCCTGGAGCATGCCCGCGCCGGCGTCGGTGGAGGCGCTGCCGCCGAGGCCGACCACGATGGACCGGGCCCCGTCGTCGAGGGCGTGCCGGATCACGGCGCCCAGTCCGAAGGTGCCGGCGCCCAGGGCATCCGGCACACCGTCGGGCAGTAGCTCGAGGCCGACGGCCGAGGCGAGCTCGACCACCGCGGTCTCGCCGCGCCGGGCGTACGAGGTGGAGACCGGGGCACCCGTGGGGCCGGTGGTCTCCACTCGGACCCGCGTCCACCCGGCGGCCACCGCCGCGTCGACGGTGCCGTCGCCCCCGTCGGCGATGGGGGCGCGGCGCACCGTCCACTCCGGACGGGCCTCGGCGATGCCTCGCGCCAGGGCGTCGGCGACCCCGACGGCCGAGAGCGAGCCCTTGAACTTGTCGGGCGCCAGCAGCACACGCATGTCGACTCCCTAGTCCAGCAGGAGGAGCGCGGTCGGGGCGTCGGCACCGGCGAGCGCCAGCTCCTCGAACTCGGCGACGTTGTCGAGCTCGGTGCCCATCGCGATGTTGGTGACCTTCTCCAGGATGATCTCCACGACCACCGGCACCTTGTGCTCGCGGGCCAGCGATTGCGCCGCGCCCAGGGTCTCGGCGATGCGCGCGGGATCGGTCACGCGCAGTGCCTTGCAGCCCAAGCCCTCGGCCACCTTGACGTGGTCCACGCCGTAGCCCTTGGGGACCTCGGCGATCGCGGCGTCGTGGGCCTCGGAGACGTCGGCATTGATGTTGTCGAAGCCGAGCTGGACGTGGAAGTCCATGTCGAAGGCGCGCTGCGCCTGGCGGATCAGGCCGAGGTAGGAGTTGTTCACCACGACGTGCACGTAGGGCAGGTTGAACTGCGCCCCGACCGCCAGTTCCTCGATCATGAACTGGAAGTCGTAGTCGCCCGAGAGCGCGACCACGTCCGTGCCCGGCTCCGCCTTCACCACGCCGAGCGCGGCGGGGATGGTCCAGCCGAGCGGGCCGGCCTGGCCGCAGTTGATCCAATGGCGCGGCTTGAAGACGTGCAGGAACTGGCCGCCGGCGATCTGCGAGAGCCCGATGGTGCTCACGTACCGGGTGTCCCGGCCGAAGACCTTGTTCATCTCCTCGTAGACCCGCTGGGGCTTGACGGGGACGTCGTCGAAGTGCGTGCGGCGCTGCATCGTCCGCTTGCGCTCGGCGCAGGACTCGACCCACTCCTCGCGGTTCGGCAGAGTGCCCGCTGAGCGCCGCTCGCGGGCGATCTCGACCAGCTGGTCGAGCGCGGCGCCGGCGTCGGAGACGATGCTGTAGTCCGGCGCGAAGACCCGGCCGATCTGGGTGGGGTCGATGTCGATGTGCACGAAGGTGCGTCCCGCGCGGTAGACGTCGAGCCCGCCGGTGTGCCGGTTGGCCCAGCGGTTGCCGATGCCCAGCACGAAGTCCGAGGCCAGCATGGTGGCGTTGCCGTAGCGATGCGCGGTCTGCAGCCCGACCATGCCGGCCGCGAGCCGGTGGTCGTCCGGGATCGTGCCCCAGCCCATCAGGGTGGGGATCACCGGGACGTCCAGCAGTTCGGCCAGCTCCACCAGCTTGTCGGAGGCGTCGGCGTTGATGACGCCGCCGCCGGAGACGATCAGCGGGCGCTCCGCGGCCTGGAGCATGTCCAGGGCCTTCTCGGCCTGCGCGCGGGTGGCCGCCGGCCGGTACACCGGCAGGGGCTCGTAGGTGTCCGGGTCGAAGTCGATCTCGGCGAGCTGCACGTCGATGGGCAGGTCGATGAGGACCGGGCCGGGCCGACCCGAACGCATGAGGTGGAAGGCCTGCGCGAACACGCCGGGGACCTGCGCGGGCTCGAGCACCGTGACCGCCATCTTGGTGACGGGGTTCGCGATCGACGCGATGTCGACCGCCTGGAAGTCCTCCTTGTGCAGCCGGGCGACCGGCGCCTGCCCGGTGATCGCGAGGATCGGGATGGAATCGGCCATCGCCGAGTACAAACCGGTGATCATGTCGGTGCCGGCGGGGCCCGACGTGCCGATGCAGATGCCGATGTTGCCGGCCTTGGCGCGGGTGTAGCCCTCGGCCATGTGGGAGGCGCCCTCGACGTGCCGGGCGAGCACGTGGCTGATGCCGCCGTGCGCGCGGAGCGCCGCGTAGAAGGGGTTGATCGCCGCGCCGGGCACGCCGAACGCCTGCGTCGCGCCCTCGAGTTCCAGGATCTTCGCCGCAGCTTCGGCGGCACGCATACGAGCCATGTCAGTACTCCAGTGTGGTTGTGGTCAGGGAGGTTTCGGGTGTCAGCTGCTGCGACCGGACAGGCGCTCGACGCCGCGCAGCAGCGCGGAGTGGTCGAGGCCGCCGTCGCCGTTGGCGCGGGCGGAGGCCATGAGCTGGGCGACGAGGCCGCCGAGCGGCGCGACGACGCCGGCCTCACGCGCGGCCGAGGTGACGATGCCGAGGTCCTTGTGGTGCAGCTCGATCCGGAAGCCGGGCTCGAACTCGCGGTCGAGCATCTTCTGCGCCTTCTGGTTCAGCACCGCGGAGCCCGCGAGGCCGCCGCCGAGGACCTGTACCGCGGCTGCGGTGTCGACGCCGTAGGCCTCGAGGAAGATGATCGCCTCGGCGAGGAGCTGGATGTTGCCCGCGACGATGAGCTGGTTGGCGGCCTTGACGGTCTGGCCGGAGCCGCTGGGGCCGACGTGCACGATGGTCTTGCCGACCACGTCGAGAACCGGCTTGGCGGCCTCGAAGTCAGCGGGAGCGCCGCCGACCATGATCGACAGGACGGCGTTCACCGCGCCGGCCTCGCCGCCCGAGACGGGGGCGTCGATCAGCCGGAAGCCGCGCTCGGACGCCTGCTCCGCGAGGCGGGCGGTGACATCGGGGCGGATGCTCGAGAAGTCGATGATCAGGGCGCCGGCGGGGGCGTTGTCGAAGACCCCGCCCTCACCCGCGAGGACGGCCTCGACGTCGGGAGAGTCCGGCACCATGACGGCGATGACCTCGGCGTCGGCGACCGCGTCGGCGATCGACGATGCGCAGCGGCCGCCCGCGTCGACGAGCGGCTTGGCCCGCTCCGGCGTGCGGTTGAAGCCGGCCACGGTGTGCCCGGCGTTCTGCAGGTGCACGGCCATGGGGCTGCCCATGATGCCGAGTCCGATGAAGGCGATGTTCGTCATGAGGAGTTCCTTTGCTGGAAGAGGAGATCAGGAGGCTGCGACGACGGCGTTGCGCTCGGTGACGGGGAGCCAGGCGAAGGGGTCGCTCTGGCTCTGCTTGTACTCGAGGCCGATCGGGCCTCGGTACCCGACGCGCGCGAGGTGCGCGAGGTGTCCGTCGAGGTCGAGGGTGCCCGTGCCGGGCTCGCCGCGGCCGGGATCATCGGCGATCTGGACGTGCCCGATGCGGCCCGCGTGGGCCTCGATAGCGGCACTCACGTCGTCGCCGTTGACCTGCAGGTGGTACAGGTCGGCCAGCAGGCGCAGCGCGTCGACGCCCTGTTCGTCGCGCACCCGGTCCATGACCGCGACCGCGTCGGCGGCGGTGCGCAGCGGGTAGCGCGGGGCCCCGCTCACGGGCTCGACGAGGACGACGGCGCCGGTGCGCGCCGCGGCGCGGCCCGCCGCGGCCAGGTTCTCGGCCGCGACGGCGTCCTGCTCCTCGGGCGCGACACCGTCGATCCGGTTGCCGTACAGGGCGTTGAAGGCGGGGGTGCCGAGGCGCTCGCCGATGCCGACGGTGACCTCGATGTTGTCGCGGAACTCGGCGACGCGGGCCGGATCGGAGAGGATGCCGCGGTCGCCGTTCGGCATGTCGCCCGCGAAGAAGTTCAGGCCCGTGAGCTGCACGCCGGCGTCCTCGATCGCGGTCACGAAGGCGTCGACCTGGCGGTCGCCGGGGACGGCGGTGGCGAACGGCCACCAGAACTCGACGGCCTCGAAGCCGGCCTCGCGGACGGCGCGGGGGCGCTCGAGGACGGGCAGATCGGCCAGCAGGATCGAGCAGTTGACCGTGTACTTGGCGGGGGCGTTGGCGCTCATGAGTGGCTCCTTCTTCAGGCAGGACGTACGGCGGTGCAGGTTCGGGCGAGGTCCGATTCGACCTGCTAGCTTTCGCCTGTTGGAAAGATCATTTCCGTACTATGGAATTGTGGCATGTGATGAGAGTCACGTCAACCCCTTGCGCGGGGTTGCTCCAGGCCGGCCCGGAGACGACGAAGCCGGAGTGCGCGTCGGGATGCGCACTCCGGCTTCGGGGTCGACGGTGCCGTCGGGCCGGTTCGGCTCAGTGACCGGTACTGGGCTTCGGCGGATTGCTCCGCTCGTCCGGGACGGCCGCGAACACCGACACGTCGGGCCGGTTGCCGGCCTTGATCTCGTTGAACAGGAAGTTGAGGACCACCGCGACCACGGCGGCCGCGCTGATGCCCGAGTGCATGATGGTGCTGACCGCCGTCGGGAACTGGTCCCAGAACTTCGGTGCCGCAACGGGGATCATGCCCATGCCGAGCGAGACCGCGACGATCACCATGTTCAGGTTGCCGTCGAAATCCACCCGCGAGAGCGTCTTGATCCCGCTCGCGGCGACCGAGCCGAACAGCACGATGCCGGCGCCGCCCAGGACGGGGTACGGGATCGCGGCGATGACGCGACCCACCACGGGGAGGAGGCCCAGGACGGCGAGGATGCCGCCGCCCATCGCCACCACGTAGCGGCTCTTGATGCCCGTCAGGGCCACGAGGCCCACGTTCTGCGCGAACGCGCTGCACGGGAAGGCGCTGAACGCCGGTGCCACCGTCGTCGAGAGCATGTCGGCGCGCAGGCCGGCGGCGACGCGCTTGGCATCGACCGGGGTGCCCACGATCTCGCCGATGGCCAGGATGTCGGCGGTGGTCTCCGTCATGATCACCAGGATCACGATCGTCATGGAGATGATGGCGCCGACCTCGAAGGTCGGCGAGCCGAAGTGCATCACCGGCGGCAGGGCGAACACGGGGCCGGAGCCCACGCGGGAGAAGTCGACCTTGCCGAAGATCGCCGCGATGCCCGTGCCGACCACGATGCCGATGAGGATCGACAGCCGCGAGATCGCGCCCTGGAAGAGCCGGCTGATCACCAGGATGATGAGCAGGGTCAGTCCCGCGAGGCCGATGTTGGCGGTGGAACCGAGGTCCTTCGCGCCCGCGCCGCCCATGGCCCACGTGAACGTCGTCGGGAGCAGCGACAGCCCGATGACGGTGATGATCGTGCCGGTGACGACGGGTGGGAAGTACCTGATCAGCTTGGCGAAGATCGTCGACAGTGCGAGTCCGATGAGGCCGGCGACGATGATCGCGCCGAAGATCGGCCGCACGCCGCCGTCCTTGGCGATCGCCGTCATCGTCGAGACGCTCGCGAACGAGAGGCCCTGCACGATCGGCAGTCTCGCGCCGAAGGGCCCGACTCCGATGGTCTGCAGGATCGTCGCCAGGCCGCTGACGAACAGGCCGGCGGTGACCAGCAGGCCCATGTCGGTGGCGGAGAGCCCGGCTGCGCCGCCCACGATCAGTGGGGGTGCGATCACGCCTCCGTACATCGTGAGGATGTGCTGGAGACCGTAGATGAAGGTCCGTCCGAGGGGAAGTTTCTCGTCTTCGGGACGCGCGATGGTGGCTGTGGTCATGGTCGTGGGTCCGCTAGCAGAATCCGGGAACCGCGTGCCACGCCGAGCCGGCGTCGGAGGCGTCGTCGCGGACGACGCTCGCCTCGATCAGGCCGTACGGGCGGTCGGCGGCGATGAACACCTCGCCCGGGTTCTCCACGCCGAAGGGCGAGAGGTCCACGAGGAAGTGGTGCTTGTTCGGCGCGGAGAACTTGATCTCGGCGACCTCGGGGTGCTGCTCGAGGACGGCCTCGCCCATGCCGTACAGGGTCTGCTGCAGTGCACGGCTGTGGATCTCGGCGAACCGCTTGAGCATGATCGTGCGGATCGAGCCGAAGGACGCGTCCCAGTCCACGTCGGTGCGGTCGTAGCGCCACTTCGCCACCAGCGAGGTCGCGAGGATACGGTCGTCGGTCTCCTGCAGCGTCGTGTACTTGTCCTTGAGGAAGCCGTGGAACTCGGAGCCGGTGGACTTGAGCAGCGTCAAGTCGTGGATGCCGGAGACCACGTGGGCAGTGCGGTCGGCGCCGCGACCCTCGATGTTCACGACGGTCGAGCGGATTCCGCCGCCCGACCGGACGAACGCGTGGTCGTGGCCCTCGCCGTCGACCTGGATCCGGTCCCAGGGGTACTCCTCGACCGCGATGCGGGCACCGTCGGCGTTGGGCGTGGAATCGATGAAGTGACCGCCGAGGGTGAGGGCGTAGTCCTCGATGGCACCCACGCCCTTCTCCTTGGCGAAGGAGAAGGCGGTGTTCTTCTGGGTGTCGGTGGGCAGCACCGCGGCCTGATCGCCGCTGATGTGCGCGTCCTCGAAGTTCCCGCGCAGCGCCGAGGAGACGTTCAGGTCGCGGATCGTGTGGCGTGCGGTATCCCGGTAGATCCGCACCACGCGGTTCTCTGCCTTGCCGTACTGGTTGGGGCCCAGGTGGATTGCCATGATGGTCAGCTTCCTTTGTAGGTGGAGTAGTGGAACGGGCTGAGCAGGAGGGGGACGTGGTGATGGGGCACGGCGCCGTCCTGCGCGATGAGACTGAAGGTGATGGCGACCTCGGGGAAGAAGTTCTCCTGCCCGGTGGCCGCGGCGTAGCCGGCGACGTCGAAGGTGAGCCGGTAGACGCCGGCCGCCAGGTCGTCGGGGCCGAGGTCCTTGACGCGTCCGTCGTCGTCCGTGACGCCGTGCGCCACGGGTTCGACGGTGCCGCCCGGGCTGATCCGGTCCATCCGGACCGGTACGCCGGCCGCCGGGACACCGCGCGCGGTGTCGAGGACGTGGGTGGTGACGGTGCTCATGAACGCCTTTCTGCGAGTTCGTCTTCCAGATCCAGGACGCGGGCCAGGCGGCGCAGTGCGATGCCGCGCAGCTCGCTCGCCGTGGCGACCGCCTCGGTGGCCGCGTCGTTCTCGAGCCGCTGCTGCAGCTTCGCGAGGACCGTCTGCGCGTCGAGCCCGGCCGCGTTCACCAGGAAGACGCGGTTGAAACGGTCCTCGTAGGCGCGGTTCCCGGCGACGAGGGCGGCCTGGGTCTGCGCGTCGGTGGAGACACTCGACTGCTCCTTGCGCGACCACGCGGCCTCGGTCGAAGCGCCCTGGGCACGCTCGCCGATCCGGGGGTGCGCGGCCAGCGCGCGATCGACATCGGCCGGGGTGAACGCGCCGGCGGCGGTGCCGGCGACGCGCAGGATCTCTCCGGTGTCCGCGTAGGGGCGGCCGGCGAGCACCGTGTCCGCCCAGGAGGGCACGTCGCAACACGCGAGGAGAGTGGCCCGGAGTTCGGCGAGGTCCGCCGAGTTGAAGCCTTCGAGGTCCATCTGACCTGCCTTCTTTCGGTCTGCGGAAGAAGTTTTCCACTAATCGAAGGATGGCATGTGAGCTGCGTCACGTCAACAGTTTGTTGAAAAATTGTTGCGGGCTACCATCGGGTGATGCGTTTGACCGCGGAGTTCACCAGCGAGCCCTTCCAGGGGGAGGGCGAGGTACCGCCCCATGCGGAGCGTGCCGTGGAGGCCCTGCGCGAGGCCGGGCTGGAGCACGACTTCGGCCCCCTCGGTACCGCGGTCGACGGCGAGGCGGGTGCGGTCCTGGAGGCCTTGCGTGACGCCCTGAGCAGGGCGTTCGCGAGCGGAGCGACACGGGTCACCGTCCAGGTGGACCGCCTGCCATGACGGAACCGACGCACCCCCTCGTGGAGGCCGTCCGCGAGCTGGTCGAACGGCTCGACGGCGAGATCGTCGGCGCGGAGGGGCTGCGGCGCGGTGACGTCCCGCTCGTCTGGGAGGGCGAGACGATCGCCGGTGTCCGGCTGCCCCCGGTGGACGCGCCCGTCGGGGATCTCGACGGCCTCCTCGCGAGCCTCGCGGACGAACTGGGGGCGCCCCTCAATCGGCTGGATCGCGGCGAGAAGCAGCGCGCCGTCCGGCTCCTCGAGGAGCGCGGCGCGTTCTCCTACCGCAAGTCGGCGGAGGTGGTTGCCGAGGCGCTGGGCGTCACCCGCTTCACCGTCTACAACTACCTCAACCGGATCCGCGGCTGACCTCGACGGGGCTCAGGGGGACGGCCGTCACGCCGGCGTCGGCGGTCCTCGCGAGCGTCGGGGTGTACCTGGTGCTGTTCGCGCTGGTCGGTCGCCGACCGACGTGACCGTTGTACGGCTTCGTACAGCGACGTACGATTCTCGTATGACCACGGTCAGTGCGAGTGAGGCGCGGCAGACCCTGCCTGCGCAGTTGGACCGCGTCGAGGCGGGGGAGCAGGTACGGATCACGCGGCACGGACGGGTGGTCGCCGTGCTCGTCTCGCCCGATGCGCTGCGATCGCCGCGTGCTGCGGCTGCGTGGGCGGCCGCGGACGCGATCGGTGCGCGCCTGGAGGCGGCCCGGCGGCGCCCCCTCACGCCGGGAATCTCCGTCGAACGGGCGGATGAACTCGTCCAGGAGATCTACGCGGACCGGCAGGCGCGGTGAACCCACTCGTCGCCTTCGACGCAGACGTTCTCATCTACGCCGGACAGCTCGGCCACCCGTTGGGACGCCGGATCGTGCGGCTGTTTCCCGACGTTCCCGATGAGATCGCAGGAGTCGGCTCCCTGAGCCTCCTGTCGGAAGTCCTCGCGAAGCCGATGCGCCTCGATCCCGCTTCCGCGGATTCGCAGCGACTCCTCGAACTGGTCGGTCGGCTCGACCTCTATCCCCTCGATGACTCGACGGCACGGTTGGCGCTGACGCTCGCGATCGAGTACAAGCTCAAAACCGCGGACTCGGTACACCTCGCGACGGCGATCGTGGCGGGGGCCGATCGGTTCCTGACGAACAACCGCAGGGACTTCCCGAAGACGATCACCGAGATCGTTATCGTCTACCCGGACGACATCCCGGATCCAGGCGAAGAATCCGACGACGTTCCCGCCGAATGATTCTCAGGCCACTGTGATGCCGGCGGCGGTGAACTCCGCCAGGGCGGCCTCCGTGGAGGCCTCCGCGACGCCCGCGGTGTAGTCCGCGAGCACGCGCACCGTCAGGCCCGCGGACCTCGCGTCGAGCGCCGTGGCGCGCACGCAGTAGTCGGTCGCGATACCGACCACGTCGACCGACGAGACGTCATGCGCCGCCAGCCATTCGGCGAGTGAGGCACCGTCGGCGTCGTGGGCCTCGAAGCCCGAGTACGCGGCGGAGTAGGCGCCCTTGCTGAACACCGGCACCCGCAGCGGCAGCCGTAGATTCGGGTGGAACTCCGCCCCGGCGGTCCGCGCGCGGCAGTGCACGGGCCACGAGTCCACGAAGTCCGGGGCCGCGGAGAAGTGCGCGCCGGGATCGATGTGCCAGTCCCGGGTGGCGACGATCGTCGGGTAGCGGTCCAGGAGGTCGTCGTGGATCGCGCGGGCCACAGCGGCGCCGCCGGCCACCGCGAGGGACCCGCCCTCACAGAAGTCGTTCTGCACGTCCACGACGATCAGTGCGGTGCTCATCGGCGCTCCTCGAACCGCGTCGCGATGGCGGGCTCTCCGTTGGACAGGCCCAGCCCCTCCCAGGGGAGGCTCACGAGCGCCTCCCGCAGGTGCGTGCGGGCTTCCTCGAGGCCGGGCAGGCCGTCCACCTGATCGCCGCCGCGGACCAGCGGGATCTGCAGCGGCGTCGCGGTCAGGTGCGCGGGCACCGTCGGCGTGGCGCCGGGGCGGAACAGCACCTCCTCGACGATCGTGCCGGTGCCGCGCGCGAGCCGGACCGCACGCTTCTCCCCGCCCTGGGTCTCCTTGTGCGAGCTGCGCTTCGCGACCGGCAGGCCGTCGACCTCCACGAGCTTGTAGACCATGCCCGCCGTCGGCGCGCCCGAGCCGGTGACCAGCGAGGTGCCGACGCCGTAGACGTCGATGGGCTCGGCGCGCAGCGCACCGATCGCGTACTCGTCGAGGTCCCCCGAGACCACGATCTTCGTCCGCGCCGCGCCCAGGCTGTCGAGCTGTGCCCGGACCTGGCGGGTGATGATGCCGAGATCGCCCGAGTCGATCCGCACGCCGCCGAGCTCGGGTCCCGCCGCGCGCACGGCACGATTGACGCCCTCGGTGATGTCGTAGGTGTCCACCAGCAGTGTCGTGCCGGCGCCCTGCGCCGCGACCTGGGCCGCGAACGCGGCCTCCTCGTCCGGACCGTCCGGGCCCGTGTGCAGCAGGGTGAACGCGTGCGCCGCCGTGCCGCCCGACGGGACGCCGTAGGTCCGGGCGGCCTCCATGTTCGAGGTGCTGGTGAAGCCGGCGAGGTACGCCGCGCGGGCCGATGCCACGGCGGCCCGCTCGTGCGTGCGCCGCGAACCCATCTCGATGAGCGGGCGGCCCGCGGCCGCGGACACCATGCGCGCCGCGGCGGAGGCGATCGCGCTGTCGTGGTTGAGGATCGACAGGATCAGCGTCTCGAGGATCACGCCCTCGGCGAAGCTCGCGCGCACCGTCAGGAGCGGGGAGCCGGGGAAGTACAGCTCACCCTCGCGGTAGCCGTCGATCTCGCCGGTGAAGCGGTAGTCCCGTAGCCAGGCCAGCGTGTCCGGGTCGAGGAAGCGCTCGACGACCGCGAGCTCGTCGGGCCCGAACCGGAACCGGCGCAGCTCGTCGAGAACGCGGGCGGTGCCCGCCACGACGCCGTACCGGCGCCCCGTCGGCAGGCGGCGCGCGAACACCTCGAAGACGCACGGACGGTGCGCGGTGCCGTCCTTGAGCGCGGCCGCCAGCATCGTCAGTTCGTACTGATCGGTGAGCAGGGCGGAGCTCCGCGAGGGGGAGCCGGCCCCGTTTTCATCTACCGTCACACTGGGTACCCTAGAACCATGACCGACAGCAGCGCAGCGGCCCCGGGAAGTGCCGGTGGTCCGGGCGGAGGTTCCACTGCTGCCCAGCCCGGTACGTCGGCGGTGCTCGAGCGCAAGACCGACGAGGCGA
Source organism: Tsukamurella sp. NPDC003166 (assembly GCF_040611135.1). NCBI lineage: Bacteria > Bacillati > Actinomycetota > Actinomycetes > Mycobacteriales > Tsukamurellaceae > Tsukamurella > Tsukamurella sp. NPDC003166. Next base: position 43,744 of record NZ_JBEXNL010000017.1, read on the forward strand.
TCGACAAGCCCTGGGTCACCGTCGTCTGGGACGATCCGGTGAACCTCATGTCGTACGTCACCTTCGTGCTGCGGAAGCTGTTCGGGTACAGCACCGACAAGGCCAAGGAACTGATGATGCAGGTGCACACGGAGGGGAAGGCCGTGGTCTCCACGGGCGACCGCGACAAGGTGGAGGGGGACGTCCGCAAGCTGCATGCGGCCGGTCTGTGGGCGACGATGCAGCGCGACAGCTGAGTGCGTAACTGGCAGGTCAAGCGGGGCGTGCGCGGGGATGTCCGCTTCGTCTCGAAGATGGATCCGGAGGAGGTCGGCCTCGTCCGATCCCTCGTGGGCTCCCTGATCGAGCTGTTCGACGAGCGCGAGGACTCCGCCCCGCACGACGAGCTGGCCGAACTCACCGGACTGCGGACGGGGCACTCCGAGCCGCCGCCGGAGACGGTGCTACGGCGCCTGCTGCCGGACTTCTACCGACCCGACGCGAACGCACCGGGCGCGGAAGGGGCACCGTCGGGCGAGTTCGCCCAGGACCTGAACGGAGCGCTGCGCTCCCTCAACGAGCCCGAGGTGATCGACGCGAAGCGCGCCGCGGCGCAGACGGTGCTCGCCACCCTGCCCGAGCGGGCGGGCACTGTCACCCTCACCGAGAGCGAGGCGCAGGACTGGCTGACCTGCGTCAACGACCTGCGCCTCGCGTTGGGCACGCTGCTGGGCATCACGGCGGACCTGCCCGACGGGCCGTCGTCGGACGATCCGACGCGCGCCGGGCACGTGGACGTCTACCACTGGCTCTCGGCGCTGCTCGACGTGCTGGTCTCGGTGATGCTCGACCGCGAGCCGGAATAGCCCGCGCCCGGGCGCGGTTGCAGGGTGCGTGACGGGCCTGCACATCCGGCGTGAGCTGGTGGAGAAGATGATCGCGCACGCGCGCCGCGATCACCCCGACGAGGCGTGCGGCGTGATCGCCGGTCCCGAGGGTTCCGACCGCCCCGAGCGCTTCATCGAGATGCTCAACGCCGAGCGCTCGCCCACCTTCTACCGGTTCGATGCGGGCGAGCAACTGCAGGTCTGGCGCGGCATGGACGAGCGCGACGAGGAACCGGTCGTGATCTACCACTCGCACACCGCCACCGAGGCGTACCCGTCGCGCACCGATGCGCGGTTCGCGTCCGAACCGAACGCCCACTACGTCCTGATCTCCACCCGCGACGACCTGGGCCCCGATGCGGAGGTCCGCAGCTACCGCATCGTCGATTCCGTCATCACCGAAGAGCCCGTCCACCTCGAGGAGGACTGATGTCCGTCACCGTCTCCATCCCGACCATCCTGCGCCCGCTCACGGGCGATGCGAAGCGGGTGCCCGCGTCCGGGGCGACCCTGGGGGCCGTCATCGACGATCTCGAGACGCGGCACGCCGGGATCAAGGACCGCCTCATCGCCGACGGGGCGCTGCACCGGTTCGTCAACGTCTACGTCGACGACGAGGACGTGCGGTTCACCGGCGGGCTGGACACCCCCGTCGCCGACGGCGGCACGGTGACGGTGCTGCCTGCAGTGGCCGGGGGATAGGCGCGCAGTGCCCAGGTTCGACAGCCTGCTGGACTCGCTCGGCGGGACGCCGCTGGTCGGGCTGCCGAGGCTCTCGCCCCGCTGGGAGGGGACAGACGGTGCGCCGCACGTCCGCTTGTGGGCCAAGCTTGAGGACCGCAACCCGACGGGGTCGATCAAGGACCGCCCGGCGCTGCGGATGATCGACGAGGCCGAACGCGACGGTCGGCTGCGCCCCGGCGACACGATCCTCGAGCCCACCTCCGGAAACACCGGGATCAGCCTGGCGATGGCCGCGAAACTCAAGGGCTACCGGCTCGTGTGCGTGATGCCCGAGAACACCTCCGCGGAACGGCGACAGCTGCTCACCATGTACGGCGCGCGGATCATCGACTCGCCCGCCGCCGGCGGCTCGAACCGCGCCGTGGCGGAGGCGAAGAAGCTCGCCGCCGAGCATCCCGACTGGGTGATGCTCTACCAGTACGGCAACCCCGCCAACGCCCGCGCGCACTACGCGGGCACCGGGCCCGAGCTGCTCGCCGACCTGCCCGAGATCACCCACTTCGTGGCCGGCCTCGGCACCACCGGCACGCTCATGGGCACCGGCCGGTACCTGCGCGAACACGTGCCCGGCGTGCAGATCGTCGCGGCCGAGCCGCGCTACGGCGAGCTGGTCTACGGGCTGCGCAATCTCGACGAGGGATTCGTTCCCGAGCTGTACGACGAGTCCGTCCTCACCCGCCGGTTCTCGGTGGGCTCCTACGACGCCGTGCGCCGCATGCGGCAGCTGATCGACGAGGAGGGCGTCTTCGCCGGGGTGTCCACCGGCGGCGTGCTGCACGCCGCGCTCGGCGTCGCGAACAAGGCCCTGACGGCAGGGGAGCGGGCCGACGTGGCGTTCGTCGTCGCCGACGCCGGATGGAAGTATCTGTCGACCGGCGCGTACGACGGTACGTTGGAGGATGCGGAAGAGGCCCTCGAGGGCCAACTCTGGGCCTGATCGGCCGGAGGCCGCACGCGCGAGGAGGTCGCCATGACGATTCCCAGCAACGACGGTGCGCCGCGCTCCCTGACGAGCCGGGTCGCCGGGAGCACGGCGGGGCGCTCGGCCATCCTGATCGTCGTCTTCGTGGCGGCGCTGTGGCTGATCGAGGGCATCGACACCGTCCTGGGCAACTCCCTGGACCAGTGGGGGATCCACCCGCGCTCCGGGGAGGGCGTGCTCCGGGGCGTCGTGCTGGCGCCGCTGCTGCACGGCGGGTGGGAGCACCTGGCCGCCAACAGTGTTCCGGCCCTGGTCCTCGGCTTCGTCGGTCTCGCCGCGGGCGCGGGTCGGTTCGTGATCGCGACCGCGATCATCTGGCTGGTGGCGGGCGCCGGAGTCTGGCTCACGGGCGGTGCGGGCACCGTCGTGATCGGACTCTCCGGTGTTCTGTTCGGCTGGATGACATACCTGGCGGTCCGCGGACTGTTCACGCGCAGGGCGCTCGACATCGTCGTCGGCGTGGTGCTGATGGTCATCTACAGCGGCATGCTGTGGGGAGTCCTGCCCGGTCAGCCGGGTGTTTCGTGGCAGGGACACCTGTGGGGAGCGATCGGCGGCGTCATCGCCGCGGTGCTCGTCGGCCGCCGCGGCCGCACCCGCCCGGGTACGGGGAATTCACGGCAGGTCGGCGCGATCGCCACGTGACGATCGCGGATCTGGCAGCATGAGCGGCATGCGTCTCACCATCCTCGGGTGTTCCGGCAGCGTCGGCGGTCCACGGGCGGCCTGCTCGGGCTACCTCTTGGAGGTGGACGGGCACGAGCCCGTGGTCATGGATTTCGGTCCCGGGGTCCTCGGCGAGTTGCAGCAGCGAGTGGACCCGAACACCGCCACGGTGATGCTCTCGCACCTGCACGCGGATCACTGCCTCGACCTGCCCTCCCTGCTGGTGTGGCGGCGCTACCATCCGACGCCCGCCGCGGGCCGTGCGCGCCTGATCGGACCCGCTGACACCCCCGAGCGGATCGGCCGCGCCTCCGCCGAATCGGCGGCGATGCTCGACGACATCTCCGACACCTTCGACTTCTCCGCCTGGGCCGAGGGGGAGGACCATGCGATCGGCGGCTTCACCGTGCGGCCCTTCCGCATGTTCCACCCGCCGGAGTCGCACGGCCTGCGGATCACCGCGCCCAGCGGCAAGGTCCTGGCGTACACCGGTGACACCGGCGTGTGTGACAACCTCGTCGAAGTGGCGCGCGGCGCCGACGTACTGCTCGCCGAGGCCAGCTGGACCCACGACCCCGCGAACCGGCCGCTCGGCGTGCACCTTTCGGGTGTGGAGGCGGGGCAGGCCGCCACCGACGCCGGCGTCGGACGCCTGCTGCTCACCCACATCCCACCGTGGACCTCACGGGAGGCGGTGCTCGCGGAGGCCCGATCCGTCTACGACGGCCCCGTCGACGCGGTGACGGGCGGCGACGTCTTCGAGCTCTGATGACCCCGGCACCGTCCTAGGCGATAGGCTGGGGCGCGTGAGCAGACGCGCAGACGGCAGGGCCGACGACGAACTCCGCCCCGTGACCATCACCCGGGGATTCACTCAGAATCCCGCCGGCTCGGTGCTGGTGGAGTTCGGCAACACGAAGGTGCTGTGCACCGCCAGCGTCGAGCTGGGAGTGCCGGGATGGCGCCGCGGCTCGGGGCAGGGGTGGCTGACCGCCGAGTACTCGATGCTCCCCGGTGCCACCCATGAGCGCAGCCGTCGCGAGTCCACCAAGGGCAAGGTGGGCGGGCGCACCCACGAGATCTCCCGGCTGATCGGCCGGTCGCTGCGCGCATGCATCGACCTCGCGGCGCTGGGCGAGAACACGATCGCCATCGACTGCGATGTCCTGCAGGCCGACGGCGGCACGCGGACCGCGTCGATCACCGGCGCGTACGTCGCGCTGTGCGACGCCGTCACCTACCTCGGTGCGGCGGGCAAACTGACCGACCCGCAGCCGATCTCGTGCGCCATCGCCGCCGTCTCGGTGGGCGTCGTCGACGGGCGCGTACGGCTGGACCTGCCCTACGAGGAGGACTCGCGCGCCGAGGTCGACATGAACGTCGTCGCCACCGACACCGGCACGCTGGTCGAGGTGCAGGGCACCGGCGAGGGTGCCACTTTCGCCCGCACCACACTCGACTGGATGCTCGATTCCGCGATCGCGGGCACGGAGAAGCTGTTCGCCGTGCAGAAGGAGGCGCTCGCGGCGCCGTACCCCGGCGTGCTGCCGGAGTTCGAGGGCGAACAGAAGAAGAAGTTCGGTCAGTGACCGCGCGTCTGTTGCTCGCGTCCCGGAACGCCAAGAAGCTGCGCGAGTTGCGGCAGGTCGTCGCGGACGCGGGCATCGTCGGCCTCGAGGTCGTGGGCCTCGACGAGGTCGAGCCCTTCGAGGAGCTGCCGGAGGACGCACCGTCGTTCGAGGGCAATGCGCTGATCAAGGCGCGGCAGGGGCACCAGCGGACCGGCTTGCCCTGTCTCGCGGACGATTCCGGGATCTGCGTCGATGCGCTGAACGGCATGCCCGGCGTGCTGTCCGCTCGCTGGTCCGGACGCCACGGCGACGACCCGGCCAACACCGCGCTGCTGCTCGCGCAGCTCTCCGATGTGCCCGCCGAACGCCGGGGCGGGGAGTTCGTCTCCGCCTGCGCGCTCGTCTCCGATTCCGGGGAGTCGACGGTGCGCGGTGTCTGGCGGGGCGCAATCCTGCGCGAGCCCAGGGGCGACGGTGGCTTCGGTTACGACCCGGTCTTCCTCCCCGACGGCTCCGAGCGCACCGCCGCCGAGCTCACGGCGGACGAGAAGAACGCGATCAGCCACCGCGCGCGGGCCCTGGCCCAGCTGGTGGAGCCGCTTCGGCAGCTCGCGGTGCGCGTCCCGGAGTAGCACGCAGTTGCGCTGCACCCGTCGGGCATCGGCGGTACGGTCGCCGCATGACTATAGTAAATACAGCTAATAATATTCCTGATAGTGACGGCCGCTACGTCCTCGTCCTCCCCGCCGACGGACGGGATCACGAGCGCGCCCTGCGTCGCGTGATGGGTGCCTCGGACGTGTACCGGACGCTGGACGCCACCGACGCATCGGACGCGGGGGAGTTCCTCGGGGCCGACGCCGTGGTGTTCGACACCCTCGGTCTCGCCGTCGTCCACGTCGACCCCGACCAGCGGGAGTCGCTCCGGCGGGCGTCCGACGACATCCTCTCCGTGGAGCCGGAACGACAGTTCCATCCCGTCGCCGCGAGGGCGGCGGAGTACCTGTCCGGCTATCGCGACGGCGTCGGCGATCTCGCCCGGCGGATCGACGGGGGAGCCGAGGAGCGTCCCCGGTGGTTCGTCGGACCGGAGCCGATCGGTGATGACGCGATCTCCACCTGGGGGCTGCGCGCCGTGGGAGTGGACGCCATCGAGGCGGGTGGCGCCGGCATCAAAGTCGCGGTGCTCGACTCCGGCTTCTCCTTCGATCACCCGGACTTCGCCGACCGCGATTTCTACGTGCGTTCGTTCATCCCGGGGGAGGAGCCCGACGATGGTCACGGCCACGGGACGCATTGCGGCGGAACCGCATGCGGGCCGCGAGTGCCAGCGACGGGCGTGCGCCGCTACGGCGTCGCCCACAGCGCGGACCTCTACGTCGGCAAGGTGTTGTCCAGTCGCGGCACGGGCACGGACACCAGCGTCTTCGCCGGTATCGACTGGGCGATCCGTCAGGGCTGCGAGGTGATCTCGATGTCGCTCGGCAGCGACGATCCGCGGGTGTCGGTAGCGCACGAGCGCGCCGGTGCCGCGGCGCTCGAGCGGGGGAGCCTCATCATCGCGGCGGCCGGCAACAACGCCGACCGCCCGTGGTACCCGGGCTTCGTCGGGGTTCCCGCGAACAGCCCGTCGGTGATGGCGGTCGGCGCCGTCGACAGTGCGCTGCAGGTCGCGTCCTTCTCGGCGACCAGTAATCCGGTGCCGGGCGGTCAGGTCGACATCGTCGGGCCCGGTGTGGGCGTCTTCTCCTCCTGGCTCGCGCCGCGGTGGTACGCCACCCTCGACGGTACGAGCATGGCCACCCCGGCGGTCGCGGGACTCGCGGCCGTCTACGCCGAGACGACCGGCCGTCGCGGTCGCGATCTCTGGGCGCAGCTCGTCCAGACCGCGCAGCGTCTTCCGGCGTCGTCGGCCGACGTCGGCAGCGGGTTGGCGCACGCGGCGGCGTGAGGGATATCGTCGGATCATGGCTGCGGTGACGCTCACACTGGGCTGTTCGGACGACGCGATCGACTCGCTCGTTCGAGAGGTCGAAGCCACGGGGATGCGTGTCGATCACGTGCACCGCACCCTCGGCATCCTCACGGGCGAGGTCGATCCGTCCCGCATCCCCGAGCTCAGCCGCCTCGACGGCGTGACCGCCGTCGAGGCGGCGCGGGGGTTCTTCACCCCGCCGCCCGACGGCGACGTGCAGTGAGGGCGTGGGCGCGCGGATCGTGCCCTCCGCGGTGCGACGGAGGACGAGGAAGGCGCCCCGCCGCGTTCGCGTGAGCGCGCCGTGCTGGTCGCGCCGCCGCGACGGCTCCCGGCGCGCGTCCCTGAGTCGGTCCGCGCAGCACGGTACCGTGGCGTCGTGAGCAGCAGACCGTCATCGGGCCGCGGTGCCCGCGTGGCCATCGCGCTGCTGTCCGTGCTCGTGCTCGCTGTCACGGGAACCGTCTGGTGGAGCACGAACCTCGTGATCGGCGGCTTCAACGTCTCGCGGGCGCTGGCCGAGGCGAAGGTGGCGAAGTCCACCGGCGGGGCCAAGAACATCCTGCTGATGGGGCTCGACACGCGGAAGGATCAGAACGGCGACGATCTGCCGTCCGACATCCTTCAGCAGCTGCACGCCGGTACCAGTGACAACGGCGGCTACAACACGAACACCCTGATCCTCATGCACATCCCGGCGGATGGCAAGAAGGTCACGGCCTTCTCCATTCCCCGCGACGATTACGTCACTTTCGCCGGCGTCGAGTCCCGGAAGAAGGGAAAGATCAAGGAGGCCTACGGCACTCGCAAGGCGGAGGTCGAGGACAAGCTGGTCGCGCAGGGGGTGAGCGATCGCAAGGAGCTCGAGAGCAAGGCCCGCGAGTCCGCGCGCGCCGCGACCATCGCCACCGTCGGGAAGCTGGTCGGCGTGCCGATCGACCACTTCGCCGAGGTCAGCCTCGTCGGCTTCTACGACCTCGCGCAGACCCTCGGCGGTGTCGAGGTGTGCCTCAACAATCCCGTGCGCGACAGCTACTCCGGTGCGGCCTTCCCCGCGGGGCGGCAGAAGCTGAGCGCCGCGCAGTCGCTGGCCTTCGTCCGCCAGCGGCACGGGCTCGCCGACGGTGACCTCGATCGCACGCACCGGCAGCAGGCCTTCATCGCGGGCGTCATGGTCCAGTTGCAGAAGCAGGGCGTCTTCGGCGACGTGCGCAAGCTGCAATCGCTGATCGCGGTCGCGCAGAAGGACGTCGTGGTCTCCGACGGCTGGGACCTGCAGGAGTTCGCGCAGCAGGCCGGCCGGATCGCCGGCACGAACCTCACGTTCACGACCCTGCCCGTGCGCGGCTACGCCACCGTCAACGAGCAGGCGGTGAACATCATCGACCCCGCGGCCATCCGCGCGCAGGTGCAGAAGGCCTTCGGGCAGTCGGTGCCCGGCAGTGACGAGTCGGCCGCGTCCGACGAGTCCTCGAGCTCGTCGGCCGCGTCGGACGGCGCCACGCAGGCGCCGCACCCCGTCGGCTACACGAAGCCCGCCTCGCCCGCGATGACCGTGTCACCCACCCCGTCCGACGGTCCCACGCCCGACGCCGGAACCACCCTGCGGGGCGGCCAGATCCCCTGCGTGGATTGAGGGCGCGGGCGGTACGGTCGGATCCGTCCGTTTCGTCGAGGGTGAAGAGGTGCCGCGGATGACAAGCTCCACTACGGGATACCGATTCGGCGCGGCATTGCTCGCCGTGGCGTTCGTCCTCGTCGGATGCACGAAGCAGGGCGGCGACACCACCTGCGAGAACTACCAGAAGATGTCCGATTCGGACCAGCGTGATCAGGTGACGAAGCTGTACAAGGACAAGCACGATCAGGAGCCGTCGGCGATCGTCGTGAGCGGCCTGCAGCAGCAAGCGCTCCTGTACTGCAAGACCGCGGGGAAGCCGGACTCGAAGATCAAGGAGATTCCGATCTCCTGATGGTCCACGCGGCGAAGGCGCCGGCTCATGGAGCCGACGCCTTCGTGGTGCGGCGTCAGTACTGCGAGCAGGTCCTGGCGACCGTCGCGATCGTGCCGTTGATCTTCTCCTGGTTCTGCTGGTAATACGCGGCGAGCTGCGGGTTCTGACGCCCCAACTCGTGAATCCGTGCGTTCCGCTCCGCAGGGGGCAGGGCGAGGATCCGCTGCGCCTCGGCCCGTCCGCCCGGCAGCCGGTTCACCATCGTCTGCGCCTCCGGCGCGACTGCGACGGTTGCGCGTTCGACCTGGGCGACGGTGCAGTTCGTCCCGGGGACGGGATCCGACGGAGCCGCCTGCGCGACGGCCGCCGGGGCCAGGACGAGCGCGCCGGCCGCGCCGGCGGTGGCGGCGATCTTCCACTGAGTCAGCATGGTGTTCTCCTTTCGTGGTCGCCCGGATGCATCGGTGGATGCCGATCCGGGCCACGTCGCCGAACGTACAGAGATGAATCTGAGTTCGGGCCAAGAGAATTCACAGGTAACGCGCCGGATCACGCTGGTGGGCGCCGTGTGCGAAGGGCCTGGGCAGGGGTGATCGCACCTGAGAAGGTGGCCGAAGTAGTTCGGCGAAAAAGTTCCCGCCGCAGGGTCAGTGTGATCGAGGTTGGCCACTGCGTGCCCTCATCGAGACCCGCAGGCCCGTGGATTCGTGGAGCCGCTCGGGACGTGTGCGCCCGGGGGGACTTGAACCCCCACACCCTGAGGTACTGGAACCTAAATCCAGCGCGTCTGCCAATTCCGCCACGGGCGCGTGCGACAGCGAGCGGCACCCGCTGCGGCGCAGGTCACGATACCGGTTTTCGGACGGCGTCGCCGAGACGGGTACCGTCGAGGGCGTGAAACGTCGTCGCCACCGTCCCGCGCTGATCGCGTTCGTCGTGGTCGCCGCCGTGGCGTGCCTGGCGCTCGGCTGGTGGCAGTGGGGACGATTCGAGTCGACCGCCGGATCCGCTCGCAACCTCGGCTACGCGATGCAGTGGCCGCTGTTCGCCGTCGCCTTCATCTGGGGCTACAAGCGGTTCGTGCAGCTCGAGGACGAGGCGGAGCTGCAGGAGCAGCTCGAAGCGGAGGAGGCCGGCGCACCCGCCGCGGACCGGCCCGCGCCGAAGTCCGTCGCGCCGGTCGCCACGAAGCTCACCGCGATCCCGGAGGGATTCCTGCCGAGCCGGGCGAGCGCACCGTCGGCCCCGGACACCGCACCCGACGACGCTGCGCACGACGAGTACAACCGCCTCCTCGCCGACCTGGCGACGAGCGAGACGATCGAGGAGAAGAAGTGACCGAAGCAGTCAAGCCGACCGCCCAGCAACTGGCGGACAAGCGCCGTACCCAGATCAAGGGCGCGCTCGGCCGCTACCGCTTCATGGCCAACTTCACCGGCGTGTTCCTCCTGATCCTGTGTGCAGAGCTGATCTATAAGTACGTCTTCGCCGAGATCTGGAAGCTGCCTGCGCCGGAATGGCTCTGGTACATCGGCGCGGTGCACGGCTGGGGATACGTGATCTACCTGCTGTTCACGTTGGACCTGGGAATGAAGGTGCGCTGGCCCGCGCTCCGTTTCTTCCTGACGCTGCTCGCCGGCACCATCCCGTTCGCCTCGTTCTACTTCGAGAAGAAGAACTCCGACGAGATCCGGGCGAAGTTCGACCTCTGACGGTGTGAAACGAGGAACGCCGCCCACTCCCGATGGAGTGGGCGGCGTTCGCGTATCCGAAGGTCAGCCGTAGATGTCGGCGATGTCTGCGGCGCGCAGGTCCATGACGACGTTGCGCTTGACCTTGAGGGTCGGCGTGAGCTCGCCGCCCTCGATGCTGAAGTCGCTGGTGAGTAGGCGCCACTCCTTGACCTGCTCGGCCTTGGAGACCAGCGAGTTCGCGGTGTTCACCGCCGAGCGGATCTCGGCCTTCAGCGCGTCGTTCGCGACGGCGTCCTCGATCGAGGTGTCCGCGGGCAGCCCGTGCGCCGACAGCCAGCCGGGCAGCGCCTCGGCGTCCAGGGTGATCAGTGCAGCCACGAAGGGCTGCTTGTCGCCGAGGAGCATGGCCTGCGAGACCAGCGGGTGCTGGCGGAGGGCGTCCTCGGTCTGTGCGGGCGCGATGTTCTTGCCCGCCGCGGTCACCAGGATCTCCTTCTTGCGGCCCGTGATCGACAGGTAGCCGTCGGCGTCGAGCGAGCCGAGGTCGCCCGTGTGGAACCAGCCGTCCTGCAGTGCGTCGGCCGTCGCCTCGGGCAGGCCCCAGTAGCCGCCGAAGACGACGGGGCCGCGGAGCAGGATCTCGCCGTCGTCGGCGATCGCCACCTCCTGGCCGGGGATCGGACGCCCGACGGTGCCGACCCGCTGCTCGGAGGGGCTGTTGCAGGTGATCGCCGCGCTGGTCTCGGACAGGCCGTAGCCCTCGTACACGGTGACGCCGGCGCCGCGGAAGAAGTGGCCGAGGCGCGCACCCAGGGGAGCACCGCCCGAGACGGCGCAGGTGCAGTTGCCGCCGAGGGCCTCACGCAACTTGGAGTAGACGAGCTTGTCGAACAGCGCGTGCTTGAGCTTGAGCACCAGGCCGGGGCCGCCGGCCTCGAGGGCCTTGCTGTACTCGATCGAGGTCTCGACAGCCGCGTTGAAGATCGTGCCCTTGCCGCCCTCCTCGGCCTTGCTGCTCATCGTGTTGTAGACCTTCTCGAACACCCGCGGCACGCTGAGGATGTAGGACGGCTTGAGCTCGCCGAACAGGCCGGTGATGTTGGACAGGTCCGCGGTGTGCGCCACCCGGATGCCGTGCTGAACGGCGGCCACCGAGATCGCGCGGGCGAAGATGTGGGCGAGCGGCAGGAACATGACGGTGCTGTCGCCCGGCTTGGTCATCTCGCTCAGGCCCTGGTGGATGCCGTCGTACTCGGAGAGCAGGTTGTCGTGCGTGAGCACCACGCCCTTCGGCTTGCCGGTGGTGCCCGACGTGTAGACCAGCGTGGCCTCGGCGGTGGACTCCACCGCGGTGGCGCGGGCGAGGTAGGCCTCGTCGGTGACGGCGGCACCGTCGGCGGTGAGGGCGTCGACGAGCCCCTCCTCGATGACCCAGACCTGCACGCCCGCGGGCACGCCGGCCGCGATCCGGTCCGCGGTGGCGCGGGTGTCCGTGATCAGGGCGATCGAGCCCGAATCGGAGAGGATGTGCTCGACCTGGGCGGCCGAGTTCGACTCGTAGACCGCCACCGTCGAACCCCCGACGGACCAGTTGGCGTAGTCGAGGAGGGCCCACTCGTACCGGGTGGGGCTCATGATCGCGATGCGGGTGCCGGTCTCGATCCCGCGGGCCATCAGGCCCTTGCCCACGGCGGTCAGCTGGTCGTTGAACTGCTGCGCGGTGACGGGTGACCAGCCGGAGCCGGAAGGGCGCAGGAACAGCTCGAACGACGGGGTCGACTCGACCAGCGCGCGGATCCTGGTGGTCAGGTTGTCCGATGCGGCGTGGGACCGAGTGGGGGCGGTGGCCTCGATGCGCAAGAGCTTCTCCTCTTCGGCGATAGTGAACGTCAGACAACCTATCGGAGGGTGTCCGAATCTGCTGGTGTTTCGCGCGTGCGGGGATCGCCGCATATGCTGGGGAAATAATGTCTGATGAATTCGGTGCCGAGCGCACCGCCCCCGCCTCCGTCGACAGTGATGCGCAGGCTCCCGATTCTGCCACTGAACCGGTGACCTTCCTCGACCTCGGCATCGACGAGCGCGTCCTGCGCGCCCTCGCCGAGGTCGGGTACGAGAACCCGTCGCCCATCCAGGCCGCCACGATCCCGCCGCTGCTCTCGGGCAGCGACGTCGTGGGCCTCGCCCAGACCGGCACGGGTAAGACCGCGGCGTTCGCGGTCCCGGTGCTGTCCAAGATCGACGGTGCCAACCGCAAGCCGCAGGCCCTGGTCCTGGCGCCCACGCGCGAGCTGGCGCTGCAGGTGTCCGAGGCCTTCGGCAAGTACGCCGTGCACATGCCCGACATCACGGTCCTGCCGATCTACGGCGGGCAGAGCTACGGCGTGCAGCTCTCGGGCCTGCGCCGCGGCGCGCAGATCATCGTCGGTACCCCGGGGCGCGTGATCGATCACCTCGCCAAGGGCACTCTCGACCTGTCGAACCTCGAGTTCCTGGTGCTCGACGAGGCCGACGAGATGCTCACCATGGGCTTCCAGGAGGACGTCGAGCGGATCCTCGCCGACACCCCGGAGTTCAAGCAGGTCGCGTTGTTCTCGGCGACGATGCCCGCGGGTATCCGCAAGATCTCGAAGAAGTACCTGCACGACCCGGTCGAGGTCACCGTCAAGGCCAAGACCGCGACGGCGTCGAACATCACGCAGCGCTACCTGCAGGTCGCGCACCAGCGCAAGCTCGACGCGCTCACCCGCCTCCTCGAGGTGGAGGAGTTCGACGGGATGATCATCTTCGTCCGCACCAAGTCGGCCACCGAGGAGCTCGCCGAGAAGTTGCGCGCGCGCGGGCACGCCGCCGCCGCCATCAACGGCGATATCGTCCAGGCGCAGCGCGAGCGCACGATCGGCCAGCTCAAGGACGGCAAGGTCGACATTCTCGTGGCGACCGACGTCGCGGCCCGCGGCCTCGACGTGGAGCGCATCAGCCACGTCGTGAACTACGACATCCCGCACGACACCGAGTCGTACGTGCACCGCATCGGCCGCACCGGCCGCGCGGGCCGCAAGGGCGACGCGCTGCTGTTCGTCACGCCCCGCGAGCGGCACCTGCTGCGCGCGATCGAGAAGGCCACGCGGCAGCCGCTCACCGAGATGGGCCTGCCGTCCGTCGAGGACGTCAACGCGCACCGCGTCGAGAAGTTCGGCGATTCGATCACCGAGAACCTCACCAACGATCACCTGCAGATGTTCCGCCGGCTCATCGAGGACTACGTGGGCGCCAACGACGTGCCCCTGGTCGACGTCGCGGCGGCGCTCGCACTGCAGTCGCGCGACGGTGCCTCGTTCCTGCTCAAGCCCGACCCGCCGGAACGCGAGCGCAACGCCCGCGACCGCAAGGATCGCGACTTCGGCGACCGCGACGCCCGTCCGGCGCGCGGCCGGGACCGCGATCGCGACCGTGAGCCGTCGACCCACCGCAAGACGGGTCGGCCGATGATGCCGTACCGGATCGCCGTCGGGAAGCGTCAGCACGCCACCCCGTCGCAGATCGTGGGCGCGATCGCCAACGAGGGCGGCCTCCGGCGCAGTGATTTCGGACATATCAGCATCCGGCCGGATCACAGCATCGTCGAGCTGCCGGACGATCTGGGGCGCGACGTGTTCGACGCCCTGGAGCGAACCCGCATCTCGGGGCAGTTGATCAACCTCGAACCCGACCCCGGCGTACCGTCGGGCCGCCCGGCCGGCGGCAAACAGCGCTTCCGCGCGGGCCGGAAGCGGTAATGACCGCTCGGCGTCCGCGCCGACGTGTATTAACCTTTAGTCAAGGTATAGCCCGGCCGGGCCGTACCGAGTGTCGGCTGTCGCCGACCCGAGGGACTCGAGGAGCGCATGACCGCCGCCGGTGATCAGGGCGACGGCCCGGACGGGCGTCGCGATCGCGTCGTCCGCCTGTTGCAGTACTTGGACGAGCTGATCCGGTCCCGCTCGGTGGTCGCTCGCGACCTCGACGATCACCTCGCCGTGTTGCCGCTCACCGGCGAGGGTGCGCTGACCGACACGTGGGACGCCGACGCCAAGCCCGGCGCGACCATCTTCACCGTGCCGCGGGACGATGCCCCCGATTCGCCGCACGCGCGCCTGCTGCGTGTCTTCGACGAGCTGACCGACCACCCCGAGTCGGTCGAACTGGTGCTGGCCTCCGGCCTGCTCACCGCCCGCGACGGCGACACCGCCATCCGCGCCCACCTGCTCACCCAGCCCGTGCTGCTCGAGCGCGACCGCCGCGGCAAGAAGCTGACGGTCGTGCTGCCGCGCGACTCCGTGCCGCGCGTCGAGGACTCGCTGCTGCTCGCGGGCCTGCCCTCGTTCGACCTGTCCGGCTCCGCGGAGCTGCAGACCTCGCTCCGCGAGACCGCCCGCACCGTGCTCGACCCGGCGTGCGAGCAGTTCACCGCGACGTGGCTCGGCGCCGCCTCGCGCGACGGGGGAGCGAGCATCGAGTTCGCCCCTGCGCTGGTGCTGCGCACCCGGGGGTCCGCGCCGCTCCTGGGCTTCTACGATGCGATGAAGGCCGACGTCTCGGATCCGGAGCGGCCCGTGCCGATCGGCCTCGCGCAGCTCGTCGAGGGCGTGAGCTCCGAGGAGCGGATCCGGCAGCTCGCCGTCGACGGTGCGATGAGCCCGCTGGAGCTGCTCGATGAGGCGTACTACGTCCTGCCCTCGAACGTCGAGCAGCGGGACATCCTGGCGCACATGGGTGCCGACTCCGGCGTCGTCGTCGAGGGGCCGCCCGGCACCGGCAAGACGCACACCATCGCGAACCTGCTGGCCGCGCTGCTCGCGAAGGGGCAGCGGGTCCTCGTCGTGTCCGAGAAGGCGCAGGCGCTCGCCGTGCTCGAGGACAAGCTGCCGCCGGAGGTGCGCCAGCTCGTCGTGTCGGTGACCGATGTCACGAAGGACGGCTCGGCGTCGCTCGCCGCGTCCGTCACCGAGATCGCGACCCGCAAGTCCACCTACTCCGAAGCCCTCGCCGACGCCGAGCTGCGCGACCTGCGCGCCAAGCGCGACCGCGCCATCGCCCGCCGGGAGGACCTGGTCCGCGAGGTCTGGTCGCTGCGCACCGCCGAGACCGAGGACTCCGACTGGCTGACCTCCGCGTACTCCGGTAAGCCGGCGGAGATCGTCGCGCAGGTCCGACGGGACGCCGAGAAGTACTCGTGGCTGCCCGGCCCCGTCGACGGCGCCGTGCCCCCGCTCGACACCCGGGAGTTCGACCGGCTCGTCGCACTCCTGCGCCGCAACGACGAGCTGTTCTCGCGCCGGCTGACCCACAACCTGCCGGACCTCTCGGAGATCCCCGACGCCGACGACCTCGAGGAGCTGACCGCCCGGCTCGCGGACTCGCCCCTCGCCGCCGGCGGCGACAGCACGCTCGCCCACGTGCTCGGCGGCGTCGATGCCGACCGGCTCACCGTGATCCGCGCCCGCGCCGACCTGATCCGCGAGCTCGTCGACCGGGTGCGGCGCTACCCGCCGTCCGCGCAGTTGCTCGCCGAGGACATGCTCATCGGCGACCGCGCCCACCTCGCGGCGCGGCTGACCGGGCTCGAGGAGCAGATCGCCACGGCGCGCAACGCCGACGGCGAACTCGACGGCGCCACCGTCGAACTCAGCGACACCCCGGACGCCAACGACCGCGCCGCGATCGAGGACTACTCCCGGCACCTCGCTGCCGGCAATGTCGCGCGCAAGCGGTTCCGCCGGCCCGAGCAGAAGGCGTTCGAGGAGACCGGGCTCGGCATCGTCGTCGACGGTGCCGAGGGTGCGGACGGCAAGCACCTGCGGTCCGCGGCGATGCATTTGCGGGTCGAGGACGTCATCGGGCGGGTCGGCGACGTGCTCCGCGCCCTCGGGCTCGAGGCGCCCGCCACCGACCCGTCCGGCCGCACCGCCACCCGCGGCCGCAGCGAGCGGCTGAGCCAAGCCGCGGATCAGCTGCTGCGCGCCCGCACGGTGGTGCGCCTGGTGTCCGAGCGCGACCGGCTCGTCGAGGCGATGCAGGCGATCTCGGAGCACGCCCCTCGCCCGAAGGACCTCACCGAGACGGAGCGGACCGCGGAGCAGGTCGTGGCGATCTCCGCCGCCGCGGGCGCCCGCGACGCGCTCAGCAGGCTCGACGCCGTGCGGGTGCGGGTGCAGGAGATCGTGGAACGCGGGCCGTCGCCGGAGGGCGACGCGATGGTGGCGGCGTTGCGCCAGTACAAGTTCGGACCGATCCGGGACGCGCGCCGGGCGTGGGACGCCGCCCGGGCCGACCGCGACGACCGTGGCGGCCTCGACCTGCTGGCGCTGCGCCTGCGGACCAAGGCGCCCGCATTGTTCGACCTGGTGGCCCGCACCGCCGACGATCCCGTGTGGGACGCGCGCGTACCCGAGCTGGCCGCGGCCTGGTCGTGGCGCCGCGCCGTGTCGTGGGCCGCCTCCCGCGTGCACCCCGGCGACGACGCCCAACTCGAGGCCGATCTGCAGGCCGCGGAACAGGACGTCGCGCACTACACGACCCGGATAGCGACGGCGAGCGCGTGGCGGCAGTGCCTGCGGCGCATGACCTTCGACGAGATCCAGGCGCTCCACGCCTACCGCGACCACGTGTCGTCGATCGGCCGCGGATCGGGTCGGCACGCCGAACGCTTCCGGGTCGCGGCGCGCGAGGCGATGCGCCAGGCGCAGTCCGCGGTGCCGGCGTGGATCATGCCGATCTCGCAGGTCGTGGCGTCGATCTCGCCGGAGCGCAACGCCTTCGACGTCGTGATCGTCGACGAGGCCAGCCAGGCCGACATCACCAGTTCCTTCCTGCTGTGGCTCGCCCCGCGCGTGATCGTGGTCGGCGACGAGAACCAGTGCGCGCCCTCGTCGTTCACCGGCGTCAGCCTCGACGAGGTCTTCGACCGGCTCGACGCTCAGCTGCCCGACATCCCGCCCTACCTGCGCGACTCGCTGACCCCGCGATCCAGCCTGTTCACGTTGCTGCGCACCCGGTTCGGGCACACGGTACGGCTGCGCGAGCATTTCCGCTGCATGCCGGAGATCATCGACTTCTCCTCGCGCCAGTTCTACAGCGACGCGCCGCTGATCCCGGTGCGGCACTACGGCGCCGACCGTCCCGTACCGCTCCGCGTGACCCACGTGCCGAAGGCGAAGGTCGTGGGGGAGGGCGCGCGGATCAGCAACCCCACGGAGGCCCAGGCCATCGTCGACCAGCTGGTCCGGTGCTTCGCCGATCCGCTGTACGCGGGCCGCAGCTTCGGCGTGATCGTGCTGCAGGGGCAGGGCCAGGTCGACGAGTTGTACCGGCGCCTGCGCGAGGCGATCGACCCCGACGAGTGGGACGCCCGGCGCCTGCGCGTGGGCACGCCGCCCGACTTCCAGGGCGACGAGCGCGACGTGATGATGCTGTCGATGGTGGTCGCGCCGGACTACCGGTTCCGCTCGCTGACGGGCCGGGACTTCCAGCGCCGGTTCAACGTCGCCGCGTCGCGCGCCCGCGACCAGATGTGGTTGTTCACGTCCGTCGACGAGCAGGATCTCAAGCCCGCCGACCTGCGGGCGTCGCTGCTGCGGTACGTCACCCGCGCCGATGTCGAAGTGGCGCAGCCGATGCCCGCCGACGTGCCGGCCGACCGGCGCGTCGAGCCCTTCGACAACCTCTTCGAACAGCAGGTGTTCGTGCGGCTGCGCGACATGGGATACCACGTCAACCCGAAGGTCGTGGTGAACAACCGCGCCATCGACCTCGTCGTGACCGGCGAGCAGGGCAAGCTCGCCGTCGAGTGCGACAGCGCCGATTTCGCCTCGACCCCCGAGCAGGCCCGGTCCGACATCGAGCGCGAGCGGGAGCTGAGGCGGTGCGGCTGGGAGTTCGTCCGCATCCGCGAGTCCGTGTTCGCGACCGACGCCGACGCGGCCATGTCCGTCGTGCTCGCGGCCCTGGACCGACGGGGCGTGCACCCGCTGACCCTGCAGCGGGCACTCACCGTCGGCGAGCGGGCGTCCGACGGTTCCGTGGAGCTGTGGGAGCCCGTGGGACTCGACATCGATACGGAGTAGGCGGCTCCCTAGCGCAGGTGGGTCGAGAGGGTCTGGACAGCCGGCTTGAGGACCTTCTCGCGCCAGTCGTCGTTCGAGGTGCGTTCGGCCTCGGTGCTGATCTCGAAGTAGAACCGTCCGGACTGGCACACCGCCTCGATGACGCTCTCGGTGCGCACATCGCAGCGCTGCGGGCCCCAGGCGGACCCCACGTCGAGATGCTTGCCGTGCGTCGAGAGCTGCTCGTCGTAGTACTGCGCGATGGTGGCGGGCGTCGAGATCGCCGGGAGACTGACCTCGAGGAAGGTCAGTCCTTTCAGGTCGTGCTCGTTCGGGAGCGTGAAGCTGTACGCGCACGTGCCCTTCGGGAGTACGCCCCCGGACGATCCGCCCGACACCGACAGATCGGGGTTGACGGTGCCCAGACGTCCGAGGAGGGTGATCTTCTTCGGCTTGCGCGTGATGTCTGTGGCCTGCGGCAGGATCGCGGTGATCTCCTGGTCGGTGAGCAGCGTGCACGTGTCGGGCCACTGGGAGAACGGGACCTCGCCGGCGGGGACCGAGATCGGTGCGCCGGTGGTGATCGGGGAGCCGAACGTGATGTCCGGCGTGCCGCTGCAGCTCGCGACGGACGAGGCAACGACCAGGGATGCAGCCACAATGGCGATCGAGTACGTGCGATTCATGAGTCGAAAGGTACTAGGAGCGCGAGTATTCCGAGGCGCGGCGTACCAGGTCCGGGTCGGGGCGAACGCCGGTGTAGAGCACGAACTGCTCGGCGGCCTGCAGGGCGATAACCTCGGCGCCAGTGATCACCGTCGCGCCGGCCGCGCGCCCGGCGCGCACCAGCGGCGTCTCCGGCGGCATCGCCACCACGTCGAAGACGGTGTC
Source organism: Tsukamurella sp. NPDC003166 (assembly GCF_040611135.1). Classification (NCBI taxonomy): domain Bacteria; kingdom Bacillati; phylum Actinomycetota; class Actinomycetes; order Mycobacteriales; family Tsukamurellaceae; genus Tsukamurella; species Tsukamurella sp. NPDC003166. The sequence continues at coordinate 63,172 of NZ_JBEXNL010000017.1, forward strand.
GGCAGCGGCGATCAGTGCTGCCGGGAACGACAGATCGTCGGCGGCCGGACCGCCCGCCATCCCGACGGGCGTCGCATTGACCAGGACCCGGGCACCGTCGGGCGCGGTGGTCGCGTGCCGGAAGCCGTACTGGCCCGCGAGCGCGGTGCCCGCTTCGGTGTTGCGGGCCACGACCGTCACGTCGGAGCAACCGTGATCGCGCAGCGCCGCGACCACGGCCTTGGCCATGCCGCCCGACCCGGCGACGGCAACGGGCAGTGCCGGGTCGACCGCGTTCGACGCGAGCAGCGAGGCGACCGCCGCGTAGTCCGTGTTGTAGGCGTGCAGCACACCGTCGACATTGACGATCGTGTTCACCGAGTCGATCGCGGTCGCCGACGGCTCCATGACGTCCACCAGCTCGATCACCGCCTCCTTGAAGGGCATCGAGATCGCGCAGCCGCGGACACCCAGAGCCCGCACCCCGCCGATCGCCGCCGGCAGATCGGTGGTGGTGAAGGCCTTGTAGAAGAAATTCAGACTCAATTCCCGGTACAGGAAGTTGTGGAACCGGGTACCGATGTTGCTGGGCCGGCCGGAGAGTGACATGCACAGGACGGTGTCGCGGTCGGGCATGGCGATCGTGTCGTTCATCCCGCTCACCCTAATCCGCCCGCAGCCCGGCCGTGGGCGGGTCGCTACGGCGCCTTCGTGATGGCGAGGGTCGCGAACGCCACCGCGCGCGCACATTCGACGGTGCGTCCGGGGGAGGGATTGGTCGAGCCCGCAATCGTCACCACGATGGCCTGCTCGGAAGCGAATACAGCCGAGCAGTAGTTGTTCTCCGAATAGAGTGCCAGACGGCGACCGTCCACCATGCGGTCGGTCTGCCACCTCTTTGTACTCATGTGGTGCTTGTACTGCTTGAGGGACATCTTGAGCCCGACGATCTGAGAGTAGTCGCCTCCGCCGCGGGCGGCTGTGTAGCCGGCTTCTCGCCAACGGCAGCCCCGGTAGTTGGCGGAGTCGACCTGAGCCGCATCTTGGACGGATGTCGGATCAATGTCGAGTACATGCAGTTCGGAATCCGAGTAGGCACTGCAGGGCTCGAAGGGCGTGCCATCGTTGCGGTCATTGGTGCGATTCTTGACCGTTGGGGAGAACGGCAGAGGCCTAGCGGATGTGCGATTCGATCTGGCGGCCGCCGGTTCACCCGGCACGGTCACGGAGCAGCCCCCAACGACGAGTGCGCCGATAAGGGTGATCACCGCTGTGCCCTGTCTCATTGTGGTCTGATCAACTGGCTGATCTCGTCCTCGCTGGCGCCTTCGGTACGGAGGATCCATCTGCCGATTTCGCGGTAGGTAGCAGCAAGGGAGCGAGCCTCTGTGGCCTGCGACAGGAAGGTGTTGTGGAGCGAACGCTCATGTTCCACAACACCCAGCTGAATGTTGTACGTCGCTGCCTCTCCCTCCACGGTCGGACCGAGGTGATTGATCGCTCCAACTTCGCGCAAGCCGTGCGCCGCAGAGACAAGCCGATCCGCGTGGCGCTCCAAGGCGCGGGCGAGCTCTTCTTGCGGGTTCCCGTCGGACACCATGTTCGGCCGACTCGCGATCCCCTCGCGCGCCGCCTCGATGATGTCTGTCAGCTCACCGCCGGCCATGGCGACCTCCTCCGCGTCGACGCGCCTCCGACGAGCGCACCTATCAATTGGACGCACCAGCGCGGCGATCGGTTCCCGCCGGGATTCGGCCGGCACGGGAACCGGACGGGCCGCTGGTGCGTCCAATGAACATGGAGGGTTTTCGCGACATCGGCAGCACCCCGTTCGAGGAGATGGCGGCGTCGGAGATCCGGGCGATCGCCAGGAAGCTGTCCGGCGGCGGCATCGCGGCCGACGCCCGGGCCATCGGCCAGGCGGGGTCCACCCACGCCCTGAGTGTCGCTGAGCTGGAACGCGACGTGGCCGCGCTCGTGCCGCGGTGGACGGGCGAGGCGGCGGACGCGGGCTTCCAGCAGATCGGCCGGTTCGCCACGGCGTCGTACCTCGTCGACAGGGAGATCGCCGGGACGGTGCGGCAGCTGACGGGACTGTCGAGCGCGGCGACGGCGACCACCGCGAAATTCAGTGACCTCGCGGATCCGGGGAGCACCGCCAGGGCCGGGAACACGACCAGGAGCGGCGTCGGTGCCGCGGTCGCCGCCGAGCTGCGGGCGACGTACACGACCCCGGTCCAGGCGGACGCGGCCACGATGCCGCTCGGCGCGGAGGTCACCCGGATCGGCTTCGGACGTGACGCCGAGCGCAGAGGCGATCGGTCACCGTCGGTCGAGGCTCCGCCGGCGGGCGCCGACACCCCGTCGGTCGGCTCGGGCGCAGGCGAGGGCGCAGGCGAGGGCGGCGGGACGACGGGAGGTGGCGACGCACCGTCGGGCACGGGCGACGAGAGTGCCGGCACCGGGACCGGCCCGGTCGCGACGGATACCGCGGACGCGGTGAACCCCGCCGGCGGGCGGGGGACGGGGCAGGGCGGCGATACGGGATCCGGCACGGGTGCGGGCGGCACCGGCGGTACGGGGACGGGTGCGGGCGCCGGGACGGGTACGCCGACGGCCGCCGACCCGGTCGGCGCGGGGACGGACCCGCTCTCCGACGACCCCGCCGCGACGGACACCGTCGAGGAGCGCGGGTCCGGGCTGCTCAGCCCGGCCGCCTCGGTGCCCCTCACGCCCACGTCACGGACCGCCGTCGGGGGAGCGGGCACGCGCACGCCGGACCTCACCCGGGCCGCGTCGCCGTTGGGACTGCGGCAGGACGCGTCCGCCCTCCGCTCGACCTCGACGCCGGCGGCGGGTACGGGCGCCCCGACCACGGGCGCGCGCCCCGCCTCGGGGCCGTACGGGATGCCGCCGGCGGGCGGCGCCGGACAGCGCGGCCAGGGCGACGGCCGGCACCGCGCACCCGCCTACCTGATCGACCGCCGCAACGGCGAGGAGCTGGTCGGCGACATGCCGCTGGTCGGGCCGGGAGTCATCGGTCAGTGGCGGTCCGACGGTGCGCCGGAACCGGCCCGGCCTCCCGTTCCGCCGGTCAGGACGGAGCAGGCTCCGCGCTGACGGCGGCGACCAGCGCGGGCAGCGTCGTGGCCGCGGATCCCCGCCACGCGTGGGTGGCCCGGTCGCTCAGGGGGGTCGCGGCGGGGTTGATCTCGATCACCGGGATCCCGGTCTCCAGGGCCAGCTCGGGCAGCCGCGCGGCGGGGTGGACGAGGCCGGACGTCCCGACCACCAGTACGACGTCGGCGGTGAGCACCGAGGCCTCCGCCCGGGCCCAGGCGTCCATCGGGAGGGACTCGCCGAACCAGACGATCCCCGGCCGCACCGGGGAGAGGCAGTGCATGCAGGTGGGCGGCGTGGTGCGCAGCTCGGGTGCGACGTCGGCATCGTCGGGCAGGAAGGCGTCCGCGCCGAGATAAGGCGTGCCGCAGTGCTCGCAGCGCGGGGCGAAGAGGCTGCCGTGCAGGTGCGAGACCGCCTGCGAGCCCGCGCGTTCGTGCAGGTCGTCGACGTTCTGCGTGGCGATGGCGACGGCCCGGCTCGCGGCGAGCTCGGCGAGGGCGATGTGACCGTCGTTCGGGTCCGCCCGGCGCGCGACGTGTGCGCGCCACTGGTACCAGCCCCAGACCAGGGCGTTGTCGCGCGACCAGCCGTCGACCGAGGCGATCTCCTCGGGGTCGTACTGCTCCCAGAGGCCTGTCTGCGCCTCGCGGAAGGTGGAGATGCCCGACTCGCGGCTCATGCCCGCCCCGGTGAGCACGGCGACGGTCTCGGCGGAGCGCACGAGCTCGGCCACGGCGGGCGGCACGGGCACTGCGGCGGGACGGTCGGAGGGGCGCATGCGGGGCTGCATCGGCTCAGCGTACCCAGCGGCGCGTCGGCTCCTGTGACGGTAACGATTCGATAACAACTGCTACTCGCGGGAAACATCGGTGATCGCCGTCACGTGCCGGAAGACCTGCATGGATTCATGCGTGTATCAGCCTTCGGATACACCCGTGAATCGATATCTCCAAGCTACTCGCCGGTATACCCGCTGGTTACAAATCCGCACGTCAGAGGTATCGCGAAACCTGTGGTCTCATGGAACACGGGTTTTCCGCGGGCCTGCCGCGGACGTGCCGTCATAGCGGCGCGCAGTGAATTGATCCGAGGAGATTCATGACTGTCGACGATTTCGTCACCGCGAACACGCGTGCGGCCAAAGGCCCCCGGAGCAACGACGCACTGGTCGACAGATTGGCAGCGGGGGAGCAGTACGCCCTGATCTTCGGTGGACAGGGCGGCCCGTGGTTGCCCGGCCTCGTCTCCCTCCTGGAGCAGACCGGCCTCGCCGACGATCCCGAGTACCGCGAGAAGTTCGACGGCTTCGTCGCGCGTGCGGACAGCGCGCTCGAGCCGGTCCGCGCCGAGCTGCTGCGCGCCCAGGCCCTGACCTTCGACCCGATGCGGTGGCGCGACGCGTCGATCGCCGCCTCCGAGGCCGAGACCCCCGACGAGGAGGGCGAGGAGAGCGCCCCGGCCGCGCCCGGCGCGCGCCGCGTCCTCGCGCCCCAGGTCGACGGTGCCGTCTTCTCCGTTCCCGGCGTGCTGTTCAGCCAGCTCGTGGCGCTGTACGGCCTCGAGGCCCAGGGCCTCGACCCGTGGGACGTGCCGCCCGTCGCCGTCATCGGCCACTCGCAGGGCCAGCTCGCCGTCTCGGCGTTCGCCTCGCGCGGCAACGAGGGCGATCTGCTCGCCATCGCGCGGCTGATCGGCGCCGCGGGCCGCGTGGTCGCGCGCCGCCGGGGCCTCGTCGCCCTCGGCGGCGCCACCCCGATGATGTCCGTGGCCGGCGTCCGCCAGGACAAGCTCGAGGCCCTGCTCGCCGACTTCACCGCCACCGTCGCCTTCGACGCGTGCGGTCCGGTGCTCGCGGTGCGCAACAACCGCAACTCCTTCGTGCTCACCGGCACCCCCAAGCTGCTCGCGGGCTTCCGCGAATTCTGCGAGTCCGTCGCCGAGACCGAGGAGGCGGACCGCAAGGAGAAGCTGACCGGCGGCGCGGCCTTCGCGCCGAAGTTCGAGGACGTCGCCGTCGACATCGGCTTCCACCACCCCGCGCTCGCCGAGGGCGTCGCGCTCGTGACCGAGTGGGCGCAGCGCTGCGGCCTCGACGCCGAGGTCGCCGGCCGCCTGGCCGCGGCCGTGCTCGTCGAGCAGGTCGACTGGGTCGCCGACGTCGAGGGTGCGATCGCCAAGGGCGCGCGCTGGCTGATCGACCTCGGCCCCGAGGACATCGCCACCAAGCTCTCGGCCGCCCCCGCGCGCGGCCGCGGCGTGGGCCTCGTCCCCGCCACCACGCTGCGCGGCGCCCGCAACCTGTTCTCGCCCGGCGGCGTGCCCGAGCTCCCGCTCGCGTGGTCGGAGTTCTCGCCCCGCGTGGTCTCGCTGCCCGACGGTCGCACCGTGCTGTCCACCCGGTTCACCGAGCTCACCGGCCGTAGCCCGATCCTGCTGGCGGGCATGACCCCGACCACCGTCGATCCCGGCATCGTCGCCGCGGCCGCCAACGCCGGCCACTGGGCCGAGCTCGCCGGCGGCGGCCAGGTCACCGAGCCGATCTTCGCCGACAACGTCGAGAAGCTGACCGCGCTGCTCGAGCCGGGCCGCGCCGCCCAGTTCAACTCGCTGTTCCTCGACCCGTACCTGTGGAAGCTGCAGCTCGGCGGCAAGCGGATCGTGCAGAAGGCCCGCGCGGCGGGCGCCCCGCTCGACGGCGTCATCATCACCGCCGGCATCCCCGAGCTGGAGGAGGCCACCGCGCTCGTCGAGGAGCTCACCGACGCCGGCATGCGCCACGTCGCGTTCAAGCCGGGCACCGTCGAGCAGATCCGCCAGGTGGCGCGCATCGCGGCCGAGGTCCCGCAGTACCCCGTCATCGTGCACGTCGAGGGCGGCAAGGCCGGCGGCCACCACTCCTGGGAGGACCTGGACGAGCTGCTGCTCGCCACCTACGCCGAGCTGCGCGACCGCAACAACATCGTGCTCGCCGTCGGCGGCGGCATCGGCACGCCCGAACTGGCGGCCGAGTACCTCTCCGGCGAGTGGTCGCGCAGGTACGGCGCCCCCGCGATGCCGGTCGACGGCATCCTGGTCGGGACCGCCGCGATGGCCACGCTGGAGGCCACCACCTCGGCCGACGTCAAGCGCCTGCTCGCCGAGATCCCCGGCACCCCCGACTGGATCGGCGCCGGCCACGCCGGCGGCGGGATGGCCTCCGGCCGCAGCCAGCTGGGCGCCGACATCCACGAGATCGACAACACCGCCTCCGCGTGCGGCCGCCTGCTCGACGAGGTCGCCGGTGACGGCGATGCCGTGGCCGAGCGCCGCGACGAGATCATCGCCGCGATGGCCGGCACCGCCAAGCCCTACTTCGGCGACGCCGATGCGATGACTTACGCGCAGTGGCTCGAGCGCTACCTCGAGCTGTCGGTGGGCACCCGCGAGCAGGTCGCCTCCGCCGACCCGAACGCCTTCGGCGACTACGGCTGGCTCGACATCACGCATCAGGACCGGTTCCTGTCGATGCTGCACCGCGCCGAGGCCCGCCTCGCCGACGAGGACCGCGGCCCCATCGAGACCGCCTTCGCCGATGTCTCCGCCACCGACGACGCCTATGCCGCGCTCGAGCGGCTGCTGCAGCGCTACCCGGAGGCATCGTCGACCCGCCTGCACCCGGCCGACGTGCCCTTCTTCGTCTCGCTCTGCCGCACGCCGGGCAAGCCGGTCAACTTCGTGCCCGTCGTCGACAAGGACGTCCGCCGCTGGTGGCGCTCCGATTCGCTGTGGCAGGCGCACTCGCCGCGGTACTCCGCCGACGAGGTGTGCATCATCCCCGGCCCCGAGGCCGTCGCCGGCATCACCCGCGTCGACGAGCCCGTGGGTGATCTGCTCAACCGGTTCGAGGCCGAGCTGGTGCGCCGCCGGATCGGCGAGGGCGCCGTCGCGGAGGCCGTCGCCGGCCGCCGCGTGGTGCCGGGCGTCGAGTCCGTGCCGCTGGCGCGGGCCCTCGCCGCCACCAACGTGCTCTGGGCCGGTCGCCTCGTGCACAGCCCCATCGCGCGGCTCGGCGCCGGCAGCACCTGGACCACCTCGTCCGACGGTGACGCCGCCTCGGCCGTGCAGTCGACGACCGGCGCGCGCATCGTCGTGACCGGCCCGAACGCCGTCGTGCTCCATGTCCCCGTCTCGGGCACCGAGCTCGTCATCCCGATCCAGGTGCCGGACAGCTGCGCCGACGGTGGCGTGCCCGTCATCGAGCTCGGCGAGGCCAGCGAGGCCATGTCGAAGCTGGTGGCACTGGCGGCCGCGGGCGACCTGCCCGCCGTCTCCGACGGCGCGGCGACCATCGACTTCGAGTTCCGCGCCGAGGACGCCGCCGACCACGCGGCCATCACGGCGGACAGCCTCCCCGTGGGCCTGTCGGCGCTGTACGGCGACGAGCAGCTGGCCGTGCCGGACGCCTTCGTCGGCCTGTGCTGGCCCGCGTCCTTCGCCGTGGTCGGTGCGGCCACCACGGCCGAGGGGCGTCCCGTCGTCGAGGGCATGCTCGACCTGGTCCACCTCGATCACGCGATCGAGCTGGCGGCCAACCCGGCCCCCGGTGCCTACCGCGCCACGGCGCGTCTGGAGGACGTGACCGCCACCGACATCGGCACCGTGGTCACCGTCGGCATCGATGTCCGCACGCCGGGTGCGGACGCCCCCGCAGTGGTCATGACCGAGCGGTTCGCGATCCGCGGCCGCACCGGCTCCGCCGAGCTGGCCGACCCGCAGCCCGCGGGCGGCGCGCGCGGCGAGACCGCGACCGAGACGCCGCGCAAGCGGGTCCGCCAGGCGGTCGTCAACGCCCCACAGGACATGAGCGGATTCGCGGCCGTGTCCGGCGACTTCAACCCGATCCACACCTCGCAGGTCGCGGCGAGCCTGGCGGGCCTGCCCGGCCCGATCGTGCACGGCATGTGGCTCTCGGCTGCGGCGCAGCAGGTGGCGTCCGCCTCCAACGGCGACGTCATGCACCGCAAGATCCGCGGCTGGACCACTCGCTTCCTGGGCATGGTCCTGCCGGGCGACGAGGTGCAGTTCACCGTCGAGCGCGTCGGCATCGACCGCGGCGGCGAGCTGCTCGAGGTCACTGCGAAGGTCGGCGACGACCTCGTGATGGCCGCGACGGCAGTGGCCTTCCCGGCTGTCACCGCCTACGTCTTCCCCGGCCAGGGCATCCAGGGCAAGGGCATGGGCCTGGCCCAGCGCTCGCGCAGCAAGGCCGCCCGTGAGGTCTGGGACGCCGCCGACGCGCACACCCGCGAGCACCTCGGCTTCTCCATCCTCGCCGTGGTCCGCGACAACCCGCTGTCGATCCGCGCGAACGGCACCGTCTACAGCCATCCCGACGGTGTCCTCTACCTGACGGAGTTCACCCAGGTCGCGATGGCCACCGTCGCCTGCGCCCAGCTCGCCGAGCTGGCCGAGGCCGGCGCCCGCGTGGACGCGCCGATCATCGCCGGCCACTCCGTGGGTGAGTACAACGCGCTGGCCTCCGCCGGCGTGCTGCCGCTCGGCACGATCCTCGAGACCGTGTTCCACCGCGGCCGCATCATGCAGCAGCTGGTGCCCCGCGACGAGCAGGGCCGCAGCCCGTACTCGATGGCGGCGCTGCGCCCCGAGCTGTTCGACGTCGACGACGCCGAGCTGACCGACTGGGTGGAGGGCAACCTCGAGGGCGCGGATGAGTTCGCCGAGATCGTGAACCTGAACCTGCGCGGCGCGCAGTACGTCGTGGTCGGTAACCAGGCCGGCCTCGCCGCCCTGGAGCGGGCCATCGCCGAGCGCACCGGCAGCCCGAAGGCCTTCCAGCAGGTGCCGGGCATCGACATCCCGTTCCACTCGTCGGTGCTGCGCGCCGGCGTGCCGGAGTTCGCGGAGCGCCTGCAGGAGCTGGTGCCCGCCGAGTTCGACTACACCAAGCTGGTCGGCAAGTACCTGCCGAACCTCGTCGCGCGCCCGTTCGAGCTGACTGCCGACTTCGCGCTGTCGATCCTCGACGTGGTGCCCAGCGAGCCGGTGCGGGAGCTCGTCGCCGACTGGGACGCGGCCGCGAAGACCCCGATGGCGACCGCCCGGACCCTGCTCATCGAGCTCCTGGCGTGGCAGTTCGCCAGCCCCGTCCGCTGGATCGAGACGCAGGACCAGCTGCTCATCGACACCGACCACGGCGGCCTGGGCGTCGAGCGGTTCGTCGAGGTGGGCCTCGCGTCCGCCCCGACGCTCGCGAACCTCGCCAGCCGTACCCTCGCGCTGGCCTCGTACCAGCGCGCCGCCGCGACCGTGCTCAACGCCGAGCGCGACGCCGCGAAGGTCTTCGCGACCGACGAGGACGTCGCCGAGGACGAGGGCGCCGACGAGGCACCCGCGGAGGCCGCGGCACCGTCGGCCCCCGCGGCGGCACCGAGCGCCGCTCCGGTGGCGAGCGCTCCGTCGGGCGGACCCCGCCCGGCCGACCTCGGCTTCGACGCCGCGGACGCCACCCGCGCGATGATCGCGATCTGGACCAAGATGCGTCCGGACCAGCTGGAGAAGACCGACACGATCGAGACGCTGTGCGACGGCGTCAGTTCGCGCCGCAACCAGCTCCTGCTCGACCTGGGCAGCGAGCTCAACCTGGGCGCCATCGACGGCGCCGCGGAGGCCGACCTGCCGACGCTCGCGGGTACCGTCACCAAGCTGGCGCGCACCTACAAGCCGCTCGGCCCGGTGCTCTCGGAGACCGTCGGCAACCAGCTGCGCAAGCTGCTGGGCTCGACCGGCAAGCGCCCGAACTACATCACCGAGTACGTGACCGGCACCTGGGAGCTGGGCCCCGGCTGGGCGCAGCACACCGTGCTCGCGCTGGCCACCGGCACCCGGGAGGGCGCGTCCGTCCGCGGCGGCGATCTCGCGACGCTGCTCGACGGTGCCGTGTCCAACGCGGCCGCGCTCGACGCGCTGATCGACCGCGCGGTCGCCGAGGTCGGCGCCGCGCAGGGCGTGCCCGTGGGCAAGCCCTCCGCCGGCGGCGGGGGTGGCGGCGCGACCGTGGACGCCGCGGCGCTCGCCGAGTTCACCTCCGCGATCACCGGACCCGACGGTGCCCTGGCCGCATCGGCCCGCGTGCTCCTGAGCAAGCTGGGCCTCGCGGACGAGCAGGGCGGCCTGCCGTCGCTCGACGACGAGTCGGAGCGGCTCGCCGCGCTGATCGCCACCGAGCTCGGCGACGACTGGGCGGGTGCCGTCGCGCCGGCCTTCGACGCGAACAAGGCCGTCCTGCTGGACGACCGCTGGGCCAGCGCCCGCGAGGACCTGCTCCGCGTGTGGAACATGGACCCGTCGACCTTCCCGACCTACAGCAAGCACATCCTGGAGACCGCCAAGGGCGCCGGCAAGGCGCTCCTGGACCAGGCGCGCTGGTGGGAGCGCAAGGCCACCGAGGTCGGCCGCACCGAGCACGCCGAGGCCTACAGGTTCCTGGCGGAGCTCGCCGAGTCGACGCCGGAGCCCGGCATCTACGACGGCGAGGTCGCCGTGGTCACCGGCGCGTCCGCCGGGTCGATCGCGGCCGCGGTCGCGGGACGCCTGCTCGCGGGCGGCGCCACCGTCATCGCGACGACGAGCCGCCTCGACGACAAGCGCCTGACCTTCTTCAAGGAGCTGTACCGCACGAGCGCCCGCACCGACGCGGCGCTGTGGGTGGTCCCGGCCAACATGTCGAGCTACGCCGATGTCGACGCCCTCGTCGAGTGGATCGGGGAGCGGCAGGCCGAGACGGTGGGCCCGTACACGGTGGTCCACAAGGAGGCGCTGAACCCGACGCTGCTGTTCCCCTTCGCGGCGCCCCGGGTGTCCGGCGACATGTCGGACGCCGGCCCCCGCGCCGAGCTCGAGATGAAGATCCTGCTGTGGTCGGTGGAGCGGCTGATCGCCGGCCTCGCCGCGATCGGCAAGGACGTCGACCTCGCGTCGCGGCTGCACGTGGTGCTGCCCGGTTCGCCGAACCGCGGCATGTTCGGCGGCGACGGTGCCTACGGCGAGGCGAAGGCCTCCCTGGACGCGCTCGTCACCCGCTGGAACGCGGAGAAGTCCTGGTCGGAGCGCGTCACGCTGGCCCACGCCATCATCGGCTGGGTCCGTGGTACGGGCCTGATGGGCGGCAACGACCCGCTCGTCGAGGCCGTCGAGGCCGCCGGCGTGCGCACCTGGTCCACCTTCGAGATGGCCGACAAGCTGCTGGCCAACGCCACCGTCGAGGCGCGGGAGCGGGCCGCGACGGCCCCGCTGTTCGACGACCTGACGGGTGGGCTGGGCGGTGTCAGCCTCGACATGAAGGCGCTCGCCGAGCAGGCCATGGAGGCCCGTCTGGCGGAGGCCGCGGAGTCCGAGGACGACGGTGCCATCGCGGCGCTGCCCGGCGCACCGGTCGCGACTCTGGGTGATCCGAACTGGGGCGCGATCGACGCGCGTCCCGAGGACATGGTCGTCATCGTCGGCGCCGGTGAGGTCGGCCCGTACGGCAGCTCGCGGACCCGCTTCGAGATGGAGGTCGACGAGCGCCTCTCGGCGGCCGGCGTCGCGGAGCTGGCATGGGTGACCGGCATGATCACCTGGGAGAACGACCCGGAGCCGGGCTGGTACGACGCCGAGTCGGGCGATCTGGTGCCCGAGGCCGAGCTGGCCGACAAGTATCACGACGCTGTCGTGGAGCGCTGCGGCATCCGCGAGTTCAGCGACGACGGCGACATGATCGACAAGACGGCGCCGCTGCTGGTGTCGGTGTTCCTGCCGGACGACATGTCCTTCGTGGTGGCGAACGAGGCCGAGGCCCGTGCGTTCGTCGACGCCGACCCGGAGAACACCCGCGCGGTGCCGATGGAGTCGGGGGAGTGGAACGTGACCCGCAAGGCGGGCACCGAGATCCGCGTGCCGCGCCGCACCAAGCTGCTGCGCAGCGTCGGCGGCCAGGTTCCGGACGGCTTCGACCCCACGCACTGGGGCGTCACGCCCGAGATGATGGAGTCGGTCGACCGCCTGGCCCTGTGGAACCTGGTGGCCACCGTGGACGCCTTCATCTCCGCGGGCTTCGAGCCGGCCGAGCTGATGGAGTACGTGCACCCGTCGCACGTGGCCAACACGCAGGGCACGGGCATGGGCGGCATGAGTTCGATGCGCGACCTGTTCATCAACACCCTGCTCGGCGAGCCGAACCAGAACGACATCCTGCAGGAGGCCCTGCCGAACGTCGTCGCCGCGCACGTCGTGCAGAGCTACATCGGCAGCTACGGCGCGATGATCCACCCGGTGGCGGCGTGCGCCACGGCGGCCGTCTCCGTCGAGGAGGGCGTCGACAAGATCAAGGTCGGCAAGGCCCTGTTCGCGGTGACCGGCGGCTTCGACGACCTGTCGATCGAGGGCATCACGGGCTTCGGTATGATGCAGGCCACGGCGGACAGCGAGAAGATGCTGGCCAAGGGCATCAGCCCGCGCCGCTTCTCCCGCGCCAACGACCGACGTCGTGGCGGCTTCGTCGAGTCCAACGGCGGCGGCACGGTGCTGCTGGCCCGCGGCGACATCGCGGCGAAGATGGGCCTGCCCGTCCTCGGCGTGGTGGCGTGGGCGCAGAGCTTCGGTGACGGCGTGCACACCTCCATCCCCGCCCCCGGCATGGGTGCGCTGTCCGTGGCCGCCGGCGGCCCGGAGGCGCCGATCGCCCGCAGCCTGCGGCAGCTGGGCGTGTCCGCCGACGACGTCTCGATCATCAGCAAGCACGACACGTCGACCAACGCGAACGACCCGAACGAGGCGAACCTGCACGAGCGGATCGCCGACTCGATCGGTCGCAGCGAGGGTGCGCCGCTGTTCGTGGTCTCGCAGAAGTCGCTGACCGGCCACGCGAAGGGCGGCGCCGCGGCGTTCCAGCTGATCGGCATGTGCCAGATGCTCAACGAGCAGGTGCTCCCGCCGAACCGCAGCCTCGACTGCGTCGACGACGAGATGCGCAAGTACCCGCACCTCGTCTGGCTGCGCGAGACGCACCGGTTCGACGACGCCTTCCGCCCGAAGGCGGGCCTGCTCACGTCGCTCGGCTTCGGCCACGTGTCGGGGCTCATCGCGGTCGTGCACCGCGACGCGTTCCTGGCCTCGATGGACGAGCAGGCGCGGGCGGAGTACCTGGCTCGGGCGCGTGAGCGTGAGGTCGCGGGCCGGCGCGCGGTGCTGTCGGCGATGTGCGGCCGGTCGGACCTGTACCGCAAGCCCCCGGCGGGCCGGCGCTTCGGCGCCGACGTCTCGTCGGAGGTCACGGACCGCAACGAGGCGGCGCTGCTGCTCGACGAGAACGAGCGGCTGGGAGCCGACGGCACGTACTGCGCCGACGGCTGCAGGTAGCGGGATAGGCTTCCCGCCATGGCCGTGGTGGGGATCGGGATCGACGTGGTGCACGTGCCCGGCTTCGCGGAGCAACTCGCGCAGCCGGGGACCACGATGCTCTCGTCCTTCAGCCCCGCGGAACGACGGGACGCCGCCGGCGACGTGCGCTCTTTGGCCGCCCGGTGGGCGGCCAAAGAGGCCGTGTTCAAGGCGTTCTCGTCGGGCTTCTACGCGCAGCGGCCCGCCGAGAAGGAGGTCGGGGCGCGGGAGGTGGAGGTCGTCTCGGACGCCTGGGGGCGTCCAGCGGTGCGCGTGTACGGGCGTATCGCGGCCGACCTCGGGGAGGGCGCGACGATCCATGTGTCACTCACCCACGACGGTGACACCGCGGCGGCGTTCGCGGTGATCGAACGAACTTAAGAGCGCGACGGTCCGGAACCGGACTGCAGTCGGGCAGAGGATAGAGCCGAAAGGGAACAAGCGAGTGTTCAGCCGAATCGCCATCGTGAACCGAGGTGAGGCCGCGATGCGCCTCATCCACGCGGTCCGTGACCTGGCCGCCGAGACCGGGCAGCAGATCGAGACCGTCGCCCTCTACACCGACGTCGACCGCACCGCGACCTTCGTCCGCGAGGCCGACATCGCGTACGACCTGGGACCCGCAGCGGCACGTCCGTACCTGAACTACGAACTGCTCGGCAAGGCCCTGCAGGAGACCGGCGCCGACGCGGCGTGGGTCGGCTGGGGCTTCGTCGCCGAGGATCCCGTCTTCGCGGAGAAGTGCGCCGAGGTCGGCGTGACCTTCGTCGGGCCGAGCCCCGACGCGATGCGCCAGCTGGGCGACAAGATCGGCGCCAAGCTGATCGCCGAGGAGGTCGGCGTTCCCGTCGCGCCGTGGAGCCGCGGACCCGTCGAGACGCTCGAGGACGCCAAGGCCAAGGCGAAGGACATCGGCTACCCGCTCATGCTCAAGGCCACCGCCGGTGGCGGCGGCCGCGGCATCCGCATGGTCGCCTCCGACGCGGACCTCGAGGACGCCTACCTGCGCACCCGCGACGAGGCGGAGCGCGCCTTCGGCAGCGGCGTCGTGTTCCTGGAGCGCCTGGTCACCGGCGCTCGGCACGTCGAGGTCCAGGTGATCTCCGACGGCGAGACCGCCTGGGCGCTCGGCGTCCGCGACTGCTCGGTGCAGCGCCGCAACCAGAAGGTCATCGAGGAGTCCGCCTCGCCGGTGCTCGGTCCCGAGCAGGTTCAGCGGCTCAAGGAGTCCGCCGAGCGGCTCGCGATCAAGGTCGGCTACCGCGGCGCCGCCACCGTCGAGTTCCTGTACCACCCGGGCGACGACCTGCTCGCCTTCCTCGAGGTGAACACCCGCCTGCAGGTGGAGCACCCGATCACGGAGGTCACGAACGACTTCGACCTGGTCCGTGCGCAGCTGCACGTCGCCTCGGGCGGCAAGCTCGACGGTGCGCGTCCGGTCGAGCGCGGGCACGCCATCGAGGCGCGCCTGAACGCCGAGGACCCGGACCGCGACTTCGCGCCCGCGCCGGGCCGCATCGCGCTGCTCGACCTGCCCGCCGGTCCCGGCATCCGCATCGACACCGGCGTCTCGCAGGGTGACACCATCCCGGCCGACTTCGACTCGATGATCGCCAAGGTCATCGCCTACGGCAGCGACCGCGACCAGGCCCTGGGCCGGCTGCGTCGCGCCATGAACGAGACCCGCGTCATCATCGAGGGCGGCGCCACCAACAAGAGCTTCGTCCTCGACCTGCTGAACCAGCCCGAGGTGATCGACGGCAGCGCCGACACCGGGTGGATCGACCGGGTCCGCGGCGAAGGTCGCCTGGTGGCCGACCGCCACACCTCGGTCGCGCTGGCGTCCGCCGCGATCGACGCGTACGAGGACGAGGAGCGCACCGAGCTCACCCGCCTCCTGACCACGGCGTCGGGCGGGCGGCCGCAGGTGCAGCACGAGAGCGGCAACCCCCTCGACTTCAAGCTGCGCGGCGCGAGCTACCGCGTCCGCGTGGCACGGATCGGCGCGCACACCTTCCGCCTGGTCATCGACACCGGCGCGGAGACCCGTACCGCCGACGTCGATCTCGAGCGCTTCGACAACCACACCGGGCAGGCCGTCGTGAACGGCGTCCGGTACCGGCTCACCACCGGCACGCACGGTCCGGTCCACGTGGTCGACGTGGACGGGGTCACCCACCGCGTCAGCCGCGACGAGGGCGGCGTGGTCCGCTCGCCGGCGCCCGCGCTCGTGGTCGCCGTGCCGCTGGCCGTGGGCGACGAGGTCGAGGCGGGCGCGCCGATCCTGGTGCTCGAGTCCATGAAGATGGAGACGGTGCTGCGCGCGCCCTTCTCGGCGCGGCTCAAGGAGTCCTCGGTCACCGTCGGCAGCCAGGTCGAGGCCGGTGCGCCGCTCCTGCGGCTCGAGCCGCTCGGCGACGGCGACGAGGAGGCCGCCGGCAGCGCCGCAGGCCCCATCGATCTTCCTGAGGAGCCCGCGCAGGTGGGTGCCGTCGAGCGCGCGGCCGAGGGCCGCGACGCGCTGCGCAGCCAGCTGCTGGGCTACGACGTCGACCCCGCCGACGAGAGCCGCCTGCTGGACGCCTACCTCATCGACCGCGTGGCCGCCGAGCTGGAGGGCGCGGCTCCGGCGCCGGAGGAGCTGGCGCTGGCCGGCGTCTTCGCCGACCTGGCCGAGCTGGGCCTGCGCCGCTCGGTCGGCGGCGACGACGAGGTGCACAGCCCGCGCGAGCACTTCCACACCTACCTGCGCAGCCTCGATGCGGACCGCGCGGGCCTGCCGGACTCGTACCGCGCGAAGTTGGCGGCCGCGCTCAGCCACTACGGCGTCACCGAGCTCGATCGCACGCCCGAGCTCGAGTCGGCGGTGTTCCGGATCTTCCTCGCGCAGCAGCGCCCGAAGGTCGGCGTCCGCGTGATCACCGCGCTCCTGCGCAAGTGGCTGCGCGAACCGGCACCGTCGGCCGCGACGGGCGGCGACGCGCGCGCCGTACTGGAGCGCCTCATCGACGCGACGCAGTCGCGCTACCCGGTGATCGCCGACCTCGCCCGCGGGGTGGTCTTCGCCTGGTTCGGCCAGCCGCTGCTGCGCGGCAACCGCGAGGCCGTCTACTCGGCGGTGCGGGCGCACCTGACGCACCTCGACCAGAACCCCACGGCCGCCGATCGTGCGGACCGGATCGCGGAGATGGTGCGCAGCACCGAGCCCCTGGTCCTGCTCCTCGGCGAGCGGCTGGCGGGCGATCACCCGACCGACAACGCGGTCATGCTCGAGGTGCTCACCCGCCGCTACTACGGCAACAAGGGGCTGACCGAGGTCCGCACGCAGGACGTCGCGGGCACCGAGTGGGTCGTCGCCGAGCGCGACGGTGCGCTGCTCGCCTCCGCCGCTGTGTCGTACGACGGCCTCAGCGGCGCGGTCGCCGGGCTGGCGCAGGTCGCCGAGGGCGCGGCGTCGGTGGACGCCGACATCTACCTGAGCTGGGAGCAGCAGCCCGACGACCAGGACGAGATGGTGGCCGCGTTCGACAGCGTGCTGTCGGCGCACCCGCTGCCGGCGCAGGTGCGGCGCGTGACGATCACGGTCGCGGGCAGCGGCGGCGCGGTCATGCACCACCACTTCACCTTCCGCGCCGGCGCCAACGGTGTCGTCGAGGACCGCCTGATCCGCGGCCTGCACCCGTACATCGCGCAGCGGATGCAGCTCGAGCGGCTGCGCCGCTTCGACCTGACCCGCCTCACCTCGTCCGACGACGAGGAGGTGTACCTGTACCGCGCCGTCGCCAAGGAGAACCCGGCAGACGACCGCCTGGTCGCCTTCGCCCAGGTCCGCGACCTGGCCGCGGTGCGCGACGCCCAGGAGCGCCTGCTCGCCCTGCCGACGGCCGAGATCGCGCTCGCGACGTGTGTGGACTCGATCCGCCGGGCCCAGGCCGGGCGGCCCAGCGCCAAGCGGCTGCCCACCAACCGGATCGTCATGTACATCTGGCCGCCGGTGGATCTCAGCGACGCCGAGCTCGAGGCTCTTGCCGGGCACATCGAGTCGACCTCGGTGGGCGCGGGCCTCGAGGAGGTGCTGCTCATCGGCCGCCGGCGCGACGCGTCGACGGGTGATCTGGTCAAGACCGAGGTGCGGGTGTCGTTCAGCCCCACCGGTCGTGCGGACCTGCACATCGGCGCCCCCGTCGAGGAGGTCGCCGACGTCGTCGAACCGATCGACGGCTACCGGCAGAAGGTGCTGCGCGCCGCGAGCCGCAACACCGCGTACCCGTACGAGCTCACCTCCGTACTGGGCGATTTCGTCGAGTACGAGCTGGCCGAGGGCGATATCGCCGACGTGCTGGTCCCGACCGACCGGCCGAAGGGCCGCAACACGGCGGGCATCGTCGTGGGCGTGATCTCGACGCCCACTGATCTGCACCCCGAGGGCGTCAAGCGTGTTCTGCTGCTGGGCGATCCGACGAAGTCGCTGGGCGCGCTGGCCGAGGCGGAGTGCCGCCGGATCAGCGCGGCGATCGACCTCGCGCACCGGATGGAGCTGCCGGTCGAGTGGTACGCCCTGTCGGCCGGCGCCCGCATCTCCATGGATTCGGGCACCGAGAACATGGACTGGGTGGCCGCCGCGCTCAAGAAGATCGTCGAGTTCACCCAGCAGGGCGGCGAGATCAACATCGTCTCCGCCGGTATCAACGTGGGCGCGCAGCCGTACTGGAACGCCGAGGCCACGATGCTCATGCACACCAAGGGCGTGCTGATCATGACGCCGGAGTCGGCGATGGTGCTCACCGGCAAGCAGTCGCTGGACTTCTCGGGCGGCGTCTCGGCCGAGGACAACTTCGGCATCGGCGGCTACGACCGGATCATGGGTCCGAACGGCCAGGCGCAGTACTGGGCGGCGGATCTCATGGGCGCGCACTCGATCCTGATGGAGCACTACGCGCACACCTACATCGCCCCCGGCGAGCAGGCCCCGCGCCGCGCCGCCACCACGGACCCGGCCGACCGCGACATCACGGTCTTCCCGCACGTGCTGGCGGACAGCGACTTCACGACGGTCGGCGACATCTTCTCCGCGGAGAAGAACCCGGACCGCAAGAAGCCCTTCGACATCCGCACCGTGATGCGGGCGCTGTCGGACCAGGACCACGAGGTGCTCGAGCGCTGGGCCGGCATGGCCGACGCCGAGACCGCGGTGGTGCAGGACGTGCACATCGGCGGCATCCCGGTCTGCTTGCTCGGTATCGAGTCGAAGTCCGTACCGCGCCTTGGCTTCCCGGCCACGGACGGCCCGGACACGTACACGGCCGGCACGTTGTTCCCGCAGTCGTCGAAAAAGGCGGCCCGCGCGATCAACGGCGCCAGCGACAACCGTCCGCTGGTGGTGCTCGCGAACCTGTCGGGCTTCGACGGCTCGCCCGAGTCGCTGCGCAAGCTGCAGCTGGAGTACGGCGCGGAGATCGGCCGGGCGATCGTCAACTTCTCCGGCCCGATCGTGTTCTGCGTGATCTCGCGCTACCACGGCGGCGCGTTCGTGGTGTTCAGCAAGCAGCTGAACCCGAACATGACCGTGCTGGCCATCGAGGGCTCGTTCGCCTCGGTGCTCGGCGGTGCCCCCGCCGCGGCAGTGGTGTTCTCCGGTGAGGTCAACGCCCGCACTGCCGGCGACGACCGGGTCACCGAGCTCGAGGCGCAGGTGGGCGAGGCCACCGGCACCGAGCGCGCCGCGCTGCTGGCCGAGCTCGACGAGGTGCGCGGCTCCGTTCGCGCCGAGAAGCTGGGCGAGGTCGCCTCCGAGTTCGACGGGGTGCACAGCATCCGCCGCGCCGTCGAGGTCGGCTCCGTCGACGAGATCATCGCCGCCGCCGACCTGCGCCCGAAGATCATCGCGGTGATCGAGGCCGCGCAGTAGGTTCCTCCGTACGCACGAAGGGCACCGTCGGGATTCCCGACGGTGCCCTCCTGCGTTCCCGCCCCGCCGTCGCGCCGCACCTGGCGCGCCCGCGTCGGCGCTGCCGCAGTGGGTTCCCGCGGGAGTTTCCGCTTCGATCGAGGGTTGCAACCCGATGTTCGGTGAAGAGTCCCCGCGGGAACCGTCCGCCCCGAGGATCCGAGGCATGCAGAACTGTCACCGATGTCCTGAGACATGACAGCGCGTATGTCGCTCTCTCGGATCCTGACCGGTTCGGACACGCCGTCCGAACTGGACGGAATCCGAGTGCCGAGCGAACGACAACCCTATCCGCGCCCAACCGCCCACCGACGCATCCGGGCCCGCGCCCCTCGCCCAGGCCCGCGGGCCCCGCCCTAGTCCGGCACCTTCGAAGCGACCTACAGCGCGAGGTCGCGCCCGATGATCTCCTTCATGATCTCGGAGGAGCCCGCCCAGATGCGGGTGACGCGGGCGTCCATCCACGCGCGGGCGGCGCGGTATTCGCGCATGTAGCCGTAGCCGCCGTGCAGCTGCACGCAGGAGTCCAGCACCTTGTTCTGGATCTCGGCGGAGATGTACTTGACCTTCGCGGCGTCCACGGCGGTGAGCGTGCCCTCGGCGTGCGCGACGACGGCCTGGTCCACGTAGGCCTGCGCCATCTCGATCTGGGTCACCAGGTCGGCCAGCAGGAACTTGTTGTGTTGGAACGAGCCGATGGACGCGCCGAAGGCCTTGCGCTCGCGGGCGTACTCGATGGTCTCGGCCAGGATCTGCTTGGCGTGCGCCACGTTGCCCACCGCGGAGCCGATGCGCTCCTGCGGCAGCTTCTCCATCATGTGGTAGAAACCGCGGTCGACCTCGCCGATCAGGGCGCTCGCGGGCACCCGCAGGTCGGAGTAGAAGAGCTCCGCGGTGTCGGCCTCGGGCTGGCCCACCTTGTCGAGCTTGCGGCCCCGCTCGAAGCCGGGCAGCGAGCAGTCCACGGCGAACAGCGAGATGCCGCGCGCCTTGGCGTCCGGGTTCGTCTTGGCGGCGATCACCGCGACGTCGCAGGTGTAGCCGTTGGTGATGAAGGTCTTGGAGCCGTTGAGGATCCAATCGTCGCCGCTGCGCACGGCGGTCGACTTGATCCCGGCCAGGTCGGATCCGGCGGAGGGCTCGGTCATGCCGATCGCCGCGACGGCCTCACCGGCGGCGATCGCCGGCAGCCACTGCTGCTTCGCCTCGTCGGTGCCCAACCGCACGATGTACGGCGTGGTGATGTCGAAGTCGATGCCCACCGAGCTGGCGAAGGCCATCGACACCGCCGCGAGCTCCTCCTGGGCCACCGCGTTGAACCGGTAGTCGCCGGCCTCACCGCCGCCGTAGGACTCGGGGATCTCCAGGCCCAGAACGCCCTGCTCGCCGAGGCCGCGCCACACGTCCCGGGCGATCAGCTTGTCGTCGATGTACTGCTCGGCGTGCGGCAGCACCTGCTTCTGCAGGTAGTCGCGCACGGCGGAGCCGAATTGCAGGTGGTCGTCGGTGTAGACGGTGCGTTCCAAGGCTGAAGTCCTCTCAGAGTTTCAGGTCGCGGCGCAGCTTGGCGACGTGGCCGGTGGCGCGCACGTTGTACTGCGCCACCTCGATGTTCCCCTCCGCGTCGATGACGAACGTCGACCTGATCACGCCCGTCACGGTCTTGCCGTACATCATCTTCTCACCGAAGGCCCCGTACGCGGTAAGCACCTGCTTATCCGGGTCGGAGAGGAGCGGGAACGTCAGGCCGTCGCGCTCGACGAACTTCTTCAGCTTCTCCGGCTTGTCGGGGGAGATGCCCAGGACGGTGAGCCCGGCGTCCGCGAAATCCGAGAGGTTGTCGCGGAAATCGCACGCCTGCTTGGTGCAGCCGGGCGTCATCGCCGCCGGGTAGAAGTAGAGGACAACTCGCTGGCCACGGTAGTCGGAGAGCGATACGGGGTTATCGTCCTGGTCGGGCAGGGTGAACGACGGTGCCGGATCGCCCGGCTGCAGGCGCGTGGAAGTATTCATGCCGGTAACCGTAGCGGTCACGGCGACCCGGGACGAGGGGGCCGCGCGAGGCGGCGCACCGTCGGGCCTAGCGGCGGTAGCCGTTCGACAGGCCGACCAGAAGCTCTGCGACCAGGGGGTTCGGCGTCGCGTCGGTGCGCAGCACCGCGGAGACGGGCAGCGTGAACCCGGGTGCCGGCCGGCTCGCGATGCCGGGCTGGCGCGGGTCCTCGTAGAGGAGGGTCCAGCCCTCGGGGTGGTTGACCAGCTCGAAGGCGACGGGGTGCGCGTCGCGGATCTCCGGCCCGAGCAGCACCTCGAGCCCCTCGGCCGCGAACACCTTCGCGACCAGGCGGTGCAGGAGCACCTGCCGGTCCGCGGGCGGGAGCAGCAGGGGGTACTGCGCCAGTTCCCGGGGCGACGGTGCGCGGCCGAGTGCGGTCAGGGGGTGCCGCGTGGAGAAGGCGACGACGGGGTTGTCCACCCACAGCGGCTCGAGGTACAGGCCCGGCTCGTCCAGCCGTCCGCGGATCAGTGCGAGGTCCGCCTCGCCGGACTTGACCGCGGCGATGCGCTGCGCGAAGGGCTTGAGGAGGAAGTCGATCTCCGCGCCGGGGTGCCGCTCCCGGACCGCCGCGGTCGCGGCGAGCGCCGAGTGCGCGAAGGACATGTTCGCGGCGAGCCGGATCCGGTCGGGCCGGGGGCGCACCGCGTCGACGGCCTCGTCGCGCAGCCGGAGCAGCTCGCGGGCGCGGGGGAGCAGCGCGTCGCCGGCGGCGGTGAGGGTGACCCGGCGCCCGGCGCGTTCGAACAGCTCCGCGCCGAGCTCCTTCTCCAACGTGGCGATCTGATGGCTCACGGCCGACTGCGAGACGAAGCACTGCTTGGCCGCGCGGGAGAAGCCGCCGTGGTCGGCGACGGCGACGAGGTACTCGAGCTGGCGGAACTCCATACCGCCATTCTATGAACAGAACAGATCGACAGCATCGTCAGGGAGGCGATCTACCAGGTTGAAGCGCAGGAACTCATGCACCAACCTGGTAGTAGACAACGACGTCTTGAAGGAGGAGATGATCATGCGCAACACCCACGTCGTGGTGATCGGCTCGGGATTCGGTGGCCTCGCCGCCGCGAAGCAGCTCGCGAAGTCGGACATCGAGACCACGCTGATCTCGGCGAACGGCACCCACCTCTTCCAGCCCCTGCTGTACCAGGTGGCCACCGGCGTCACCGCGGGCGAGCGCATCGCGCCGCCCATCGCGGACGTGCTCCGCGGTCGGCGCACCGTCGACGCGATCACCGGTTACGTCACCGAGGTCGATGCCGAGCGCAAGGTGGTCACCTACGCCACCGCCGACGGCATCGAGCAGATCGGCTACACCTACCTCATCGTCGCCGCGGGCGCCGCGCAGGCGTACTTCGGCCACGACGAGTGGGCCGACCGCACCTTCGCCCTCAAGACCCTCGAGGACGCCGAGACTCTCCGGACACGGCTGCGCGCCGCCTTCGACGCCCCCGCCGAGAGCCCCGCGCGCACCGTCGTGGTGGTCGGCGCCGGCGCCACGGGCGTCGAGGTCGCGGGCCAGGTCGCCGAGCTCGCCCGGCGCTTCCACGACGACGCGCAGGTCCGCATCCACCTGGTCGAGGGCGCCGACGACGTGCTGCCCTTCTACGGCGGCACCCTCTCGGGCTACACCCGGGCCGCGCTGGAGAAGGCGGGTGTCACGGTGCACACCGGCACGTTCGTCACCGCGATCGAGGACGACGTCGTCACCGTCAAGGACACGGCGGGCGCCGAGCGCGAGATCGCCGCGGGCACCGTCGTCTGGTCGGCCGGCGTCAAGGCCACACCGCTCGCCGGGGTGATCGCCGAGGCCACGGGCTGCGAGACCGACCGCGCGGGCCGCCTGCTCATCAACCGTGACCTGACGGTCGGTGGCCGTGCGGACGTCTTCGCGCTCGGCGACATGACCAGCTTGAACGGGCTGCCCGGCCAGAGCCCCGTCGCGATGCAGCAGGGCCGGCACGCCGCCGACGTGATCCGCGGGAAGAAGGGTCCGGGTACGCACTTCCGCTACCTCGACAAGGGCAGCATGGCGATGATCGATACCCCGCACGCCGTGCTCCAGCCGCCGATGGGCCTGCCGGGCATGACCGGCGTCCTCGCGTGGGCCGGCTGGCTGGCCGTGCACCTCTACTACCTGGCGGGCATGGGCAACCGCGTCGCGGTCCTCGTCGATTGGCTGCGCGCTTTCGTCGGCACGGCCCGTCCGGGCTTCGACGGTGCGCCGACGGTCACCGTCGAACCCGTTACCGCGGACGCGGCCGAGGCGCTACCCGGTCTTCGCGTTGCCGGCGCGCCAGACGTCCCACGGGACGTTCCAGTCGCCTAGCCCGTCGTTGCCCTCGAGGGTCGGGGCGATGGTGTCGGTGACCTTGACGATGTCGCCCCGGCGCGTGTTCTGGAGGAACCAGAGCGCGTTGTCGGGGCTGACGTTGAGGCAGCCGTGGCTCGCGTTGCTCACGCCCTGCTGGCTGATCGACCACGGGGCGCTGTGCACGTAGATGCCGCTGTAGGACATCTGGGTCGCGTAGTCCACGAGGGTGCGGTATCCGTTGGCGGAGTTGACCGGAACGCCGTACGTGGACGAGTCCATGATCATCTGATCGCGGTGGTCGCCGATCATGTAGATCCCGTTGGGGGTGGCGTTGTTCGGCTCGCCCATCGAGGTGGGCATCGTCTTGACCAGCTTGCCGTTGCGGCTGATCCGGACGATCTTGTCCTTGTCGGAGACGGTGGCGATCACCTCATCGCCGATGGTGAACTTGGTCGACGCGTCCTTCTGGCCGAAGGTGCCGTTGCCGAGGTCCACGCCGTAGATCTTCACGTCCACGCTGACCTTGGTGCCGGGCTTGAAGTAGTTCTGCGGCCGCCAGCGCACCTCGGTCGGGCTGATCCAGTAGAAGGCGCCCTCGACCGGCGGCTCGGTGACGACGGTGATGGCGCGCTGCGCGGCGACCCGGTCCTTGATCGCCTCGTCGAACTTCACGCCGACGGTCTGCCCCACGCCCACCACCGTCTCGCCGACGGTGCTGAAGTACGCCTGGGTCTGGTTGTTCGGCGACTGCGTGCTGAAGGTCTCGTTGGCCACGTTCACGCCGCCGACGCCGTTGGCCTCCGCGCGCAGCGTGTACTGCTTGTTGTAGCCGAGCACCTCCGAGTTGCTCCAGGAGCGGCCGTCGTCGCTGAGCTTGCCGGCCACCTCCTTGCCGTCCGGGTTGGTCATCACGACCTTGGTGAGGGTGCCGCCGTTGGCCGTGATCTTGACCGGAAGGCCGGGCTGCACGTCGACCGCGCCGTTCTTGACGCTCGAGGTGATCTGCGGGCGCAGCAGGTCGAAGAAGGGCGTCGAGTCGGTGATCTTCTGGCTCGCGTCCGGCAGCGGCATCGCGTCGTTCGCCGAGGTCGTGCAGCTCGCGACCAGGGCGGCGGTGACGGCCGTTGCGACCACCACCGTCAGGGCACGACGGGACACGACGGGGCGGATGCGCATGCTTCTTCACTCCAGGAGGCTGTCGACGGGGTCGGCACGACCGATTGCTCCTGATTCTACCGGGGTCCGCGCGGGTCGGGGCGGTACGGTGCGGGGGTGAGCGACGACGGTGACCGGCGCGGGTCCGGTGCGCGGCCGAAAGGGGCCGTGGGGCGACAAGGGCTACAACAAGCTGGCCCTGGGCAGCGCTCTCGGGGTGGCCCTCGGTGCCGTGGTCGGGGTGGCGCTCGGCAACGGGACGATGGGCATCGTGATCGGTCTGGCGTTGGGCATCGCCCTCGCCGGGGCGTTCGGCTACCGGTCCGGCGGGGACGACGGTGACGGCACGGACTGAGCCGGTCGGCCTGCGGTAGCCCGGCCGGCAGGGGAGTCGTGGGGGAGCCTGGGGAGAACGCTGCGGGCGACAGGTGAGGTGGTTGCTCCCCAGGCTCGATCGAAGAATAACTTACTGAGACTAATAGTTTAAGGTTCAGATCGTGTGATCTCGAACGGTCGCCGGGCGATTGTGCGAGGAGTTGTCGACGCCGGTTAGTCCTGTTGCCAAGTGCATCCGCCGGACGGGGCCGACGCCGAGTTGGCGCACGAGCCGGTGCCCCGCGATGTCGGTGATGCTCACCGTCCGAGTCTGGGGGCGCCGAGACGACAGTTGGGTAGGGCTGCAGGTCAGAAGCCTCTGCCTCGAATGCGCGCAACAGCAGCCGGGAAGCGGCCTGCGATGTTGCCTCGGACGACGTTCGGTATCCCCAATACGCTGCCGCAGCGTACAAGACCAGGGCCTGCCGCGATTGAGGGGCGATTGCCATGGGGCTGACGGTACTGGGGCGGATTGGGGTCAGGCCCCGACCTCTCGAGGTCGGTGGACTTCCCCCGGCATGAAGCTCGGCACCGGCTGCCCGCCGCAGTCGTGGAGTTACGCCTCTACATCGTGGCCCGTTTTTCCTCCCGTAGCCGAGGCTGACCTCGTCGCGAGCTGTCGCTCTTGTGTCATGTTCAGGGCAGTCGAGTCTTAGGCCGGGAGGCCAAGGCGATCCGTGCCGAGGTGCGGTGGCGGGGACCGGGCGGGAGTCCGATTCTGTCGACTGAACGGGTGAACCTTGTGCGAACAGCGATCGCGACCCAGGACGGCTGCTACTTTCATTGCGTGCACAAGTGGGGATTCCGGAGCCGCTCTACCCGTGGGGTTGTGTCTGCCACCCCGGCCAGACAGCTGGCCGGTGACCCTGCCGCCGCGAAATCGGCGGCAAACGAGCACCTTCGTCTCGTGCTTCTATGTCAGAGAGAAGTGCGATCGACGGATGAGGTGCTCTCGAGATTTTGGAGCATCCTCAGTCCCGCGTTCGAATCGTTGGAGGAATGCACCCGCACGGCAGAGAGGTGTTTTCATGCCGGTGCTTATAGTGCGTTCTGGCAGGCAATCGAGGAATCTGGAGTACATCTCAGCTTGATCACCGACAATCTTGACGGATTTCAATTTGCAATTCATGCTCGAGCTCGAATGGATCGTCGCCTCGCAACGGAACTAAATGAACCCACAACAGAGTCGCCTGTGTCGATGGCGATGGTTTCGGACATCGCGATTGGGGCCAGGTCGGCGTCTGACCGAATTGATAGACTGGTTGCGCGAGCTCAAACTGATTTCAAGTTCGCCGCCATCTATGAGCAGCGCAGAGCGAACGCAATTCTGATCGCCGGGTTCAATGATCTAGGTGCCGCGATTCATTCACTCTCGGATACGCTGTCGAGCAAACTTGATGAGGTGATTCGGTCGATCGATGGTGCTTCGTACCGAGCTGACCTGGCGTCGAACCGTGCAAGCGAACGCTCGTTGGAGGCGAACATGATGCTGGACAATATCCAACATCGCCAGCCTCGCTAACACGCACCATTGTGGAAGACCTCGGCGGTGTCAATTCCTGTAGGGAACAGTGCTGGCGAGGAATAGTTTCTTCGGAAATTCGGTGGGGTGTCCTGTTCAGTCCGACTCCACTGGTGGTGCGTATGTTGACCGGAGTGAGGTAGGGAGAGATGCCCTCGTAAGCAGGTAGGGAATGTTGAGTGCGACGCCTTGATCCAACCACTCGGGAGAGGCGTCAGCGGGCTACTGGCTAAGGGCGCCGTGTCGGGCAGATCACTGCGAGGCCCCGGAGTTCGGATACCGGCTCCTCACTGACGAGGCCGAGGCGGCAGGCCGTCGATATGTGGCCGGACGGCGTGGCAGATTTGCTGCGCCAACGGCTGGTGGTCGAGCTTCGGGAAGAAGCGCGGCAAGGGCGGCAAGAAGCCCGGGCCGCCGGTGCACGATGACCTGGTCGAACGCGACTTCACCGCTGAGTCCCGAACGGGTTGTGGCTGACGGATATCACCGAGCACTGGACCGACGAGGGCAAGCTCTACCTGTGCGCGATCAAGGACGCCTGCTCGGGGCGGATCGTCGGCTTCAGCATCGACTCCCCGGTAAAGCGGCTCTTCAAGCTTGAGCGGACAGTCCCTGGTCAGAGGCGCGGCGTGTCGGTGACGTGAGGAGCCCCTGGTCTCCGGAAATCTGGATGTTGCGACACATTCCGATTTCGGTGAGGAGTACCAGGGGCATGAGCGCGCGTACTTCGTTGTTGCTGGGCCTGGAAGGTCTGCAGGTCACGAGCGTTTCGGCGCTGCCGGACAGGACGCGGCTGGTGGAGGTGATCAACTGTGATTCGAAGGCTGCCGCGTGCCCGTCATGTGGTGTCGTCTCGACCTTCGTCAAGGATCATGCGGTCACGTATCCACGCGATCTGCGCTATGGGGATGATCCAATCCGATTGCGCTGGCGGAAGACTCGATACCGATGCCGCAACGATGCGTGTGATCGGGCGACGTTCACTGACCGGATCAGTGAGGTTCCGGCGCGGCGCCGGACCACCACCCGGTTGCGCACCCAGATCGGGCGGGACATCGGCGAGAACGCCCGGTCGGTGGTCGAGGTCGCGGCAGCAGCGGGCGTGTCGTGGCCGACCGCGCATGCCGCGTTCGTCGAGCACGCAGAGCAGGTACTGGCCGCGCCGGCACCCGTGCGCGTGCTGGGGATCGACGAGACCCGCCGCGGCAAGCCCCGCTGGGTCCGTGACGCGACTGGTCGGCGGTGGGTGCGGGTTGATCGTGGGACACCGGGTTCGTCGATATCAGCGGCGATCAGGGCTTGTTAGCCTCGATCTTTCATGAGGTGGCCGTCCCGTCCTGATCGGTTTCGGATTGGTGTTTTCGGGCGCGGTTCGGGATTGTGGGCATGGCGTTGCGGCCC